>CAZXVX010000033.1:0-24553 GCA_964644105.1 uncultured Occallatibacter sp. | reverse complement strand
GCGGTTGGCCGTTGAGCACCGCGAGGAAGATCATCGAGAAGCTCTCTTGCATCTGCGTGTGCTTGTAGAGCTGGTTGAGGACGATCTCCGGCTGCGCGCCGCGCTTGAGTTCGATGACAATGCGCATGCCGTCGCGATCGGATTCGTCGCGCACGTCGCTGATGTCGTCAATAATCTTTTCGTTAACCAGCTCAGCGATGCGCTCAATAAGCTTGGATTTGTTGACCTGGTAGGGGATCTCGGTGACGATGATCGCCTGCTTCTCTTTGGTCAGAGCTTCAAGGCCGGTTTTGGCGCGCATCAGGAAGCGGCCGCGTCCGGTGCTATAAGCGGCGGGGATGCCTGATTTTCCGTAGAGGAAGCCGCCCGTGGGAAAGTCGGGGCCCTGGACGTGCTTGAGGACTTCCGCCAAGCCAGCGCTAGGATCATTGACCAACGCGATGGTGGCGTTGACGACTTCCGTCAGGTTGTGCGGCGGGATGTTGGTGGCCATGCCGACGGCGATGCCGCTGGAGCCGTTCACAATCAGGGTCGGGATGCGCGTGGGCAGGACGGTGGGCTCGTCGGTTGTCTCGTCGAAGTTGGGCATCATATCGACGGTTTCCATGTCGATATCAGCCATCATGGCCTCGGCGATGCGCTCCATGCGGCACTCGGTGTAACGGTAGGCGGCGGGTGGATCGCCATCGACGGAGCCGAAGTTGCCCTGGCCGTCGACCATCGGATAGCGCAGCGACCACGGCTGGGCCATGCGAACGAGGGCATCATAGACGGAGGAGTCGCCGTGAGGGTGGTACTTCTTCAGGCACTCGCCGACCACACCGGCGCACTTCGAGTAGCGCTTGTTGTGCTGCAGTCCTTCGCGGTCCATGGCGGTGAGGATGCGGCGGTGGACGGGCTTGAGGCCGTCGCGAGCGTCGGGCAAGGCGCGGCCCACAATCACTGACATCGAGTAAGCGAGATAAGAGCGGCGCATCTCCTCCTCGATATTCATGGGAAGGAAGTTCGTTCCGCTTTTGGGCGGTGTGCCGCCATCGAGGGGGAGCAATGGATTCAAATCGTCTGGCATAAGGTCTTTTCTAGGCCCGGAGAGAGGCTGCGAACGGGAATCGGTGAAGGCTGGGCCGAGGTCCGCGGGCGTGCTTCTATTTTACCCGTTTAGGGCGGGATTTGGCAAGGTAAGTTGAAAGAAATAAGTCCTTATCTTGCTTTGATTTATATGGTGATTTACGGGTTGCATTTTGACCTCGATTTTCCTCAAGACGCGCGGCGCATTGCAGACTTGGATTCGGCGCCAACTTTGCTCTTCTTTTTTGTCTTTTTGCTGCCAGTCTCTTCGCCGAGTCCAGTCAGGATAACCGGCGGACGGTCAGGAAACTTGACCATCAGCGTCAATTCTCCGCCCACGCCTTCCACGTAGCTGCGCAGAGTGGAGAGATAAAGATCCGAACGCATTTCGATGCGCGAGACCCCCTCCTGGCCGATCTTGAGCTTCTTGGAGAGGCGCGTTTGTGTGAGTTTGCGCAAACGGCGCATTTCGCGCAGGTTGATTTCTTCCCGCATCTCCGCTGCAAGCTGACGGATTCGCTCCTGACTTTCTTCTGATTCTTCGGCAATCATTTCTGCCAATGAAACTGTCATTTGGATTACCTCTTCAAAAGGAGAATTCGCAAATGCTGATCGTAACGCTCATCCGCAATGCGTAATAGATTGCTATAGAAGCGTTTCTTATCAGTTCCGCTCTTGTCACCGCCCGTGAGTAAAATGGCCTTGCGCTCTGGATCGAAAGCATAGGCAACACGCCATACACCTCCATCGGCATCAAATCGCAGTTCCTTCATATTCGCGTGGCGCGATCCGTTGAACGTATCAGCTTGTGGTCGTCCAAGCAGCGGGCCAACTTCGCTTAGGATCGTTGCCGCTGCCTTCAACTTTTCTCGAACTGCTGGGGGCAATTGCCGGACTTCTTTCGCGAAATCGTCGTGGAAATCAACCACCCATTGCATCTTTATATTATGCTCTGGAGTGCCTAATGTTTTCAAGTGCATTTTTCTATTCACGATTCCTCCTACTATAAACACGTTCTCTGTTAGCACGTTAACGGATTATGCGTACCAGAAATTTGATTCCTACGAGGAACGCTTCTACTAGAGACTAATTCTTAATGAAAAACATTTGATAGCTACTCACCAACTCAACTATGAAATATGTCACTAAAATTATCTTAGTGTTATAGTGTCATATTTAAGCGAGTTTGTCAAGCGAAAAATAACGTTATCTACAACTTGTCCAGTATTTTGTGGTAAATATGATGAAGAGAAAGAGAAGCGTCCAAACCTGAATCCGGTCGCAATGATCAGCACATTGGATGGCACGGGCGCATCCCAGGCGCTAAAGAATCTTCCGGCTGATCTGCTCCAAAGCTTCCCGGAAGCGATCCACGTCCTGCGCGTTGCAATGCAGGTGAGGCGCAATGCGGATCGAGTTGGAGCGTTGGCTGACGTAGACATTTCTTGTCTTCAACTCGGCCACCAGGTTTTCCGGGAAGTTTGCCGGCATCCGCGCGCCGAAGAGATGAGGCGACCGATAGGACGGCGCGGGCAAGATAAACCCGTGGTCTTCAAGCAATGCCGCAATCTTCAGATTGATTGCTTGCAGCGAGGCGGCAATGTTGACCACGCCCCACGCTTCGACCTGTTCAAGAGCGGCGATAGCGCCGGGCAGAATCGTCGGCGTACAGCTTTCCCCCACGTCGAAGCGCCGCGCTCCGGGAAGGTAGTTTTCAGAATAGTTAGCCAGCGCCGCAAAGTTGCGGGCGTTGTCGCGCGCCTGCCAGCTTTCCTCAAGAGGCCGCGCCGTACGCCAGCGCTCCGCGACAAACAGAAGGCCAAAGCCGTACGGGCAAAGAAGCCATTTGTAGCCGGAGGCGACGAGAAAATCCGGTTGCACCTCATCCAAAGAGAATGGCACAGCACCCAAAGACTGGGTTGCATCAATAACCAGAGCGCACCCAACCTCTCGGCAAGCCTTCCCGACGGCAACCAGATCAAAGGCTGCGCCGTTGGTCCAGTGGCATGTGGAGGCCGCTACGACCTTAACGCCTTTTTCGATACGCGCGAGGATCGCCTCGGTCCAATTCCCATTTAACGGAGCGGAGACGGCGATTGGAATTGCGCCCGTCGCTTTGGTTGCGCTCATCCAGGGCAGAACACCGCTGGGAAACTCCTCCTCCGCATAAAGGATTTTGTCCCCTTTGCCGAGATGCGGCTCCAGGGCGCGCGCGGCGGTGCTCAATCCGTAACTGGAAGAAGGAATGACGGCGTAGCCGTCTGCGTCGCCGCCAAAGATGCGCGCAGACAGAGTGCGAATGGTCTCTGCATCCTCAAAGAAATCGGCGGTCAATCGCTCCCATGGACGGCTCTTCTTGCCGGCGCCGTCGAGCAGGCGGCGACGCGATTCATTTAACAGTGGAGAGTAGTAGGCGCAATTGAAAAAAGCAATTTCGTCCGGAATGTCGAAGAGGTGCCTCTGATTGGGGAGGATCGCCATAAGAGTCCGTTCCTGAAAGCCGGGATGACCGATTATAACAATGGCCTTGCCGCTACCACAGTTGCGGCAAGCTCAGAACACAGCAAAATACTTGCAGCAGCAGGATAGCCGCCGCCGCCCCCATCGCCCAGCGCCCGCGCGGCGATTCATACGCATCGGCGAAAACTCCGGCGATGAATGTGAGCAGGAAGGGCAGCGCCCAGAGCCAGGGAGAGCCGTTCACATCGAGCAGGAACAAGGTAATCGCGCAGAGCAAAGGAACGGAGTTTCCAAAGTAGCGCGAGCGGCGAGAGCTCAGATAAATTAGCAGAGCGGCAATGGCGGCTATTGAAATTCCGGCGTTAGAAGGGGTTGAGGAAAAGCGCATGGCTGGGTCAAATAAAAGCCCAGGACGAATTGCCGGCGAGCGAAAGAACGTAAGGAATGCAAGCGGCGAAAAATCATAGCAGGCAAAGACGAAAGCCAGCGCACCGCCGATGGAGATAAGTAGTATTGGAAGCACATGCGCGCGTCGTTGCACGGCGATCCAAAACATGGACGCGAGGCCGAGCAGCAAGAGTACGGGCAACGCTGCAAAGTGCGTGGCTGCGGTCAAGCCAAAGGCAGCCATCAGCAGCAGAATACGCGGTCGCCACTTGCGCCGCGGCCCTTGCATGGCATGTGCTACGCCGATGCAGGTGTAGACGCCGCCATAAACGCCAAGCGCGGCCAGCAATTCGGGGTTGGGTGCAACGCAGGCCCGCAGCACCGCAGGCGAAAAGCAGTACAGCGTGAGCGCTGTGTAACCGCCCAGATTGCCGAAGAGGCGGCGCGTCACCCACCAAAGGCCCCCGCCCAGCAAACAACCCGCGGCAAGGAAAGGCACTCGCAACAGCAGCAGGGTATGCGTGAGCTGATGGCGCAACTCCCAGGAGCTCAGCCAACCGCTGGTTTGCACAACGCGATCTTCGGGGTTGCGAAAGTGGTCTATAAAGCGCTCGGCAAGCAAATCAATCGTTAACGGCAGTCCAGCCAGGCGATAGGCCAGAATTCCATCAGGAATGTAGCCGCAAGGGGTCAATCCAGCGGCGAACCGCGAGGGCTGCTCCCAACTCCGGCGACCGCAATCGGCATAGTGGTAATCGCGTTCGGTGAGCGTTTGATGGCCGGTGATCCAGAACCCTTGCAGCAGAAAAGCCGCCAGCAGCCCCGCCGCAATGCGCTGCGGCAGATTGAAGTGAAAGCGGCGAATGCGTCGAAAGCGGTGGCTCATCGTCATTTAGGGAACGTAATCAGTCTAAATGCTGGGCAACCTTCTTGTAGTTCAAGCGTGGCGCAATCGCTGTACTCCAAAAGCCTGAGGAGGTACACTGGCCTCATCATGCTCACTCGCCGCCGCTTTGTTCAGAACGCCGCCGTCCTCGCTCTTGCTGCCAAGAACTGTTTCGCTCAAGCGCAGAGCGCAAACCTCTACCACAATCCCATCTTGGGCGGGGACCATCCAGACGCCAGCCCCATTCGTGTTGGCGACGATTTTTATCTGACCCACTCTAGCTTTAACTACGCACCGGGACTGCTCATATGGCATTCTCGCGATTTAATCAACTGGCAGCCGGTTGCCGCCGCTCTGCACCGCTTTTACGGTAGCGTTTGGGCGCCATATCTCTGCGAGTACCAAGGCCGCTTCTACATCTACTTTCCGGCTAACGGCAGCTTGCAGGTAGTGCATGCCAACCACCCCACCGGACCATGGAGCGAGCCGGTCAGTCTGAATATCAATTCCATCGATCCCGCGCATATCGCCGAGAACGGTCGCCGCTTTCTATACATGGCCGGTGGAGAAGTTGCCGAGCTTACGGCGGACGGCGTTTCCGTGAAAGCTCCGCCGCGCAAGGTCTTCGATGCGTGGCCGGTACCAGCGTCCACCCGCATGGAATGTACTTGCCTTGAGGGTCCCAAGTTGCTGGAGCACAATGGCTACTTTTATCTCAATGTGGCTGAGGGTGGGACCGGCGGACCCGGCACAAGCCACAGTGTTGTCTCTGCCCGCAGCCGCCACGCCGACGGCCCTTGGGAGTACTCGCCTTATAATCCCGTAGTTCATACCCCCAGCCGGGATGATCGCTGGCTTAGCCTGGGACATGGGCGTCTGGTGGATACTCCAGATGGTCGCTGGTACTTGACCGTACACTCATACGAAAGCGGCTACCGCGCGTTGGGCCGCCAGCTTTTGCTGTTGCCTGTTGAATGGACTCCCGATGGCTGGTGGCGCATTCCGCAGGGCATTACGGCGGAATCGGCAATTCCAATGCCCATTCCAGGCACGCGCCAGCAACCATTCGCTGATCCTTCAGACGATTTTACCAACCCCGAACTTGGCCTTCAGTGGGGCTTTTGGCAAGCTTGGGAGCCGGCTCGCTTTTCAACCGGCAACGGCGCTCTCATTCTTCAGGCGCGCGGCAAATCGCTGGCCGATTCCAGCCCTCTGACAACGCCGGTCGGTGGGCATTCCTACACCGTCGAGGCTGAACTTGAAGTCTCGCCTGGTTGCGAGGCTGGACTGACGCTATTTTATGATCCAGATCACTATACGGGCATTTTGCTTGCTCCGGAAGGTATTGGGGTGCGCATTGCCAATGGATATATCCCCAGCCGCTATCATCCAGGCACAACCCGAGCCACGCTGCGGATTGTCAATGATCGCCAGGAGTTAGATTTTTATTACCGTCTTCCAGGCCAAAGCTGGCAGCGCACTCAGGAGTCGGCGGAGATTTCAGGGATGCACCACAATGTACTCGGCGGCTTCCTGGACGTACGCCCCGCTGTTTACGCCTGCGGCGCGGGCCAGGCCACCTTCCGCAACTTCCGCTACTGGCCTGAGGTGAAGTCGCCCGCATAGAACTGCTGTTGGCGTTCCATCATCTGGGAAAACTGGCATTCGATGGCCCTTCGGTGGGACGATAGAGCTATGACTTCATCTTGGAAAATGCTGGCGGGCAGTCTTTTGCTCATGGCCAGTGCAGTGATGCCTTCGTGCGCCGTGGAACTGAAGGTGAGCCGCGACGTGCTGCAGCGCACCCTCAAGCAGCAACTCTTCAGCGGAACAGATGGCCGCTATTACCTCAAAGGCAACGCGCAATCCGCTTGCTATGTTTATGCCGACGATGCGCAGCTCAGCTTTGTTGGGGAGCGCGTCGTGGTGCTGCTCAAGGTTCACGCCAGGCTTGGCAAGTCCTTCGGAAGCTCCTGCATCGGAATCTCTTTGAACACATCCCCCGAGGTCTCGCTGTCTCCGGTTGGCGAGGGCGAGACAATCGGCTTTCGTGACGCGCGCCTGGAGAAGGTGGTCGATCAGAAGGAGCTGAACTTTCTGCTCACGCCCTTTCTGAGCCGCCAGCTCCCTTCAAGCATGAAGATCAATGCCGCCGATCTGCTGCGCAAGTCGCTGACCGGGGCAACCGCAGCCACCGGTTTCAAGGTGACGCTGGACAAGCTGATTGTTCATTCGATGCAGACGCAGGGAGACGATCTGTTGGTGGATGTGGATGGGGAGATCAGCGTTCGATAAAGAGACTATTCCGACAAATTGATCAAGAGCAAACTGGGGTTCCAGCTTCCCACGCATTGTGCAAAGAGCGCACAGTGGATAGGTCATCCAGCATATTACGATCCAAACGCTGCGAAGCCGCCCCGAAGGGCGGCTTCACTTGTGACAGGGTTAAGATTTCCCGCGTTACTGGGCTATCGTGATTGGGCAGGCAGATGCGGAGGAAGTTGGGGTTCCGTTTGCGTCTGTTGCCGTGATAGAGAATGAGCCTGTGGCCGTTGGCGTTCCGGTCACCGCGCCCGTTGATGCATTCAGTGTGAGTCCTGGTGGAAGCGCGCCAACCGTCGAGAAGGTATAGGGCGCCGTGCCGTTACTCACTGTGATTGCGGGGCTATCGAAGTACGTTCCCACAGTGCCGCTCGTCTCTGCAGAGCAGCCCAGAGAGAGGCTGTAGAAGATTGCTCCCACGGAGGTATTGGTGTTGATTGGCAACGAGCAGGTTGATGCCAAATCCGGCGTATTCACCGCGATTGTAAATGTTCCTCCGGTCGCATAGGGACCGCCCGCAGTAGCCGCCGAATAGTCGATTGTGAAGAACAAGTTTGTAGAATCGACGTAGGTGACAGTAAAGAATTGTCCGTTCAGGACTGCCGCATTCCCTGTCAACCCCGTAAATTCTCCCACATCTCCCGCAGCCATCGTATTGGCAGGCATACTGGCCACTGTGATCGTTGCCGAATTCTTGTAAAACACCACCGAGGTAACTGTGAAGGGTATTAGGGTTGAAGTATCACAATTGGACGACCAGCCGCCAAAGGTATTATCGACTGCAATTTGCTTCCCCGTCGCCGGATCAGTCAACCATGCGGTTAATGTCGCGTTAGATCCTGATGCATAGGTGCCTGTGCAGACCGAGTCGCCCAAACCGGCAATCACCGAGCCAGGTCCGCAGTGGATCAGATTTGGCCCGCCCTCATCGTCGGGAGCGGTGACCAGCCAAGTGCTTTGGTTCTCGCCTGTGTCATAGATGGAACCGGAGTTATAAACGGTCAATGTGGCCAGCAGCACGGGAGCCGGACCCGGATCGCAGACACCGGTATTGGGATCCTCGCACGTAAATGAGACTGCGTTGGAGGTAGCGATTGTGCCATCCGGATTCGAATCGAAGGCATAAATGACTGAAGTTCCCGTATACCCCATCGCGGTTGCCACGCCGCCGGTTTCGCCAGAGGCGCCCGATGACTCGATGGTTGCCAATTCCGGCAGAGAGGAATACCAAGTAACCTGGTCAGTCAGATCGCGAACGGTTGGAGATTTGGAGTAGGTCCCAAAGGCCAGAAATTGCGCGTTTTGTCCTTTGGTATAAACTGTGACACCGCTTGGTATCACAGTGATTGAAAGCAGTGGTTCCGGAGCCGTGCCAATGGTCACGCTATAGTCGGCAGTCGCGATCACCTGACCACCACCACTCGGATTGGTATAGACCGCGGTGAAGGTGGTGCTGCCTGAAGACACTGCGGTAGCGATGCCGGGAGAGGTACCCATGACATTGCTGCACGTGGCGGAACCGGCTACGGCGCTCTCAATTGTGGCAACTGACGGGTTGCTGGAGCACCACTGAACAAGGCCGGTCACGTCGTAGGTCAGGCCGGTGGTTCCATTCGTGCCTAGAACAAGGAATTGGCTCTGCTGGGTTGGCGCTGTGGCCGACTGTGCGCCTGGATAGATGGTCAGTGCGGTATAGGCCTCCGTGCTTCCGCCCAGTACCGAGAAGGTGGTGGTGGCTGGCACCAGCGTTCCATCAGGATTTTTGGCAATAGCCATGATCGCCGTGCTTCCCTCGCTGACCGAGGTTACGGTGCCGATGGGCGTGGATGGGTTCTTCGTAGCGCAGTAAGAACCGGCGGCTACTGTGGGAGCGACGCAGGTGGTGCAGGTGGCGCCGGTAGAACCCGGAGGGCAATCCGAAAGGGTGCAGGATTCGGCAGTGATGCCGGCTGGACATGCAGTTGTCACAGTGGCCACGCCGGTATTACTGGAACTCCAACTGGTGGTAATGACTGGGCTGGCCAGACCGGCCGTGACATCCTGCGTGGTTGGATTTGCGGCAAAGGTTCCAATGGCCAAAAGCTGGCTGGACTCATTCGGCGTCGAGACCGACGGATTGGCTGGATAAATGGTCACGGCGGTAAGCGGTTCAGAGGCTACGCCAGAAACGGTGAGTTCGGTGGAAGCTGTCACCACACCTGATCCGGCGCTGGCTGGATTGGTGTAAGTAACTTCAATGGTCGTAGTGCCTGCCTCGATTGCCGTTGCCTTGCCGGTGTTATCCACGGTGGCTACCAGCGGATTGGTAGAGGTCCATTGCACCAGTGAGTTGACGTTGGTTTGCAAACCAGTGCTTCCGTTGGTGCCGATGGCGATGAAGTTAACCGTGGCCGGGTTCACTGATCCAATGATCGGCAAAGTGACCGAAGGAGTGCCAGGGAAAAGAGAAAGCGCGGAGATCGGCTCGACGGCGGCTCCGGTGACCGTGAATGTGGCCGAAGCAGTCGCTCCGCTCTGGTCAGAACTGGTGGAGACTACGGTGATGGCTGTTACGCCCTCGCCCGTGGCAACAACAAGCCCTGGTGTGGCCGATGGGCAACTAGCCGGGTTGGTGATGCCGGAGGCAACCGAGTTGCAGACAACAGCGACGGATGGATTGCTGGAATACCACTTGACGGTATAGACGGAAGTTCCGCTGGTAAAACCATTGGTCATATTCTGGTTGCCCGGAGTGGAGGACGAGTCAGCAAAATCACCGATGGCCAGGAATTGCGTGGGTTGTTGGCCGACTCCAGCTACTGATTGGGTGTTGGGCAGAACCGACAGGGAGAGCAGTGGCTCCGGCGTGCCGATGTTGACGCTGACCGATCCGCTGGCAGTCACCGAAGTCAAGTCTTTTGAATTGCCGTTGGCGAGAGAATTGTTGTAGGTCGCCGTAATTGCGACAGCGCCGTTCGCAACAGCAGTAAAGACATTGGTTGTCCCAACTTGCTTGACTATACTACCGCTGGCGTCACTGCTGCTCCAAACAACGCCGCCAACATTGGACAGATCCACGGTGGTGCCTGTGCCAGTGGTGGCGATGGCGATAAACTTTGCTTGCTGACCCACGGTGGTCAGGATCTGCGAGGCCGGAACGATAGCCAGGGAGACATAAGGCTCGGTGGTGGTCGGAACCGAAACCGTGTAGGCTGCGCTGCCGGTGATCACCGTTCCATCAGGATTGGTGACGACGGCGGTGATGGCTGTTGCGCCAGCGGCATTCGGCGTGGCGACGCCGCCCGTGGGCGAAGCAAAGCTGGCCACAAGCGGATTGCTGGAAGTCCACTGCGCTACAGGAATGACCTTCAAACTCACCGGATCTGTATAGGTCTTGGTGGTCAGATCAACCGTTGCGCCGGAGCTGGTGGTCCCAATGGCGATGAAATTCACGTTGGCGACTGCGCCGGTGGCCAGCGAAGTTTGGGCCGTTGGAAGGACAGCCAGCGAGACCAGCGGTTCGGTGACCGCTGGAACCGTGACAGTGTAAGCCGCGCTACCAGTCACAACGCTCCCGTCAGGGTTGGTGACAATGGCTGTGATGGCGGTAGTGCCGTTGCCGTTTGGCGTGGCAATCCCGCCGGTGGGTGCAGCAAAACTTGCCACCGTTGGATTGCTGGAACTCCACTGGGCAACCGGAATGACCACAGCCGGCGAACTGCCCGGAACCGTATACGTCTTGGTGGTTAAATCTACCGTGGCTCCTGAACTGGTGGTTCCAATGGCGATGAAATTGACATCGGCGGCTGCGCCGGTGGCCAGCGAAGTTTGAGTGGTGGGAAGGATGGCCAGCGAGACCAGCGGCTCCGAGGCACCAGCGGTCACCGTCAAAGCGGCGCTGCTTGACACCACGGTTCCGTCGGGGTTGGTGGCAATGCCTGTGATGGCGGTGACGCCAGCCGCCTTGGCCGTAATGATGCCGGTGTTTGCATCAATGGTGGCCACGGCCGGGTCGCTGGAGTTCCATTGCGCCCATTGAATCGTCTCCGCGGGCGAAGTTCCGGGGATGGTGTAGGTCTTGGGATCGGTCAGGTTCACCGTTGTGCCAAGGCCGGTGGTGGCAATGGCGATGAAATTGGCGGTCGTATTGCCAACTTGAACCGACTGCGTAGCGGGTGAAACAGCCAGCGAAACCAAAGGCTCGGCGGTTGCTGGAACCGAGACGGTGTAGGTCGCAACGCCCGTGACCACGGTCTTGTCAGGATTGGTGACGACAGCGGTGATGGCGGTAGTGCCGTTGCCGTTTGGCGTGGCAATCCCGCCGGTGGGTGCAGCAAAACTTGCCACCGTTGGATTGCTGGAACTCCACTGGGCAACCGGAATGACCACAGCCGGCGAACTGCCCGGAACCGTATACGTCTTGGTGGTTAAATCTACCGTGGCTCCTGAACTGGTGGTTCCAATGGCGATGAAATTGACATCGGCGGCTGCGCCGGTGGCCAGCGAAGTTTGAGTGGTGGGAAGGATGGCCAGCGAGACCAGCGGCTCCGAGGCACCAGCGGTCACCGTCAAAGCGGCGCTGCTTGACACCACGGTTCCGTCGGGGTTGGTGGCAATGCCTGTGATGGCGGTGACGCCAGCCGCCTTGGCCGTAATGATGCCGGTGTTTGCATCAATGGTGGCCACGGCCGGGTCGCTGGAGTTCCATTGCGCCCATTGAATCGTCTCCGCGGGCGAAGTTCCGGGGATGGTGTAGGTCTTGGGATCGGTCAGGTTCACCGTTGTGCCAAGGCCGGTGGTGGCAATGGCGATGAAATTGGCGGTCGTATTGCCAACTTGAACCGACTGCGTAGCGGGTGAAACAGCCAGCGAAACCAAAGGCTCGGCGGTTGCTGGAACCGAGACGGTGTAGGTCGCAACGCCCGTGACCACGGTCTTGTCAGGATTGGTGACGACAGCGGTGATGGCCGTAGCTCCTGCACTGTTCGGCGTAGCCGTGCCGACTGAACTCGATGCAAAGCTGGCTACGGATGGATTGCTGGAGTACCAACTGACCGGGTCAATGGTCTGCCCGTTGACTGTTTGCACGGCGTTGGTCAGCAGTACTGAGCCGCCGGAGCCGGTGGTTCCAATAGCGATAAAGTTGACGTTGGCGCCTTTGCCCGTGGTCAGTGAGGTTTGCGTTGCAGGCAGGATGGTCAGCGCGGTCAGCGGTTCCGTGGATCCGGTAGAAGAAACCGTTACCGTGTAGGTTGAAGCGCCAGTAACGACGGTTCCATCAGGATTGTAGGCAAGGGCAGTGATGACGGAAACGCCTGCCGAGAGTGCTTGGGCCACGCCGAGTACTGGATCGATGGAAGCTACCGATGGATTGCTCGAAGTCCATGTGGCGGCCTTGATCAAGTGGCCATCCACCGTGGCGGTTTGATTGGTCAGATTCACCGTTGGACCGGCATTGGTGGTGGCAATTGCCAGGAATTTGGCTGTATCGCCAACCGCCAGGGAAGTCTGCGCGTTGGGAGAGACGGCCATCGATGTTAGAGGTTCGGGCGAGCCGGAAGGCGCCACAGTGAGAGTTGCGCTTCCTGACGCGCCGGAGCCATCGAGGTTGGTGAAATTGGCGGTAATCGTGGTGGTGCCTGCGCCGACCGTCTCAAACAGGCCGGAGGTCGGTTGGCTGATCGAGGCAATGGTCGGAACGCTCGAAACCCATTGAATCCCAGACAGATTCGTAAGCACGACCGAGTTCCCGTTGACGGTTTTGCCGATCGCCTCGAATTGTACTGGAACACCCAATGTTGCAACAGTTTGCGTTGCCGGTGAAATCGTGATTGCGGAAATATCAGTATTGACGCAAGCCGTGCAGGCGGTCACAGTGAAGACCGAATTATTGCTGACGATATCGCCGTCATAACCGGGCGCGCTGGCGGTGATGTTGGTATTCCCAATCCATCCCTCGCCGGTTTGCGAATTGAAACCGGTAGCCGTGGCTAGCCCTGTGCTGCTGATGGTGGCTATCTGACTGCCGCTGGAAGACCATGTGACCTTACTGGTAATATCCTGAGTCGTCTGATGACCCGCATGGCCATAGTATCCGATGGCCGTATATTGGCTTTGCCCCTGCTGGTACCCCGGAGGCGCCAGCGACACCGTAACTTGGCTGGGGCTGATGACAATGGTGGTCAGCCCTGAAGAAGAATTGGTGTTGCAGCCGTTAAAGGAAAGAACTAGCCCGGTGAGCAGAAGCGCTCCAAAGCAGAGGCGTTTGAACATGAGGGTCTCCTGGCGATTCCAATAGCTTAAACTCTGCTTGAAGGCAAAGCAACCATAGAATCTCTTCCATATTCGACTATATGCCTTCAAATTACTAGTGTGCGGGATGTGAAAAAGCGCCTCATTTCTACGGAATCAAGACAGTCAATAAGCGTCGGACGGTGCCTTGAACGCATTGCTCTGTCGGGGTTTGCCCTCGGGTTGGCGGTTTTTTCGCTGCGAGCCGCGCTTTGCCCATCACAGCCTGGAGCGGCTACACTTCATTTCAGCATGGCCATAGCACGCGACAACACTCCGGAACGGCTGGTCAGCGCCTCGCGCGCTGACGAAGAGCAGGGTTTTGAACTTAAGCTGCGCCCGCGCTGGCTACGCGAGTTCATCGGCCAGTCCAAAGCCAAGGAGCAGTTGGCAATCGCTCTTGAGGCGGCCAAATCCCGCGGCGAAGCTCTGGACCATGTGCTGCTCTTTGGCCCTCCGGGGCTGGGCAAGACTACGCTAGCCACCATTATTTCCAATGAGTTGGATGTGGGCTTCCAGCAGACCTCCGGCCCTGCGCTACAAATACAAGGCGACCTGACGGCTATCCTTACCAACTTGCGCGAGCGGCAAGTGCTTTTTTTGGACGAAATCCACCGGATGCAGCCGGTGCTGGAAGAAAAGCTCTACACCGCTTTGGAAGATTACAAGCTGGACATTATTATTGGCCAAGGTCCGGCGGCGCGCACCCATGTGATGGAAATCAGGCCATTTACCTTTATTGGCGCCACAACCAGGCCTGGTTTGCTTTCGTCGCCTTTGCGCTCGCGCTTCGGCATTCTGCTGCGGCTGGAGTTTTATACCGAGGATGAATTGCGCTTCATCGTCGAGCGATCCGCCGAGGTAATGCAGATCCCCATCGACCATGACGGCGCTGCGGAGATAGCCTTGCGCTCCCGAGGAACACCGAGGATTGCCAACCGCCTGCTGCGCCGCGTGCGCGATTACGCCCAAGTGCGCGGCCACGGCGTTATTGACCAGCCAACCGCCAACGCCGCGCTGACCATGCTTGAAGTTGATGCGCACGGCTTTGACGAGATCGACCGCAAGTTGCTGCTGGCCATCATTCAGAAATACGACGGTGGGCCGGTCGGCCTGAGCACACTGGCCGCTACGTTGGCCGAGGAGCAGGACGCGCTCGAAGAGGTTTACGAACCATTCCTTATCCAGATTGGATTCCTCGACCGCACACCCAGAGGCCGTGTCGCCACGCGCCTGGCCTACGAGCACTTTGGACTGACGATGCCGGGGCGCCAGACGCCGCTGTTTTGAAGTAGCTTGTTGTAACTGCAATTTTGGGTGCCCCGTTCTTTCGCGTATAGTGCGAAGGGGTTTCCAAAAACCCAATCCGCCCAAGGAGGTTAACAATGTCCCTCACCGAATCCACCATGCTCGCACTGGGCACTATCGCCCCCGATTTCACTCTCGCTGATGTTGTGACCGGCAAGGCAGTGAGCCGGGATGATTTCCGAAGCCAGAAGGCACTTCTGGTTATGTTCATCTGCGCCCACTGCCCGTATGTCAAGCACATCAATGAAGGCTTGGCCGCGGTTGGCAAGGATTACGCTGACCAGCCCATAGGCATTGTGGCCATCAGCAGCAATGATGCGGAAACTCACCCTGCCGACTCGCCTGCCGGACTCAGCAGCCAGGCAAAGAGTTATGGCTTTGTCTTTCCTTATTTGTACGATGAGACACAGGTCGTGGCTCGTGCTTATAAAGCCGCATGCACACCGGATTTCTTTTTATTTGATGTAAATTTGCGGCTCGTTTATCGCGGCCAATTCGACTCCAGCCGCCCCGGCAACGGCATTCCGGTTACCGGCGAAGACCTGCGCTCTGCCATTGACACAGTGCTTGCCGGCAAGCCGATTCCCACGGATCAGCGCCCGTCGATCGGATGTAACATCAAGTGGAAGGCGTAAGTTAGCGGAGTTAGCAGTTGTTTCAACTCCGCTAACAACGTCAACCCCGCTTCACAATCTCAGCCCCTTCAAATAAGCGCGGAACTGCGGCCCTAGATCGTCGCGCTTCAGCGCAAACTCGACTGTCGCCTGCAGCATCCCCAACTTATCTCCCGCGTCGTATCGCTTGCCCTCGAAGGTATAGCCAAAGACCTTTTCTAGCTTGAGAAGCGCTTTGATGCCATCCGTAAGCTGTATCTCTCCTCCCGCGCCCGGCTTCGTCTTCTCCAGTAACTCAAAGACGCGCGGAGTGAGTATATAACGGCCCACGATCGCCTGTTTCGATGGAGCTTCTGAAAACTTTGGCTTCTCTACCATGCCGGTGCAATTGAATACACGCAAGTTATCCGTGTCTTGATTGCCAGCCAGCACGCCATATGCGCTGATCCCCTCGCCTTCAACAGTTTGCGTTGCCAGTATCGAGCCGTTCCGTTCATCGAAGACATCCATCATTTGTTTAAGGCATGGCACTTCAGATTCAATAACATCGTCGGGTAGAATCACTGCGAACGGTTCATCTCCAACAAGGTTCTTGGCACAAAGCACTGCGTGGCCCAAGCCCAAAGGCTCCTTCTGTCGCACGTAGCTGATGTGCGCCAGCGAGGAAACTCCGCGAGAGACCGCCAGCAACTCATGCTTCCCTTTGCGCTCCAAAGTCGCGTCTAACTCGAAGCTATGGTCAAAATGGTCTTCAATCGCGCCTTTTCCGCGGCCGGTAACAATAATAATATGTTCGATTCCCGACGCTATCGCTTCTTCCACTCCATACTGAATGATAGGTTTATCAACCAGCGCCAGCATCTCTTTGGGAATTACCTTGGTGGCCGGCAAAAACCGCGTGCCTAATCCGCCTGCTGGAAAGACTGCCTTTCGAACGCTTCTGCTCATCTCATCGACCTCATTTTCACAAAAAAACCGGTTTTCCGACTTCGTCGCGATCCTTCTTTCGTGGTTAGAGTGGAAAACCCTGTCGCTCACAAAGTTGGTGAATCGTCTCCCATCATTGCCTCGCGCACAATCTTGATTGGCGGAAAGCCTTGCTTCAGGAAATCATCATGAAACTTCTCCAAAGAAAACGCCGCGCCCTGCATCTTCTTCATGTCCTCGCGCAGCTTCATGATCTCCAGCTTGCCCAGCGTGTAATAGAGATAAGTCGGATCTCCTGCTCCGCGCTTGGTCTCCATCGTGGCTGTCTCTTTGGACTGATAACCTTCCTTCTGGAAAAACTCGACAGCCTCGTCAAAGCTCATCTTGCCGCTGTGCATTTGAATGCCCACAATCAGGCGCGCATTTCTGAGCAGAGCATCCTGTAACTGGCCGAGGCGCAGAAACTTCGCTTCGCGTTCATCCTTGGCTCCCGTGCCCGGTTGGCCGTAACCTTCGTCGAGCATCATCTGCTCGGTGTAATGCGCCCAGCCCTCGATGTCGGTGTTTGCACCAAGCAATTTACGCACGCGGCTTGGCGCCTTCGGCAACCATAAAAATTGAATGTAATGCCCTGGATATGCTTCATGCACAGCCGTTGAAATCACCGTGCCGATATTAAAGGAATGCATAAAGCCTTCCACCTCTTCCGGCTTCAGCGACGGATCGGGCAGAGTTACATTAAAGTATGCTTCTGTAGATTGAGTCTCAAACGGCCCCGGCGTATCCATTGAGGCAAAAGTCGTTGCGCGCATGAAAGGCGGTGTCTCTTCGACAATAGGCCGAACGTCCGACGGAATGGTCACTATCTGATGTTCGCGAATAAAGCTGATAAGACTATCGAAGGTTGCGCGGAAACTATTCAGCAATTGATCCGGCGCGGGATGCATTTCTCCCAGTTCTTCCAGCACCGCTTTTGGTTCCTTATTGGGTTCTAGTTCTTTGGCCACTTGTTTGAAGTGTGCCTGGTTCTTGCGCATATCTGCCCAGCCGATTTCGAGCAGTTTGTCGAGTGACAAATCCACCATCTCATCATACTTCAACTTCTTCGCAAAGGTATCCGCGCCGATGCGGAAGTCGCCGTTTGACTTAGAAAGCAAATCCGTCTTAAGCCATACCAAATAGTCCTTAAGCGCCGCAATAACAGCTGCGTTTGTCTGCGCAAACTCAGCCTTCAACGCCGCATCTTTGGCATCTACAAAAGCTGTCGGAACATCGCGTTCAAAAAAGCTGATTATATCCGGTAACTGTTCAATGGCGATCTGCGTGAAAACGCGCGGCGGATTCTGAAGATTCACACGCGCATCAAAAAGCAGAGTGGGCATCTGTTTTTCGCGCGATATCAGAGAGCGGAGTCTTTCATCCGGCGAGGCAAACTTCCGCTCCATAAGCGAGAATGCTCCATTCGCGCAGGTGCTTGAATAATCATCCGGATTCTTTTCCCACGGGCGAATCACTTCCAGTGTAAGCAGTTGAGAACGAATGTTGGCCAATACTATCTCGCGGTCACTTCGCGGACCAAAACTTGCAGAAGAATTGTCCGGATGAATGGCTTCAATGCGCTTCTCAAAACTCTTGAGAGCGGCAATCTCGGCGTCTATATTCGCGCGCGAATTATCTTCCAACTGCGCATCGTACTGGTGATAGCCGACCAGTGTTCCCTGCGTAGGCGCATAGTGAAAGTACACCTGATCGAAGTACTCATCTGAGACTTTGGCAAACGTCTGCTGCCAGGTTTCTTTGTTCGCGCTGGCTTGAATCGCCGAAGCCATAAAAACTCCAATTGTAAAAAACGCATGAATTTTTATCATCGCATCTCTTCTCATATTCTGAAAAGGCTTAAACAGTTACCGGCGCGGGCGCCAGATTCTGAATCAATTCGCTGATCTCCAGCAGAAGTTCGTCGTTGCGCGTAGCAGTCAAAGGATACTTCAAAAGGCCTTGCGGTGTGAACTGAGCGCCGCGTTTAGCGTTCCGTGCAACCAATCGCATCAATTGTTGAGGATCAACTGCCGCATTTTCCGTGAAGCGAATCTGCAACTCGGCGCGCTTGCGGTTCACCTGCGCAATGCCAATCCGCTCGCATTCCAAGCGGATCAGCGAAGCCTCCAAAAGATAAACCGTTGCATCCGGCGGCGATCCATAACGGTCTTCCATCTCCGCGCGCACTTCCCTGACCGCTGCTTCACTCATTGCGCCGGCAATTTTCTTGTAAAGCCGCAAGCGCTGATTCTCTTCTGGAACATAGCTCTCATCAATGCGCAACGCAATGCCGAGATTGAGTTGCGTGGTTGGCCGATCATCGCTGGTCTCGCCTTTGATCTCTTTCACGGCGGCTTCCAGCATGGAAGTATATAACTCGAAGCCGACAGCTTCGATGTGCCCGCTCTGCTCGCCGCCCAGCATATTTCCAGCGCCGCGCAATTCGAGATCCAGCGCAGCTATCTTGAAGCCCGCGCCCAGGTCGCTGAATTCTTTCAGCGCGGCCAGCCTGCGGCGCGCTATTTCCGTCAATTCCTGCTCTGGCGGAATCAGAAGATATGCATAGGCGCGCCGGTTTGATCGGCCCACTCTGCCGCGCAACTGATATAACTCGCTTAATCCATGGCGGTCGGCGCGATTGATAATCATGGTATTGGCCAGCGGAATATCCAGCCCATTTTCGATAATGGTCGTCGCAACCAGCACATCATATTCGTGATTCATGAAGGCCAGCATCACGCGCTCCAAATCTGTTTCGCCCATTTGGCCGTGGCCGACAGCGACTCGCGCGGCCGGAACCAACTCCTGAATTCGAGCGGCAATCTCGTAGATCGATTCGACGCGGTTATGCACAAAGTAAACCTGGCCGCCACGCTCCAGTTCGACCTCGACGGCGGAGCGAATAATTTTTTCATCAAACTTGGCGACAACGGTTTGAATCGCCATGCGGTCTTTGGGTGGCGTCTCGATTACACTCATATCCCGCAGACCTACCAAGGACATATGCAGCGTGCGCGGAATCGGCGTGGCGCTCATGGCCAGTACGTCGATCTCTTTGCGCATTTGCTTGAGACGCTCCTTGTGGCGCACACCAAATCGCTGCTCCTCATCGACAATCAACAGGCCCAAATCCAGAAATTTGATGTCTTTGGATAACAGCCTGTGCGTGCCGATCAGTATGTCGATTTTGCCTGTTTCCACGCGCGCGACGATTTCCTTTTGCTCTTTCGCGGTGCGGAAGCGGGAGATCATTTCAACTGTCATAGGAAACTGTGCAAAGCGTTTTTTAAAAGTTTCAAAGTGCTGGAAGCTCAAAATGGTTGTAGGAGTCAGCACGGCAACCTGCTTGCCATCCTGCACGGCTTTGAATGCCGCCCGCATGGCAACCTCAGTTTTTCCATAACCCACATCGCCACAGAGCAGACGGTCCATGGGGCGCATGGATTCCATATCATATTTAATGGCGCGAATGGCGGATAACTGATCTTCTGTCTCGTTATAGTCAAAAGAACCTTCGAACTCGCGTTGGAAATCATTGTCTTTGGAAAAGGATGTTCCCTGCGCGGCAGTTCGCTCGGCATATAACTTAACTAACTCACCGGTCATATCTTGCATGGCCTTGCGAACGCGAGCCTTGGTCTTGGCCCATTGCTGCGAGCCAAGCCGGTTGAGCGCGGGCGCTGGACCGGTATCGGTCGAGCGATACTTCTGAATCAAGTCGAGCCGAGTGAGCGGAACATATAACTTGGCCTGTTCGGCGAATTCCAGAATCATAAATTCAACTGAAAGTCCATCCTGGAAGATATCTTTCAGGCCTTGATACTGCGCGATGCCGTGCTCAACGTGAACCACATAATCTCCGACGGTCAAATCACGGAAATCGGAGATAAATGCGGCGGTTTTAGACCGCTTTGGCTCCGGTCGAGCCGTAACATCCGCGTCGTCCGATAAGTCATTGGCACCGAAGAGAATCAGATTTGAATCGAGAAAATTCACTCCTGCGGTGATCGGAGAACGAACAATCACCGGCACGCGCAGGTCACCAGCCAGATAACTTGATTCATCGAGCATGGTTTCGGCAGGATGCGGATTTCGGCTGCCCATGCGGTAGGGAATCTGGTACTCGCGCAGCACTGTTGCCAGCCGTTCAACATCGCCTTGATGAGGAGCGGCGAGGAAAATGCGCTTTTCTTCCTCGATGAGCGCGCGTAATTGCTCGGTTAGATCCGGGATCGAGCCATGAAAGCGGAGGGTGGGACGCGTGTTCAATTCGATTTCGCCGAGTGTGCTGTCCTGGTCAAGCACGTCTACCACGCCCAGTTGATCAAAATTGAGGCCCATATGAGTATCCAGCGCGGCTTGTAGTTCTTCAGGGCATAGATAGATCTCTTTGGGAGTTAGCAACGAACCTATCGCTGAGCGCTCATGGCGTTGCTCGACCTTATTCCACCAGCGATCGATTTGATTGCGTACCATGGCCGGCTCATCGATGAAGAGGGCGCATTTGGGCAACAAAGTTAACAGAGACTGATTTGCTCCTGCAACAGCGGAGAAGAACTCCCAACCGGGAAATACGCTGACCCCAGCTCCGGCAGCCAGTTCATCAGCCATTTGCTGAAATCCTTCGGAGTATTCTTGATCGCTGGTCCATTCGACGCGCTGACGGTTGAGTCGCCCATGCACCGCGGCCAGCAAGTGCTCAGTCACCGGCGTCTCTGTCAGCGGTAATAACTGCACTTCATCCAAGCCGCTTTGTGAGCGCTGCGTTTCGGGATCGAATTTGCGGATTGTCTCGATCTCGTCGCCAAAGAATTCGATGCGGACGGGGCGGTCGGACTCAGGGGAATAAATGTCCAGAATGCCGCCGCGGCGGGTAAATTGACCAGGCATCTCGACCAGATCCATCGGGGTGTAACCGACGGCAGCCAGATGGGTGGTCAGTACCTCCACATCCAGTTCTTCACCACGCCTGAGAGTAACCGCCAAGCCGGCGTAGTATTCACGACCGAAGAGCCTGAGCGCAGCAGATTCGACCGGGGCGATGAGGATAGAAACGGTTCCGGTGGCCAACTTCCACAAGGCCGCCGCGCGCTGCTCCTGCACATCGGGATGCGGGGAGAGGTTTTCAAAGGGAAGCACGTCGTGGGCTGGCAAACGAACCACGGCGGCTGGATCCACCGCGCCAGTGAGTTCACAACCAGCCCGCAGCATGGGTTCGAGCGCCTCGGCGGCTTTGTTATCGGCAACCAGGACGATGACCGGCTGGCGCGCAGACCTGACCATTAGCGGCAGATAGATGGCCCGCGCTGTGGTTGTGAGTCCGGATACACGCCTGCGCCCCGCGCCCAGGCTCAGGTGCCTTCGCACGCGCTCGAATCCGGAAGAGTGCTCCAGCTCCGCGAAGATCTCGCGGACAAACGGGAGAATCATGTTCTTCAAGTTTAGCAGTGCAAGGGCATGAAAGAGTGTGGTACGGCGAAAAAGAGGAGATCCTTGTTCTCGGAACTTCCGCGGTTTGTTCCGAGATCTGAGAATAATCTTAAAGTGGGCCATGGTCGATTCGGGAGGTCGGTAACAATTAGACTCTCCGGGAATCGATCCAAGTCTGATTTATGTCTATTTCTAACAATCAACGAGCATTGCTTGCAAGACTGGACGAAGACGATTGTGGTAAATAATTCAGTGAGTTAGCGTTTGCTTTGCGGATGCATGGGAGTTAGCAAGTTGGCGCCAGAGCTGCCAACAGTTTTATCTTTTTGCGGGCCAGTGAAAGCCATTGATGGGCTAAAACTATCTGGAAGGCAAGCATTGATTATTTCGGGAGATTGATCCCATATTGTTGCCAGAAAGTATTCTTCATGACTAATGGCCTAAGATAGTCATTTGTCAAAGTTCCTATGATTGCGTATTGTGGTTATAAGGCAAGCGGGTCCAGTGGCCGTGGCAGAGTTAGTTAATGCGGAGTTTGGATTCATTGCCAAGAGACAATCAGGGAGGAAACATGGCAATTTCAGATATTCTGGCAACGATTGATAAGGAAATCGCCCAGTTGCAGCAGGCACGCGCTCTGTTGGGCGGCGGCGCTGTGGCAGCTCCGAAGAAGTCAGTCGGCCGTCCGAGGAAGGCAGTCGCGACTTCAGTTGCGCCTAAGAAGGCATCGGCATCGGTAGCGGCCAAGCCCGCGAAGTCTAAGAAGAAGAAGCGGAACCTGTCGCCTGAAGGGCGGAAGCGGATTGCAGAGGCCGTGAAAAAACGCTGGGCCGCGCAAAAGGCTGCAGCGGCGAAGTAACTCGGCAGTACAAGAATAGGCAAAGCCGGACGGCGTGGTCCTAACCCGCGCTAGTTCGGCTTTTTCTTTTTGAACTCTTCTTCCGGCCAAAGTGGCGGTTGAACGGCGCGTGTCCTTTCATGGCGAAGGTCCGCCAGAACACGGGTCCAATAGAGGATGCTTCGCTCTGTTCGCGAGAGGCGCAGTTGAGCGGCGCGGAGCTTGGCTTCGGCCTGGCGCAAGCGGCGTCGAAGGGCCGGATCAAGTTTATGAGTTTCTTTCATGAAGAATCCAAGAACTGAGAACCATGATAAATGGTCGGGTCCGAGGAGCATTCGTGTGGGGCGGCGATTTCTGCGCTACTATAGGAAAAGTCTAGGGGGTGATCTTTGCACGGGAAAATGAGGTTCTTGTTTACTGTTGGGCTGACCGCTTTCTTGACCTGGACGGCTGTAGCCCAGCACGCGGCGACGATGCGCGTGATCGGCTTTATGACGGATTTTGACGTGAAGGACGACGCGGTTGGCATATGTAAGGCAGTGATGGACGGGATCGCGCCTGGGGTACGCATCCTTGACATTACTCATCAATCCGAACCCTTTAACATTGCGATGGGCGCGCGCTTTCTTGCCGGGTCGGCTCCATATTTTCCCAAGGATGCGGTCTTTGTGGTGGTGATCGATCCGGGAGTCGGCTCCCCGCGCAAGGCAATTATTGCCAAGTCGGGAGTGGGGCAGTTTTTCGTCCTGCCTGACAACGGCCTGCTGACCCTGGTTCAACAGCGCGACGGCATCGTGGAGGCGCATGAAATCACCAACCCCGCATGGATGATTGGCTCCGGCATCTCCTCGACTTTTCATGGGCGCGATATTTTCTCGCCGGCCGGTGCGCACCTGGCGCGCGGCGAGGATTTCCGTTTGGCCGGTCCGGCTGTGGATGTTACCAAGCTGGTTCGCATTGAATTGAAGATTGCCACCGTCGATGCCGCTGGGTTGCACGGTGAAGTGATTGGCACAGATGGGCCTTTTGGCAATCTTGTGCTGAACGTACCCGCGGAGATATTTGCCCAGCTTGGATACAAGATCGGCGATCAAGTTCCGGTAACGCTGGCCGGCAAGAGTTACAGCTTTCCGTTTGTGAAGACCTTCAGCGACGTGCCGTTGGGCAAGGAGCTTTTCTATATTGACTCGCGCGGCAGGCTTTCGCTGGGCATCGATCAGGGGAATTTTTCCGCGACCTATCACGTCGGCGAGGGTGCGGAGTTGATGATTCCCAGGAAATGACTGGATGGATTAGTGAAGATGGTTTGACCCGTGGTGTGGTTATGAATTCTGGGAGAGCATGGGCGGGGACGCCCACGCTCGCAGCCAGTCATCCACCCCAATGAACGTGGATCGTTCGTTGGGGCACCGGTCAGTAGACCGGCGCTTTAACCTGTGAAATATTACCGGATGATTTCGAACTTCTCCCATGGGCATTTACAGACCGGGCAACGCTCGTGTTCTTCTTCAGTCTCCGAGGTGTAGCCGCAGACGGGACAGACATAGAAGTCACGCGCCTCGCCAATCCAGGAGTCTTTCTTTCCGGCTGCCAGCAGAGCGATGGCCTCGCTGTAGAGTCGAGCATGGGTCTTCTCGGCCTCTAAAGCGCCGGTGAAGGTTCGGATGGCGGCCGTGTTTTTGCGCTCCGAAGCCTCGGCCAGGAAGCCGGGATACATGGTGTCAATCTCGTACTGCTCGCCGTTGAGGGCGGCCTTCAGGTTTTCCAGAGTGCTTTTCACCTCAATAGGGTGAATCTCACACTCGGCGCGCCCACCCAACTGGCCGATGACGCGGGCGTGGTTGCCGGCGTGAATCTGCTCGGCGCGGGCGGCGGCGCGGAAGAGGCTGGCTGCGCCGTGCAGCCCCTCCTCGTCGGCTTTCAGAGCAAAGGCAGAGTACTTGGCGTGCGCATTCGATTCGCCTTCGAAAGCGGCTAAAAGATTCTCAACGGTAACGGAATTTT
>CAZXVX010000032.1:0-25051 GCA_964644105.1 uncultured Occallatibacter sp. | reverse complement strand
CTCTGCGTGGATGTGCTGGCGCCGGAGGGTTATGGCGAGATTATCGGCGGCTCGCAGCGCGTCTCCAGCTACGAACTGCTGAACGCCCGCATCGAGCATCATAACCTGCCCAAGGAAGCTTTTCAGTGGTATCTCGATCTGCGCCGCTACGGCAGTGTTCCGCACTCGGGCTTCGGCATGGGGATTGAGCGCGCCGTCGCCTGGATCTGTGGACTGGACCATGTCCGTGAGACGATTCCATTCGCACGCACGCTGCATCGTATTTATCCGTAGGAGCCGAAAAGAATGAACACGAAATCGACCACCGTGAAACATTCAATTCGTGAGATCACCGCCCTGCGCGAACGCGGCGAGGACCGGAACAGCCCGGATACGCCAGAGGCCGAGTCGCTGGGCGCGGAGTTTTGGCGCATCGCAAAAGTGCTAATGCCGGGCGGCTCCGCTCCAGGGGAGAGTCCCAAGCACGCTAGGGAAAAGGGGGCACCCTCAGCGGGATAGCCACGATGTATGAGACCAGCGCCACCTGTAGTGGATTGAAGCACTAAACGGATATGTTTTGCGGTAGAATCATCTAACATGACTGCAATGAGACAAATTCGTCAATTTGGGCCAACAATTGCCTTTTTTTGCATTTGTTTTCCTTGTTCTTCTCCAAGCCAAATTGTTCTGAAGAAAGAGGGAAAAGATATTGCTTCTGAACTTCTGAAGATGCCCTATCGGGGCGAAAATAAGAATCATAATTATTGGGATAATATTTATTTATTCGTTCATCCTGAGTTAGAGCCTCAAAGACCTCCTAAAGAAAATGCATCCTTATACAGCTTGGCCAATTACTGGAAATATCAGTCTTACCAGAATCCTAAAAAGCTATCTCAAGTATTGCGGATTCGCTTGTTGGAGGCCTGCGAAGCATTTCCGGAAGAGGCAGCAGATTTGGCTCACCTGACGCCCCGCACAGAGAAGGCCTATCAACGGCTTAGAGTCCTCATGGATCGTGTAACTGATAAAGGCGATGAATATAGTAGTTCACGGCGACGGATTCAGCGCTACTTGAGTCAGAACACCGATTGGTTCAGGGATGTATTGATTGCTCACGCGAAAGCTGCTTATGAAGGTAAGGGATTTATTGAAAACGAGCAAGATATTCGCGCATTGGCTCGATTGGATTGGGAACAGGCAGCGCCAGTACTAAGGCAAATGTTGCAAAAAGACAAGCCTCGTCTTTCTGCACTGGCATTGAGCCTGGAATATCAACATTCCTTGCAATTTTCCACAAATGAAGCCGACTCATTGCGCAAAGCATTGAAAGCCATAGCAGCAGATAAAGATGCTCCTGCAAAGGCGCGCGATTTGTCGATTGAGGCCCTCATGGCATCTCCATGGGACGATAGGGATGATTGGTTTCTATCTTTATTGTCAGACGGTAGCCTTGCCGTCCCTATAGATGACACCAGTGTGTTCTCACCTCTGGAAGATGCAGTTCACCTTGAACCATCTCATTGGATACCGCGTATAGCTCCATTGGTTGCAAGTTCGAATCCGAATATCCGCAAGAATGCAATTTACATACTAGTTAGTTTTCAGCAAGATGAGTCACGGCCAGATGCAGCTATTCCACTTCTCCCTTGGCTCTTTAATCCAAAATGGGTTGAAGTGGAAATCTCAAGTTATAATCGCCTAAATCTAATTTATAGCCTTTCACGGATGAAGGTTCCTGAGAGTATCCCTGGATTGATCCATATTCTTCAAAATCAAAATGATGACGATATGTTCGAAATCGAATATGCGGCAGATGCTATCGCCCAGTTTCACGATAAGAATACGGCGTCTGTCTTGCGTGCTCAATTGCGGAATCCCATAAATCAGAGAGAACGTAAAGCTATTGCCAATGCTCTTCTAGCTTCTGGTGATGTAAGTTTTGATGAGAAATTGATAGCTGTGGCAGCCGCCGCAAAAAGGGTTTCTTCGCAGTCTGGGAGAAAACTGTTGAATGAATCCATGAATGAAAATGGAGTTAATGAAATTGAAGGGCAGGACGTGCTAGGGCTTGCGATTATCGAGTCAGAGGGCGATGAACCGTCTTTTATAAATGCTCTGCAAGTTTATAGCCGAAAAATCCACTTCAAAAATCCTGAAACAGGCAAAGCAATCGATCAAGTTCTTGCTATTTTGCCAAATGCGATGCGCGATGCACACCTGCTTGCCGGTATTAGAAAAAATTCAGTGAGCCTAACGGAGATTAGTAATGCTATTCAACGGCGCGCTTGGCTGTATAAATCGAACGAAACTGAACTAAGAACGATTGCACGGAGCGGTGGATCACCGGCTGCTCTTGCTGCTGTGTTGCTAGGAGACTCAGAGCTATACCACCAAATTCTGACAGGAGAGGATGCTGCGGCGCAAAGGACTTTACTCGCTTCGTTGCGTATTTCTGGGGATATGACTGATGACGATGCTGTGGCAAAACTTACCGAATCGACAAACCAAGGAGTAGCTGAAGCGGCTGAAGCATATGGAGAAGCCCTAAGGAAATGGCATCAGATACTCTGAATTCCTTCCGAAATCACGAACCTGAGCAGAGTGGCGGACAGTCAGACTTCGGCGGACAATCCTAACTCATCCCGAAGGGATACAAAAACAAGAAAAGGATCAGGAGACAAAAGCATGCGCAATTTGACCAATCTATCGATTTTTCCCCGGACCGCACGACGATTGGCGGGGAGTGTGCTGGTCACCTTCTTGGCGAGCAGCGCGGGGGCGAATGGCGGTAGCTTGACACCAACACCACCATTGGCACCGACGCCTAACTATTCGCTGACGGCGGCGAATCTGGCTCAGCAGATGTCGCCGGGGATTAACCTGGGCAACACGCTGGAGGCTATCGACGAAAAGGCCAAGGCGCCGTCCGCCGTTTCCCTGGAGACCCATTGGGAAAACCCTCCTGCAAACCAGGCCATCTTTGACGCTTACAAGGCCGCCGGCTTCAAGAGTGTGCGCATCCCGGTGTCGTGGAGCCAGTACGCCGACGCCGACAACAACATCAGCCCGTTCTGGATGGCGCGGGTCAAGCAGGTGGTGGACGAGGCTCGCAAGTCCGGACTGTATGTGATGATCAACATCCACTGGGACGGCGGCTGGATGGATCACACCACCTACGCCCAGCAATCAGCTATCAACGCCAAGCTGGCCAAATTCTGGACTCAGATCGCCGTAGCGTTCAAGGATTATGACGACCACCTGCTCTTTGCCGGCTCGAACGAGGTGGCGATGGAGCACACCTATAGCGCGCCGACCGCGGAGAATTGCGCCGTTCAGAAGAGCTTTAATCAGACCTTTGTCAACGCTGTACGCCCTACGGGCGGAAACAATGCAAGCCGTTTTCTGGTTGTGCAAGGTTATATTACGAACGTCGAGTACACAATCTCCTGCAACGCAACGCTACCGGCGGACACCGTACCCAACCGCCTTGCGATGGAAGTGCATTACTATGACCCCTATAACTTTACGCTCAACGACCACGGCTCTGTCTGGCAGTGGGGGCAGAGCGTGGCAACCTCCGCCAACAAAGAGAGCTGGGCTGATGAGTCCCAGGTCGACGACAAATTCCAGAAGTTGAAGACTACCTTTGTGGACAAGGGTGTGCCGGTCATCATGGGCGAGTACGGCGCCTATTTGAAGCCGGCCTATCCGGGAATGAACACCTACCGGCTGGCCTGGATTCAGTACGTCACCAAATCGATGGTCAGCCATGGTTTGGCGCCGATGTGGTGGGATACCGGCGAGTTGTTCGATCGCACCACCGGCGCGGTGAAAACCCCCGACGCCCTTCACTCGATCATCCGTTCGGCCCAGTGAGGGCGGATTGAGCTTGGCCGGTGGGCCAATTTGCGCGCGACCGGAGAGACTCTCAACTTGATAAAGGATTCATGAGATCAGAGCCACTTGCCACCGCATCTACCCACAGGCGCGGGGCGGGGCATACAATGATTTGCAGCCGTGAAGGCAACAGGAGTTATCGATGCAAATCAGCCGCAAGTTTTTCCTGACTGGAATGATTTCCGCTGTGATCCTGAGCGCTTCCGCACTTGCGCAAATGGATTCCGGCACTCCTCATCTGCAGAGGCAGGGCAGCGCTACGCAACTGATTGTGGACGGCAAGCCCTTCCTGATCGTTGCCGGCGAATTGAGTAACAACGCGGCCACCAGCATAGAATCGATGGAGCCGATCTGGCCCAAGCTGGTTGCCGCCAATTTGAACACCGCGCTGGTCGGCGTCTCCTGGGCGCAGTTCGAGCCGCAAGAGGGTCGATTCAATTACGCGCAGGTCGATGGGGTCATCTCCAAGGCGCGCGAGAACCACTTGCATATCGTCTTCATCTGGTTCGGCTGCTGGAAGAACGGCACATCTAGTTACGCTCCCTACTGGGTGAAGAGGAATTACACGCGCTTTCCGCGCATTCAGATCGACGATGGCAAGACCGTTTCCATCTCCGGCCCGGTTGAGCTGCTGAGCACCTTTAGTGAAGCCACGCGCGACGCCGACGCCAAGGCCTTTGCCGCGCTGATGCATCACATCAAGGAAGTGGATGGCGCGCAGCATACCGTCCTGATGATGCAGGTGGAAAACGAGGTTGGCGTTTTGCGCGACTCGCGCGATCGTTCGCCGGCCGCCAACCGCGCCTTTGCCGGCCCCGTGCCGCCGGAGTTGATGAAGTACCTTGAAGCTCACAAGGATGCGCTGATCCCTGAACTGCGCGAAGTCTGGGCCGCCAATGGTTTCAAGTCCGGCACATGGGAGCAGGTCTTCGGCGCCGGCAAGCCAACCTCGATTCAGATGCCGATCCAGACCAATGCCGCGGCTATCGGCGCGCTGCGCCATGAGGGCGACTGGCTCAAGCTCAACTGGCCCTCCGACGAGTTCTTCATGGCCTGGAATTACGCCCGCTTCCTGGACAAGGTTGCCGCGGCGGGCAAGGCTGAATACAACATTCCGATGTACGTCAACGGATGGCTCCAGCAGCCGAATCACGCCTGGCCGGGCAGTTATCCGAGCGGCGGTCCGCTGCCGCAGGTGCACGACATTTGGCGCGCCGGCGCTCCCAGCATCGACATCCTCGCGCCCGATCTGTACGTCCCGCAATTCGACGATCTCTGCGCGCGCTTCAGCCGTGGCGGCAATCCGCTCTTCATCCCCGAAACCGGCACCAGCTCGGCCAATGCGCTGATGGCCTTTGGCAAGTACAATTCCATCGCCTTCTCGCCCTTCGGCATTGACGGCAACCGGCCCATCCCCGCCGAGCTGGCCGCCACGTACAGTATTCTCAACCAATTGACGCCGATGATTACCGCGCACCAGGGCATGGATTCCATCACCGCCGCGCGCCTCAGTCAGGGCGATGCTCCCAAACAAGTCAAGCTCGGCAATTACACGCTGACGCTAACTTATACCGGCCGCGCCACGCACATTCCGCCGCAGCCGATAGGAGAGAGGATTCCGTCGTCGTTCTTTGCGCCGACAGCCACCGCCGAGCCACCGCTAGAGGCCGCGGCGATCCTGATCGCTACCGGCCCGGACGAGTATTATTTTGCCGGCGGCGGCATGACCATTGACTTTGCCGCCAATACTCCGGGCCCCAAGAATGTCGGACTGGGCGATGTGCAGGAGGGCAAGTTCGTCGATGGCAATTGGGTGGTTACGCGGCAGCTTGCCGGAGATGACGACGCGCAGGGCGAGATCCTGATCCTGCGCCCGAACACTATTCTGCGGGTTACGCTTTATCGCTTTCCGTAGCGCGAGGGGTTTTTCTAGAACATTAAACCCAGAATCCCGGCTCTTCGAACAGTGCTTTGAGATCTCTTTTTCCATGAAGTACGGTGACAATCTGCAACGGCTTGCTCTCAGGGCGATAGACCACGATGAAATTTGGAAAGCGAGTGAGCGTCCAGAAGCGAACGGGTAACGGCGTAATTTCGATTCGTTTGGAGCCGATCAAGGGGTGCCGTGCGAGGCTGTTACAGGCCGACAAGATAGCCGATTCCACGCGATTTGCAGCGCTAATACTGTCTTCCGCGATATAGTCCCATATTTCGCTCAGATCGTTGAGCGCGCGTGGAGTGAGCTGATAAGATGTGGGCATTTTTCAGGCAATGCGCCGCTTTGCTCGGCGATCCTCGAGCATTTGGATGGCCTGCTCGGCATCGTAAAGTTCGCCTCGCTCGGCCTGCGCAAAGCCTTCCGCGATCTGGGCGGCGATGGCGTCGCGGTCGGTCAGCATCCAATCCTGATACTGCTCCTGAATCACGGCAAAGGCCTGATCGAAGACCTCTTCCGCGCTCATGCCGGAGCGGGCGGCTTGATCGAGCACTTTTTGCTGCGCGGGTTTGAGTTCGAGGATCATACGTACTCCCACCCTGCCGTAGAGGCAAGTATAGGTTGAATTATATTCCGTCTTTACGCTGATGCAACTGGCGCAGCGTGCGGTCCAGCTCCAGCTTTTGCTGGGTCAGGAGGGCCAGCTCGGTGTAGTCGCCGCGGCGTTCGGCTTCGGCGATCAGCTCGCGCAACTCGCGCTGGCGGCGGACGATGGCTCGCTCGTGAATCTCCTGGATGGCGCTCTGGACCTCGGTCTCTTCGGGCGGCTTGGTCTCGGCGAGGAGGGTTTCGGCGAGCAGAGCGCGCTGCGCCTCGTCTTCGATCACATCCATCGGATCGCGCGCCTGCCGTGTGCTGAGCGCCTGCAAGGCCGCAAAGCAGCCAAGATGCTCAAACCACGTGGGCTGCTCGGCCAGAGCCATGGCCGCCAGCCGCCGGGCGCGCGCGTTCTCCGGATCGTCAATGGCCAAAGCGCGCAGCAGCACGCGCTCGACTTCAGTGAGGGTGGTGGCGCGCGCCTCGATGTGGTCGCGACGACGGAGCGCGGCCTGGCGCAGTTCCTCGCGCAAGACAGAGGAATCGATGCCCAGTTTCTGCGCGGCGTCGGCGGCAAACTGGTCGCGGGCCAGCTTCTCCGGCATGCGGCGAATGTGCGGCAGCAGGTAGTTCATCGCCTTCACCTTTTGCTCGGCGCTTGCGCCGGGGAAGGCCAGCCGCGCTCGCTCGATCAGATAGTCGGCCTGACGGCGCGCCCCGCGCAGCGCCGCCATGTAGGCCTCAACGCCGCGCTCGCGGATATAGCGGTCCGGGTCCAGCCCGCCATCCAGCGTGACGATCTTGATGTTGAAGCTCTCTTCGGTAAGCAGGGCAATGGATTTTTCGGCGGCATTGGAGCCGGCGGCGTCGGGATCGAAGTTGACCACCACCTGCGAGGTGTGGCGCTTGAGCAGAGCCACCTGCTGCTCGGTGAAGGCCGTGCCGCTGGTGGCGATCACATTCTGAATGCCGCGCAGGTAGACCGAAATGCAGTCCATCTGCCCCTCGACCAGCAGTGCAAACTCAAGCTGACGAATCGCCGTGCGCGCTTTGTCCAGATTGAAGAGGACCAGGCTCTTTGTGTAGAGCGGCGTCTCGGGCGAGTTGATGTACTTTGCGCCGGCCTTCTCGCCGGTTTCCAGCGTCCGCGCCGTAAAGGCGATCACCCGCCCGCTCTCGTTGCAGATGGGAAAGGTGACGCGCTTGCGGAAGCGGTCGTAGATCGGACCTTGCGTTCCGTCTTCATGCTCCTTGGAGCTGAAGAGGCCGCTGGCGCGCAGCGTCTCCTGGTCGGCCATGGTGCTGAGCCGGTCGCGCAGCGCATTGAAGCTGTCCGGCGCGTAGCCGATGCGGAACTTGGCGATGCCCTCAGCTGCGAGTCCGCGCCCAGCCAGATACTGGCGCGCCACGGCTCCTTCGGGCGCACGCAACTGCTCCTCGAACCACGCCGCCGCCGCCTCGTGCAACTCCAGGAGCTTCGCTCTTTGGCGTGCTCCGGCGGCTTCTTCCGGCGAGGAAAACTCCCGCTTGGGCAGCGGAATGTTGCACTTGCCGGCGACGATGCGGACTGCTTCCGGGAAGCTGACGTTCTCGATCTTGGCCACAAAAGAAAAGACATCGCCGGAAGCCCCGCAGCCGAAGCAATGGTAGAACTGGCGCACCGCATGGACGCTGAATGATGGCGACTTCTCTTTGTGGAAGGGGCAGAGTCCGGTGTAGTTCTGCGCTCCGGCCTTGCGCAGACGGATGTAGCCCTCGATCACCTTGACGATGTCGGCCTGCTGCTTGACGGTTTGCGAGAAGTCGATCACGGAGCCTGCATAGAGGATAAGACCAAAGGGTCACGATGCAATGTGGAAAGGCTTGGTTGCGCCGAATCCGGCTCAACCAAGCAGTTTGGCGGCGTCTTTGGCGAAGTAGGTGACGATGAAGTCGGCGCCGGCGCGGCGGATGCTGACGAGCGATTCAAGGATGGCGCGGTCGCGGTCGAGCCAGCCTTTGGCAAAGGCGGCGTGGAGCATCGAGTACTCGCCGGAGACCTGGTAGGCGCCGATCGGCACGCCGGTCTGCTCGCGGGCGGCGCGGATTACATCCAGGTAGGGCATGGCGGGCTTCATCAGGATCATGTCCGCGCCTTCTTCGAGGTCGAGGGCGATCTCGCGCAGTGCCTCGCGCAGGTTGGCGCCGTCCATCTGATAGCTTTTGCGGTCGCCGAAGTGGGGCGCGGAGTCAGCCGCCTCGCGGAATGGTCCGTAAAAGGCGGAGGCAAATTTGGCGGCGTAGCTGAGGATGGGGGTCTGCTCGAAGCCTTCGTCGTCGAGGGAGCGGCGGAGAGCGGCGACGCGGCCGTCCATCATGTCGCTGGGGGCGACAATATCCGCCCCGGCGCGGGCCAGGCTTACGGCGGATTCAGCCAGCAGGTCGAGGGTCGAGTCGTTGACTACCTCGAAGCCGTCGCGCGTTTCAAGGATGAGGCCGCAATGGCCGTGACTGGTGTACTCGCAGAGGCAGACATCGGCGATGAGGATCAGCTTTTTGCCGGCCTCGGTTTGCTTGAGAGCGCGCAGGCCCTGCTGGACGATGCCATTGTCGTCGTAAGCGCCGGAGCCGGCTTCGTCCTTGGCCTCGGGCAGGCCGAAGAGCAGCAAACCGCTGATTCCCAGGCGAGCGGCCTCCTCGGCTTCTTTGACCAGTTCGTCAATGGAGAGGTTGAAGACGCCGGGCATGGAGGAGACAGGACGGCGGACGCCCTCGCCGGGGCAGATGAAGAGGGGGTAGATCAGGTTGCCGGGGGTGACGGCGGTCTCGCGGACGAGGGCGCGGAGGGACTCGGTGCGGCGCATGCGGCGCATTCTAGTGATCGGGAAGCTCATGCTGTTGATTGTAGAACAGGGAATAGGGAACAGGGATCAGGGAACAGGGATCAGGGAACAGGGATCAGGGAACAGGGGCAGCCCACCCTCGCCGCAATTTGAAGACGCAGACGCTTCGACTGCGCTCAGGAGGGCGAGGGTGGGACACTATCGGCTTTCAAAGCTGATCGTAGAGAGTTCGGTTGCGATATCCGAGCAATGTAACCAAGGTCCAGATGCCCATGGCGGTGCCGAAGGGGAACCGGAGCATGCTGAGGATGGCGGCGATGATGGCGATGATTCTGCCCCACTGCTGGCGTTCCATCAGGCCCCATCCGGCAACCAGAGCAAGGGCGGAGCGCAGGAAGAGAAAGGGCAAGGCGAGGCGAAAGAAGATCGGCGCCAGCCAGAAGGGCGGCATGCCTTCGCGCCCTCCAGGGACGCCCATCCAGGGCCCCATGTGGCCGGCGAAGATTGCATTCATAACACTGATGCCGATCCATCCGAGAAAGATGGAAAGGGCGGTATAGACAATCCATGCAATGCCGAGCACCCTCACCCTGCCAGCGTAGTTGGCCAACTCGAAATCAATAGCCGGCGGCGGCGGGACCGGCGCCGCAACCGGACGGCCGCATTGCGGGCAGTGCGCCTGCTCGTTGGTTAAAGCCAAACCGCATCCGCTGCAAAACATGGTTGCCTCCTTCAAAAAAATCCACTCCAAGTGTACTACGCACTTGGGTTAGGCTGGGTTCCGTGGCGGGGGAATGTTAGTAATTTCCAAGAAAAATCCGGCGGGCGCCTGCACAATTTCCGGTCAGAATATTCTTCGGTAAGCGGAAAAACCTCTCACGTTTTGCGGTCAGGCAACGATAAATAGAGTGGGGGAAACTCTCAATGGCGATCCACGCCAGGGCGGCAGGTGTAAGCGAACCGGATCGAAAGCAGGCGGCAGAACTGCGCAGTGTGGCGCGGCAGCCAATTCTGGATCTGCATAGCCGTGTCCATGGCTATGAGCTTCTGTTTTGGAATGGGCGCAAGCCGGCGCGAACGGACAGCGACCTGGCCACCTGCACGATGCTGGATAATACCGTAATTTTTGGGCTGGAAGAGCTTGCGCATGGGCTGCCGGCGTTTGTGAACTGCACGGTTGATTCGCTGACCGAGGAGTGGGTGCAGGTGCTGCCTCCGCGGATGACGGTGCTGGAGCTTCCCTTTGCGGCTGAGGCAACACCGGGGCTGCTTTCGGCCTGCCGCAAACTCAAGGCGGCCGGCTTCCGGCTGGCGCTCTCGGACTACACAGGGGAACTGGCGGAGCGTTCGCTGGCGGAACTGGCCGATTACGTTAAATTGGATTTTGCCAAGGTGGACCAGTTGGGACGCAGAAATCTGCTGCGCTGGCTGGAGGGAGTGCCGGCGCGCGCGGTGGCCCAGAATGTGGAAACGCAGCAGCAGTACGGCGAGGCTTGCAAAGAAGGCTTCGAGCTCTTCCAGGGCTACTACTTCTGTCGCCCGGAGCCACTCAAGAGCCACAAGATTCCCGGCAACCGGCTGGTGCATCTGGAGATACTGGAAGACTTGCAGAATGATCCGGTGGACTTGCAGCGGATGAGCCAACTGGTAAGCTGCGACGCCTCGCTGACCTATCGGCTGCTGCGGCTGGTCAACTCGCCGGTCTGCGCCATGCGTCAGGAGGTGACGTCCATCCAATCGGCGCTGATTATGGTGGGCGAGGCAACCTTCCGGCGGATCGCGATTCTGGCCATTGCCAGCGAATTCAATTCCGATCAGCCGTCAGAGATTCTGCGCATGGCCTTCGAGCGCGGACGCTTCTGCGAATTGGCGGCCAATCTCTGCGGCCTGACCGCCAGTGAGCAATACTTGATCGGCATGATCAGCCTCTTTCCCGCCATGCTGCGCATCCTGATGGAGGATTTGATCCGCCTGCTGCCGCTACGTGAAAAAGCCCGCGACGCATTGATGGGAATGGAGATACCAGAGAGCATACTGCTGCATTGGGTGGTCTGCCAAGAGTATGGCGATTGGGAGGGCTGCGATGCAATCATCCGCGCCAACAACCTGCGCGCCGACCAGATTATGCGCTGCCACAATGAGGCGATAGTCTGGGCCAACACCGCGCTGAAGACCAATGCCTGAGCCACCGGCTCCAGAAAATTCAGAAAAATGCCGTCAAGAATGACGTCCATGGTCCAGTTGCCGTTTATGGACTGGATACCGGGATGGATGCGTGCTATTTTGGAAAGAGTGGAAGGGTGGCAGAGCGGTTGATTGCATCGGTCTTGAAAACCGACGAACCTTAACGGGTTCCGGGGGTTCAAATCCCTCCCCTTCCGCCAGCCATTGCCCAGCCAATGTGGGGAGCCAAGGGTCGGAAGACTCTCCTTGGGGCCGGAGAAAAGCCTCCGGAGAAGGCTCGAACCTAGAGCGTCTCATCTATTGCTATAAAGCGTAGCGTGGACCAGGAGGTCCACGCCACAGCCGACCAGGAGGTCGGCGCTACTCTATACCATTCGGAGAAATGCACTATCCCTTTCATAGCAACAACTGAATCTGAGCTTCTTTGAAGGCTGAGGCCCCGAAGGATCACGCCTTGGTCAGCTTCTTTGCCTGGCTGCTGATCTCCTCGGTGGTGGTGCTCATCTGTTCCACGGCGCTGGCGATCTGCATCACTTTCTGCGCCGTGCCCTCGAAGGTGGTAGAGGCTGACTCGGCCTTCTTCTGAATGGTCTGAAAGAGGCGGCAGAGTTCTTCGGAGAAGGGCAGGATCTTGCCGGATTCTGTGCGCGAGATCTCGGCCAGGCGGCGCACTTCGCCCGCCACCACGGCAAATCCCCGCCCCATCTCGCCGACCCGCGCCGCTTCGATGCTGGCGTTCAAGGCAAGCAGGTTCGTCTGCCCGGCAATATTATTGATGGCCTCGGCGATGGGCCGGAAGAGTTCTGTAGCCTTGGACGATTCCTCGACCTCCAGAACCAGCTTGCGGAAGAGTTCTTTTTGATCCTCGAAGGTCAGCATCAGCGAGCGTGACATTTCGTGAATGGTGCTGTTGGCCGCAACCATCTGAGAAAGCGAGGCGGAAACATGCTCGGCGATCATCCCCTCTTCCTGCTGGCGCTCTTCCAGATTGCGCTTCAATCCCTCGACGTTCGTCATCTCCTTCTGCAACCGGTCCTGCTTGAAGTGGTGGCAGTTCTCCGCCTTGTTTAAACCGTTATAGATCGCCATGGCCATTGCTTCGCAACTGTTGTATCCGCAGGCGCAGCAGTTATAAAAATCCCGTTCGCAGCGCTTGTACATCGTCTGGTAGATTGCGTCCAACTCGGCCGCTGATGGAGTCTTGAGAGTGTTATTCCCAGAGAGATCTTCATACGATCGGTCGTAAAGTCCAGGCGCCCAGTGCTGATCGACAGCGCGTTTCAAGCGGCGCCCATCGCGCAGCTTGCCCAGCAATCCCTTCGTCCGATATTGCTGCTGCATCTCGCGCGAGCGTTCTTCCACGAGTGCTTCCACTTCATCCACGGACTTAGCTTTGTTCAGCGTCCCCGTGCCGCCATTGCATCCCATCTCGCAATTAAGGCAATCGACCAGCAGGGGCGCGGTTCCTTTTTCGATTCCTTCGTTCAATTGATCCAAATAGTGATAAATGGTGGGACAGCCCTCGATTTTGCGGCTGACGGCCCCCACGGCGGGATTCTCCCGTATCGCCGTGCGCAGCAGCCCGCCCGGAGTTGAAAATAGAACTGCCCGTTCCGCCGGTGGATTGTCGTAATCGAGAGACGGAAATTGATCCAGACGGATGCGGTTCTTTTGAAAATGCTCATCCAGCGAGCGGAAGGTGACGTTATAATCCCCCAGGCCGGTCTCATCGAACTCTCGTTTCTTGGCATAGCACGGCGAGATCACTGCCACCTTTACCTTCTGTTTGCCATAAAAGTGGCGAACCATCTTGATGGTGTGCAGCATGGGACTGTCAGCGGGGGCCAAATGCTGCCGCAGTTCAGGGCGATAGATCTGAATATAGGTCACAATGGCCGGGCACGGTTGCGCAATCACCGCTTTGGGCTTATTGCTCTGAATATGGTTCAGATAGGATTTGACCGTCAACTCCGCGCCGAAGCTGACGTCATACACCGCCTCCACACCCAGGCTCTTCAGCCATCCATTTAGATTCAGATAAAGGCCGGGAAAGTTGGAGGCCACGGCCGGCGCGGCGATGGCCACCATGGGAACTTTCGCCTTGATCGCGCTGATAAACTCGGCAAAATCGTCCAGGCCAATGCGCGCATTGTGCGTGCATGCCTCGATGCAATGGCCACAGCCGATACACATCTCAGAGTTAATCGTGACTGAATTACCGCTGCCGTTGTTACAATATTTCACCGGGCAGGCCGCTATGCAAGCATGACAATTGGTGCATTTTTCCTGATCGACCTCAACCACCTTGATCAATGACTTTCTCACGCGCTATCCTCTCCTCAATCGTCAGCAGGGCGCCCATAACACAGAGGTGAAGATCATTCAGATTGTTCTCGGCTATCTTCCAAAGAACTGATCAATATGCCATAATCATGACTCACTGGATCATTTCTCAGTATCTGATGAGCTTCCGGAAGGAATTCAACTTCATTCTTTGCTATCGGCAGGGAATGGCTAAAAATTATACTGACTGATAAAAAAAATTCCGGACCGGCGTTCGGTAAATTAAGAGATAATTGCTCCAATAAACGAATTATTATTTTTAAATAACTGCGAAATGTGATCAGGCGCAATAGATCAAAGGTGTTGTTCTCTTCAAGAAAACAACACCTTCGAGAAAGCCGCTTCCAGCATGGAATTGCTGGCGCCGCACTAACTCTTCAACGCCACGCGAATGTGCAGTTCCTTCAACTGCTGATCGGTTACGCTGGTCGGCGCGTCCACCATCAGGTCGATGGCTTTGGCGGTCTTGGGGAAGGCAATCACTTCGCGCAGGCTGGGCGCGCCGGCCAGCAGCATTACGATACGGTCGAGGCCGAGCGCAATGCCGCCATGCGGAGGCGTGCCGTACTCCAGCGCATCGAGGAAGAAGCCGAAGCGCGCGTGCGCCTCTTCGTCGCTGATGCCGAGCGATTGAAAGATCAGCTGCTGGACATCTTTGCGATGGATGCGGATCGAACCGGAACCCAGCTCCAATCCATTCATCGCCAGGTCGTAGCAATTGGCGCGCACGCTGGCCGGGTCCGTGACCAGGTTCGCCATGTCGGCCTCGTGCGGCGCGGTAAACGGATGATGCGCCGGCATCCACTTCGCCAGCGCCAAGTCGTACTCGAACATCGGAAAGTCGGTGATCCAGATCGGCTGAAAGGCCTGCGCGCCATCCACCATCACGCTTGCATCAACGCGCGTGGCAGCCTCCAGCACCACCTTTTCGGTCACCGCAAAGGCTCCGTGTTTGTCCGCGTATTTCTTTGCCAACTCGGTGCGGAAGTTGCCCGCCGCTGAGTAGACATTGATCTCGCGCTCGCTCAGGCGGCCTTCAAATTTCGTATCGCTGGCCTTCACTGGATGCGCAGGGTCGCCAGCCACAATGATGACGAAATCGGCGTCGGAAGCCCCGGCAAGTTCGCGCACCTTGACGGCGGCTTCCGGGAATCCCTTGGCCAGACGCTTGAAGTCGTCAATGAACTTCGCGCCCTTCTTCAGATCGAAGAGCGGATGATTGTCCTCGCGCTCCTTGCGGCTCAACTCGCCCACATTGGGAATGCGCAGCGCCACAACTGGCAGAGCAGGATCGATCAGCAGCTTGGCCAGGTCTTCATCCGTAAACGCCGCGCGCACATCGGTCAATCCCGGCAGCCGCAGGTCCGGCTTGTCCGAGCCAAAGCGCCGCATCGATTCGTCATAACTGATGCGCGGGAAGGGTGTAAGCAATGTAACTCCCGCCGCTTTGAAGCCTGCCGCCAGAAATCTCTCGGCCACATCGAAGACCGTCTCCTGATGCGGGAAGCTCATCTCCAGATCGACTTGAGTAAACTCAAGCTGGCGGTCGGCGCGCAGATCCTCATCGCGGAAGCAGCGGGCAATCTGAAAATACCTGTCGAAGCCGGAGATCATCAGAATCTGCTTGAAGATCTGCGGCGACTGCGGCAGCGCATAAAACTCACCTGCGTGCAGGCGGCTGGGCACCAGAAAATCGCGCGCGCCCTCAGGCGTGCTCTTGGTCAGGATCGGCGTTTCGATTTCGAGAAACCCCTGCTGGCTCAGATTGTCGCGAATGGCCAGCGTAATCTCGTGGCGCAGGCGGAAGTTGCGCTGCATCTCCGGACGGCGTAGGTCCACGTAGCGATACTTGAGCCGGACCTCCTCGTTCTGAATCGCCTCTTCCGAAGGCGAAAACGGCGCAAGTCGCGTATCGTTCAAGACAAGCAACTCGGTCGCCTCAATCTCAATTTCGCCGGTGGGCATCTTGGGATTGATGGCGTCGGCGTCGCGCAGGCGCACCTTGCCCACCGCGGCGACAACGTACTCTGGCCGGACGTGTTCGCCCTTGGCGTGGCCGTCGGGAACCAGTTCCTTGTCCAGCACGATCTGGCTGATGCCGGTGCGGTCGCGCAGATCGAGAAAGATCAGGTTGCCGTGATCGCGGCGGCGGTTGACCCAGCCCATGAGAACGACAGTTTGCCCAGCGTGGGCGGCGCGCAGATCGCCGCAGTGATGCGTCCGTTCGAGAGTACCTTGAAAGTCGAGTGCCATACTCTTTTGATTGTAATGGAAGGACTTCGGCAAGGCTGACTCAATCACCCCTCACCGCTGTTTTCGACAGAATTGTAGCGTCGGCCTCCGGGTCCACGTCTATCTACTTCCTAGCCCCTGCGTTCTGGAGATCAAGGACAGTGAATTCCCTCAGGGGCTAAAGCCCTCGCTCTCAATCGGGGTATCCCTGCGGCACGACTGAATCCGTGCCCTTGTTACAAAGCTTGCGTGTGGAGTTTTTTCGTCTCCCCGGTCTCAAAATCGAGACCGGGGGCACCCATCGTCAATGGGAGGTATGAGGTTATTTCCCCGGAACCGTGGCCACGCGCCGCTTCAGTTCCCGACCGGCGTTACCGACTCGCGGGAGATGAAACTGGTGTGGGCGAGGACGCCCACACGACAGCCGGTCTGGAGACCGGCGCTACAATTTGTATCTTCCTAGTTGGCGGCAGGCTCGGCCAGAAAAACCGCCAGCTCCGCGCGAGGAACCTTGCTCTGCGCGCCGGTGGAAAAGTTCTTCACGGTCAGAATGCCGGATGCGAGCTCATCCTCGCCCAGAATGATGATCTGGCGAGCCGTCTTGTCCGCCGCCTCGAAGGATTTCTTCAGCCGGAAGCTGCCCTCGCCTAACTCGATCCATAGTCCCTGCGCGCGCAACTCCCGCGCCAACACCAGCCCAGCCGCGTTCATTCCCTCGCCGAGCGGCGCAACAAAAGCGTCAGCCACTTGCGGTGGGGCAGACTTTTGGTCGAGTTGTGCGAGCAGGGTGAGCACCAGCCGGTCCTCGCCGATGGCGAAGCCGATCCCCGGCGCGCGCGGACCGCCCAGCATCTCGCTCAAACCGTCGTAGCGGCCGCCGCCGAGCAGAGCATTCTGCGCGCCCAGGCCGCCGTGGGTAAACTCGAAGGTCGTGCGCGTGTAGTAGTCGAGGCCGCGCACCAGGCGATGATTGCGCGTGTAGGGCACGCCCGCCGCATCCAACGCCGCCGTGACGGCTGCAAAGTGCGCCCGCGAAGCCTCGTCGAGCGAGTCGGCGATCATCGGCAACGTTTCAATTATGGGTTGGTCGGCGGGAACTTTGCAGTCCAGCACGCGCAGCGGATTCGTCTCCGCGCGCCGCTGGCAATCCGGGCACATCTGCCCAACTACGGGAGCCAGCGCCGCACGCAGCGCCTCGTTGTAGCGAGCGCGGTCAGCGGCAGAGCCGACCGAGTTCAGATGCAGCGTCCAGCCCTGAATGCCCAGCTCGTCGAGCAGCGTGGCCAGCATCTCCAGCACCTCGGCGTCGCGCAGCGGCGATTCGCTGCCCGCCGAGGGCGGTCCGATGACCTCGGCGCCGATCTGCGAGAACTGCCGATAGCGGCCTTTCTGCGGGCGTTCGCGGCGGAACTGCGGACCGATGTAGTAGAGCTTTTGCAGCAGGCCGCTCTCACCAAGACCATGCTCAATGTACGCACGCACCACGCCGGCGGTATTCTCTGGCCTGAGCGTCAGCGATTGCGTCTTCTCCGACTGCGCCCGCGCCCGATCCTCCCAGGTGTACATCTCTTTGGAGACGATGTCGGTCTCCGCGCCCACCCCGCGGGCAAAGAGGCCCGTATCCTCAAAGACCGGCGTGCGAATCTCGCCGAAGTTGTAGCGCGCAAAGACCGCCCGCGCCGTGGCCTCAATCCGGTTCCACAGCGCCGTCTCCGGCGGTAATAGATCCCGCGTTCCGCGTACTGCCTTTAATGTGCTCATGGCTCTTCCATTCTAAATGAAGGGTGAACGCTGAGGATGGAGGGCGGAAAAACCTCGTTCCAGCTTCCAGCCTATACAATCTTTTCATGCAATTTCTTTCCCTTTCCCGCCGCCGCACCGACGTCTTTCCGCCGGAAGCCTTCACCCCGGAACTGGCTGCCCGCGAGGGCCAGCGCGTCAAGGAACTCTACGCCAGCGGTCTGCTCCGCCAAATCTGGCGCCGCGCCGACACCCCCGGCGCATCCATCCTCTGGGAGGCGGCCAGCCAGGACGAGGTCCGCGCCGCCATCGAGAGCCTGCCCATCTATCAGGCCGGGATGTTGGAGATTGTCGCTCTTGTCCCGCTTCAGCCCTATCCCGGTTTTGGACCGGCATAAAAACGGCCCGGTTTTCCTCATCCTGCAATCAACTTCCGCGACGTACACTGGAGTGTCAAACCAGATGGAGGCGACAGCTATGTCTTACCCCGCTAACTACCGTTACACCCGCGAGCACGAGTGGATTGAAGTCGTCGGCAACATCGGCGCCATCGGCATTACCGATTACGCGCAAGCCTCGCTCGGCGACATTGTTTATGTGGACGCGCCCAAGGTGGGCGATCCGGTCACCGCCAGCGTAACTTTCGGCTCGGTGGAAAGCGTCAAGGCGGTCAGCGATCTTTTTTCGCCCGTCACCGGCACGGTCACTGCCGTCAACGAAGAGTTGAAGGACGCGCCCGAACAGATCAACACGCAGCCGCACGAGGCATGGATCATCAAAGTCGAACTGGCCGATCCCGCGCAGCTCAATGCACTGCTGGATGCGGCTGCCTATGAGGCTTTCATCGCGGAAGAAGTCTAGAAGCAGGGAACAGGGATCAGGGAACAGGGAACAGGAAGTGTTTCTGCCCAAATAGTCACTGTTCAAATAAAAGTTGGGTGCCCCACCCATTCGCCGTTCTTTGGCGAATGGGTGGGAAACATCGAGCCACAATCCGCTTCTTTTACTGGTCCCTGAAACCTGATTCCTGTAAAGGACACCATGCGCTACCTGCCCAAATCTTCCGCCGAGCGCCAAGCGATGTTAGCCGAAATCGGCGTCGCGTCCATGGATGAGTTATTCGCCGTCATCCCCGCCGAAGACCGCCTCAGCCGCGATCTGGACGTTCCCCCTGCGATGGCCGAGAGTGAGATCATAGACTACTTCAAGGCCGCCGGGGCCAAAAATGCCACCGACTACGCCAGCTTTCTCGGCGCGGGAGCCTACCGCCATTATCGCCCGGTGATTATTGATTCTCTCGTCCAGCGCGGCGAGTTCCTGACCAGTTATACGCCCTATCAAGCGGAGATCACTCAGGGCACATTGCAGGCGATCTTCGAATTTCAAACGATGATTGCTGAACTGACCGGCATGGACGTGGCCAACGCCAGTATGTACGACGGCTCGACCGGCGCGGCAGAGGCAGTCATGATGGCCGTGCGCGTCACCGGACGGCATAAGTCCGTCGTCGCCGCAACGGTGCATCCCGAGTACCGCGAAGTGCTGGCGACTTATACCAGGAATCAAGGCCTGCCGCAGGCTTTGGTCGGTTATTACCACGAGACCGGGCGCATCGATCTGGCAGCCTTGGATGCTGCGGTGACCGAAGAAACCGCGGCAGTGTTAGTGCAAAGCCCTAACTTCTTTGGAGTGATCGAAGATATTCCGGCAATTGCCGAGATCGTTCATAAAAAAGGCGCGCTGCTGATTGTTTCCATTGCCGAGGCTGTCTCATTGGGCATCGTGCGGCCACCTGTCGAAGCAGACATCGTCAGCCTGGAGGCGCAATCCTTCGGCGTGGCGCTGAGTTATGGCGGGCCATTCTGCGGAGTGATCGCGACCAAGGAAAAGTACGTGCGCCAGATGCCGGGGAGATTAGTTGGGCAGACAGTTGATAGCAACGGCAATCGCGGCTTTGTATTAACTCTTTCCACGCGCGAGCAGCATATACGCCGCGAGAAAGCTACCTCGAATATCTGTACCAATCAAGCCTTGGTCGCGCTGATGGCGACAATCTTCCTGAGCGTCTACGGCAAGGAAGGCATCCGCGAGTTAGCCGAGCATAACCTGGCGAAAGCTGCTTATGCTGCTTCGACGCTGAGTTCAGTGCCCGGCGCGAAATTACTTTTTAATGGCGCACCAAGATTTCATGAGTTTGTCTTGCAGACGGAAGAGGCTCCAGCACAATGGAGCCAGCGCCTCCTCGATAACAAAATCGTCGGCGGCATTGATTTGAGCCGCTGGTATCCGGAGTTGCACAACAGCACGCTCTGGTGCGCGACGGAAGTTGTTACGCGCGCGATTATTGACATTGCGGTAAGCGTTTTAACTTCAAGACCCGTAGAGGCATAGGAGATATCAATGTCCAAACAAACTTATCCGCCGCGTATTATGTATATCGAATGCAAAGGTGGTGGCTGGCACGAAGATCAATTTGGAAACGTTAGAGTAGGCCAGGATGCTGGACTGCACGGCTACGCTCGGATTGGTCGAGTAACTTTTAGCCGTACTGGATCGACTTTGCATTACGCAGGAAAGTCATTTCAAAGCCTGAAAGGAAGCGGTTTCAAGGCTAATTACTTTGACGTGGAGACTGGCGAACAATATTGGATTTCGGGACCAAGGCGAGATGGAACAGACCGACTCTACAAGAGTGATTGGCCGGTCGAGATTGACGAAGATGTCAGGGAAGAATATTGGACGAATATTCGCAAAATGCCGGATTGGAAGACACGTTCGCAATCATCGCTTTCAACAACAAATCGCCCCAACGCGACATCATTAACGCGCGCGTGAAAGAGAATAAAATGTTTTTTAACAAGGGCACAGCTTTAGCCGAGCTGCAAAAGATGCAATGAGAGTGCCGAGACTTTGCTCATGAGGAAAAAGAGAAGTCATGAATAGCGAAAACAAGAAAGTACTCCTCAATGGCGAGAAGATTGCGAAACTAGACGCGCGAAACTTGGCTTGGAAAAAGACTCGTGAACGTGGAGAGTTTTCCTATATTCTTCGCGATGTTCTGATTGGGTGTGTGTCCCTTTGGGCCATTCATGTTGGCTATAAATCATACAATCAACATTTAACTTTGAGCAAAATATCATCGGATTCCATCAGTCCCCTTCTGGAAGGATTTTTTGTTGGTTTTATTACTGCAATATGGACATGGAATTCCAACGAGAATCGATATCAAAAGGCGCTATCGCAGGATTTTACGACGGATGAGAGTGTGACAAAATAAGTTTTAACCACTTTGTAGCGAGGCATGAAAATGGCATTATCTGAAGTTTTTGTTTCGAAAACTACCGGCAAAGTTCGCGCGCATCAGACACAGAACGAGGCGTTGCTCTTTGAAATCTCTGCGTCGGGGAAGCACGCTTACAAGCTGCCGGCGCTGGACGTGCCCGCTGTGGACGCTGCTGCCCTGCTTTGCGCGAGTTATCGCGAGAAGAAAGCGGAGCTGCCGGAGTTGAGCGAGATAGAAATCATTCGCCACTTTACGCGGCTTTCCACTTGGAACTATGCCATCGACTTGGGAATGTATCCGCTTGGCTCCTGCACGATGAAGTACAATCCGCGCGTGAATGAGTTAGTCGCGCGGATCGAGGGACTGGCCGAGGCACATCCTTACCGGCCAGAGTCCTTGGCGCAGGGGATTCTGGAAGTGATGGATAACCTCCAGCGCTGCCTGCTTGAGATTACTGGCATGGACGCGATCACTCTGCAACCGGCGGCGGGCGCGCATGGCGAATTTACCGGCATCCTATTAGTCCGCGCATGGCATGAGTCGCAGGGTAATGCGCGCAAGAAGATTTTGATTCCTGACTCCGCGCATGGAACCAATCCGGCTACCGCTGCGATCTGCGGCTATGCTGTCGAGAATCTGAAGTCTAACTCCGAAGGCGGGATTGACTTGGATGCGCTAACTCGGCAAGTCGATGAAGAGACTGCCGCGCTGATGATTACCAACCCTTCGACGATTGGCGTCTTTGAAAGTCAGATTGCTCGCATTGCTGAAATTCTGCACGCCAAGGGCGCGCTGCTTTATATGGATGGCGCGAATATGAATGCGCTGGTGGGCAAGGCGCGACCGGGAGATTTCGGCGTGGATGTAATGCATTTGAATCTGCACAAGACTTTTTCCACGCCGCATGGCGGCGGCGGTCCCGGCTCCGGGCCGGTAGCTTGCAAAGCTTTTCTGGAGCCGTTTTTGCCGACGCCGGTGTTGAAAGGGACTAAGGGACTAGGGACTGAAGGACTAGGGACTAAGGGACTAGGGACTGAGGGACTAGGGACTGAGGGACTAGGGACTGAGGGACTTAGACTATATTGGGAGTATGATAGGCCTAACTCGGTAGGCCGCGTGCGCGCCTTTTACGGCAACGTGGGAATGTTTATTCGCGCCCTGGCTTACATCCTGGCCAATGGTCCGGACGGCCTGCGGCAGACCACCGAAGACGCCGTGCTGAACGCGAACTACATCCGTAAAAAGCTGGAAGATGTTTATGAGCTTCCCTATAAGACGGCCTCGATGCACGAGGTGGTCTTCAGCGACAAGCGGCAGGCGTCGCTCGGCGTGAAGACCGGCGAGATTGCCAAGCGGCTGATCGATTACGGCTTCCACCCTTACACGGTCAGCTTTCCGATGATCGTGCATGGCGCGCTGATGATTGAGCCCACGGAGAGCGAGTCGCTGGAGGAGCTGGATTCATTCATCGCGGCGATGCGCGCGATTGCCCGCGAAGTTGAGGAGACGCCGGAGATCGTCAAGACCGCGCCACATTCTACACGGGTTTCAAAGCTGGATGAGGTGCAGGCGGCGCGCAAGCCGATATTGAGGTGGAAACCTAATTGAGGTTCGTGGATTCCCACCCATTCCACAAAGAACGCGGAATGGATGGGGCACTTAGTTTGTAATCATAGAAAAGTATTTTGACAAAGACAGCAAGTTAGCCACCGCTGCGCGGTGATCGCGAGTTAGCGAGTTAGCGAGTTTACGAGTTAACGAGTTGACAAGTTAACAAGTTAGAAAGTTGACAAGTTAACGAGTTGGCGTTTCATTTACGGGAATTGAGTTAGCTGTTTTTCCGGCTCCTGCGATATAACTCTTCCAGTGCGTCGCAGGCGGTGCGGACGCCGTTCTCGCCGGCTAACTGCTGGGCGACGCTGGTGGCGCGCTGGGCCAGGAGCGGCGCGGCGAGCATCTGCTTCAGCTTGCGCGCCACACGCCAGGGCGTGTACTTGCCGCGCTGGATGACGCGGCCAACCTTCAAGCGCAACATGCGGCGGGCGTTATCCGGTTGATCGTGACTGAAGGGCATGATGAGCATGGGCTTGCCGGCGCGCAGGCATTGCGCCACCGTGCCGACGCCGCCTTGATGGACGACCATCGACGCGCGGTTAAAGAGCTCCGAGTAGGGCGCGTATTCGGCGACGCAGATGGACTCCGGCAGCGCGGTCTTCATCTGGTTGCGTGGGTCGGTGCCGATGAGCAGCACGGCGCGAACTCCAAGACGGAGGGCGGCCTGCGCAGAGACCTCGTAGAAGTCGCCCGCGGCCAGCACGGCAGCCGAGCCAAGCGTGAAAACCACCGGCGGCTCACCGGCCGAGACAAATTTTTCCAGATTGGGTGGCAGCGCCTGGTTGCCGGCGTCGGCGTCGTAGTAGCAGAAGCCGGTGATGAGGGTGTTGGCGGGCCAGTCCTTTTGCTCGACGCCGAGGACCCGCGAGAAGAGCGCAAGCACCAGCGACGGCGAGTGCTTGGCGTCGAAGAGCGGGTTTGGGCCTTTGGGCAGGCCGAGCGAGCGGCGCAGTTCGTAGATCGGCTCCGGCCACTTGCGGCTGACAAAGCGGGCGACGCGCTTGATGACGCGTCCGAAGCCGGGGACAAAGCGGTCGGCGCGGGCCAGGCGCGGGTAGGGCGGCAGGACCGGCGGATCGAAGGCCGAGAAGAAGGAGAGCGGCGCGAGGACGTAGCTGGCCCAAGGGATTTGGGTGACCTCGGCGACGATGGGGCCGGCGTAGTTCAGTTCGCCCAGCAGCAGCAGGTCAGCGCGCGCGGGCTTAGTGGCGGCGTCGAGCAGGTCGTCGTAGGTCTGGCGCAGCGCGGGGAAGAGAAAGTCGCGCAGGCCGCGCTCGGTGCCGTTTTTGATGTCGTAGATCATCTCGACCAGAATGGTGTTGGTCGGATCGATGTCCGGGCGGACGGCGTGAAACTCCAGACCCAGCGGCCGAATCCTCGACTCGTAGACTGCGGGCAGCGCCATGACCGGCGTGTGACCGCGGCGTTTTAGCTCCAAAGCAAGGGCGATCAGAGGATTCGTATCGCCAAGAGTGCCGATATTCGAAAGAACAATGCGCAAGGTGGAGCCCCCCTGGGCCTGTGCTGGCCCCATGTATGAGGGTAACGCATCAGGGGTTGAAGCAGGCGGATTGGAGAATGAGCTTCGATCCAATTGCCAGATTTGTTGGTTCTTTCTTTACAAACAGGAAACTTTTAAGGGATTCTTCCCGTCAAGCTGTTGAGTGCGGTTGATTGTGGAGTGTCCGCCGTACAATTTAACCACGAGGTTGGATCGATGAAAAAGCTTTTCTACCTATGCGCGGCGCTGTTGATGACGTTCAGCACCGCAACCGCATTTGCCGCCACCGACGTGACCGGCGCATGGACCGGCAAGATGGTTGGTCCGGATGGGAATGACTTTCAGATTACATTCACATTCAAAGTGGACGGCGCCAATTTGACTGGAACAGTGGGCGGGCCAATGGGCGATCCAATGCCAATTACCGAGGGCAAGGTTGACGGCGACAAGATCACCTTCAATGTCAGCTTCAACGGGATGACCATCAAGCATGAGGGCGTCGTTACGGGAGATACGATCAAGCTGACGACCAAGGCCGAGAGTGGCGACTTTCCCGGCGGCGAGATGACGCTGACCCGCAATAAGTAACCTTCGTTTTTTCTGGAGATTGAATATGCAGCCTCGGAGTTCGCTTCGACTTATCTCTCTGTCCTTAGCGGCTGTGGTATTTTGCGGCTTGCTTGCTTCACCGGCCAACACCTGCGCCCAGCAGCCTTATAAGGTCATCGACCATTGGAAGCTGGGCGGCGAGGGCTTTTGGGATTACCTGATCGCCGATCCCGCGGCGCACAGGCTGTATCTGACGCGGGGCGCGCATGTGGATGTGGTGGATACGCAGAGCGGCAAGCTGATTGGCTCGATCACCGGGCTGCACGGCACGCACGGCGTGGCGCTGGATACGGCGGGCAACTTTGGCTACATCT
>CAZXVX010000031.1:0-25937 GCA_964644105.1 uncultured Occallatibacter sp. | reverse complement strand
GCCAGCATATTGCCCAGAATGTGCTCCATCGATTGCGGCGGGCTGATGATGGGCAGCTCGAACTTTTCATCGTACTGGGTCATGCAGGTGTAGTGCAGATTCTTGGGCAACTCGGAGCGCGGAATCGTCTGATCGAGCGACTCCCAGGCATCCAGATCGCGTCCGCCCTGGGCGTTGAGATTGCTCTCGCGGGTGAGGACGCGCGTGACCTGGCGGGCGCGGTCGGCGCGGAAGTTGAAGTTGAGCACCGCATCCTCGTCGCGGATCAGCCCCAGCGGCCGGTTCTGCTCGTCGACGATGGTAGTGGGAATAACAAACTCATCCTGCACGCCGCTGTTGTAACTGTCGCGGATCGCGGTAACGGCGTCCGTGGCCGTGACGCACTCGCCTTTGCCGATGACCATCGCATCGAAGGCCTTGCGCTGGCGCTCCCAGCGCTTGTCGCGGTCCATGGCGTAGTAACGTCCGCTGACGGAGGCGATCTTGCCGGTGCCGATCTCGCGCAGCTTCTGTTCGAGCTTGGCGACGTAATCGATGCCGGAGGTGGGCGGGGTGTCGCGGCCATCGAGGAAGGCGTGAATGAAGACGCGGGTCAGGCCGAACTCGCGAGCGGCGCGGACGAGCGCGTAGAGATGCTCCTCGTGGGAGTGGACGCCGCCATCGGAAACAAGGCCGATCAGATGCAGCGCGCGCCCATGCTGGCGGGCGTGCTCGAAGCTGGCCTGAATGCGCGGATTGTCCTTGAGCGTATTGTTGAGCACCATCAGGTCAATGCGCGTGATGTCCATCTGCACGATGCGCCCGGCGCCGATATTCAGATGGCCGACTTCGCTATTGCCCATCTGCCCGTCCGGCAGGCCGACATAATGCTCCGAGGCCTGGATGAGCGTGTGCGGATACTCGCGCAGCAGCAGGTCGTAGGTGGGCTTATTGGCCAGCGCAATGGCGTTGTTGGCGGTTTCTGGACGATAGCCCCATCCATCCAGGATGGTCAGCACTACAGGACGCTTGGTGGTTGCCACGTAGATTACACCTCATAGGGAGATCAATGCTCTCACCTCAAGGATAACCTGTGCGGCTGTTGCAGTCAGCGGCCGGGGGGGCGGCGGCCTTTGGCTCTCAGGATTGGGATGCCTTCCATTGTTGGCGGATTTTGAGTACGCGGGTGTTCCAAAGCAGCAAATTCCTTTCGCGCGAGAGGCTTGTCCCACTCACTCTCCTCCAGCTTTAGCCGATACACTCTTCGAGCAACTTGGCGCGGCGGAAAACTTTTGCAGCTTCGGAATGCCGGTGTAGATTAGGAACTGGAAGATTGATCCCAAAGCGATGGGGCAACTTCCCAAATCGGGGCCGAATAGCCCTGCCAGAGCGTGGAACCAAACGATGCGCTTGACCGTAGATGATGGTTCTGGTAAACAGCGTGGATGGGGGAGTTTTCCGAGGGGAGCAGGAGTTTTGAAACCTTTATCATAGTTGCGTAGTCTAATGAAGAAAAGTTGATACGAGGACACTCAATGTCTAGTCACCTCTCCATCCCGTCTTCCTCCAAAGTACTTCCCTCCAAGGAGAATCTCGGCGTGCGCCGCATTGCCGTCCTGCCGGTTCGGGATACCGTTTTATTTCCTCATGCCGTACTGCCGCTTACGGTGGGCCGGGAGAGCTCAATTCAGTTGATTGAGTCGCTTGGCGAAGAGCGCGCGATTATCGTGACGGCGCAATTGGACCCTCGGCTGGACGCTCCCAAGCCTGGCGATCTGCACCCGGTGGGCACGCTGGCCACGGTGCATAAGATTGTGCGCATGCCCAACCAGAGCCGGTTTGTCTTTACCGAGGGCGTGGAGCGGGTGCGGCTGCTGCGCTATGTGCAGACCGAGCCATTCATGATCGCCGAGGTTGAGGTGCTGGCCGAGACCGAGCCGGTGAATTCGCCCGGCGCCGAGGCGCTGGTGCGCAATGTCATCAGCCAGTTCCAGCAGATTGTCAGTGAGTCGCAGACGCTCTCCGATGAGCTGCGAGCGATTGCCGCCAACATCGAAGAACCGAGCCGGCTGGTGGACTTTGTCGCCTCTTCGCTGCCCTTTTTGACCACCGACGACAAGCAGCAACTGCTGGAGACGCCGGGGGTGAGCACGCGCCTGCAACTGTTGAACAGCCATCTGGCCAAAGAGATCGAGGTGCAGCAGTTGCGCACCAAGATTCAGACCGAGGTGCAGGACCAGGTGCAGCAATCGCAGCGCGATTACTATCTGCGCGAGCAGCTCAAGGCCATCCAGAAGGAGCTGGGCGAGCAGGATGAGGGCCAGCGTGAGATCGAAGAACTGCGCCAGAAGATTGAAGCCGCGGGAATGCCGGATGAGGTGAAGAAAGAGGCCCTGAAGGAGCTGGCGCGCCTTTCGCGCATGTCTCCCATGGCCGCCGACTACTCGCTCACCCGCAATTACATTGATTGGCTGGCGGTGCTGCCGTGGTCCAAGAGCTCCGGCTCCAAGGTGGACATCACGAAGGCCAAGGAGATTCTGGACGAGGATCACTACGAGCTGAAGAAGGTGAAGGACCGCATTCTGGATTACCTGAGTGTGCTGGAGCTGAAGCCGGATATGAAGGGGCCGATTCTGTGCTTTGTCGGACCTCCGGGCGTGGGCAAGACGAGCCTGGGGCGGTCGATTGCGCGGGCGCTGGGGCGCAAATTCCAGCGCGTCTCGCTGGGCGGAATGCACGACGAGGCTGAGATTCGCGGTCATCGCCGGACCTACATCGGCGCGCTGCCGGGGCAGATCATTCAGAGCATCCGCCGGGCTGAGACGCGCGATCCGGTGATTATGCTGGACGAGATTGACAAGCTGGGAAGGGACTTCCGCGGCGATCCAGCCTCGGCGCTGCTTGAGACGCTGGACCCGGAGCAGAACAATACCTTCCGCGACCACTATCTGGACGTGCCCTTTGATCTGTCGAAGACGCTTTTCATCTGCACAGCCAACCAGTTGGACACGGTTCCGCCGCCGCTGCTGGACCGCATGGAGCTGATTCCGCTGCAAGGCTACAGCGAGGAGGAAAAGAAGCACATCGCGATTCGTTATCTGATTCCGCGCCAGATCAAGGAGAACGGCATTACGCCGGAGCAGATCGAGTTTCCTGAAGAGTCGCTGCTGCACACGATTCGCCACTATACGCGCGAGGCAGGCGTGCGCAAGCTGGAGCAGACCATCGGCACCATCTGCCGCAAAGAGGCGCGGCGGGTGGTCGAGGGCAACAGCGAAAAACTCATTGTCACTCGCGAGGTGGTCAAGGAGTTTTTAGGCGGCATCCAGGTGCGCGTAGACACCGAGCTGACCGAGCGCGTGAAGCGCCCCGGCGTGGCGGTGGGGCTGGCCTGGACGCCGGCCGGAGGCGACATCCTCTTCATCGAAGCCAACAAGATGAAGGGCAAAGGAAACTTCACCATGACCGGGCAGATCGGCCAGGTGATGCAGGAGTCGATGCAGGCCGCGCTGACCTGGGTGCGCTCAAATGCCGCCAGCCTTGGCTTGGCCGACGACTTCACCAAAGAGATGGACTTGCACATTCACGTTCCGGCGGGAGCAATTCCCAAGGACGGGCCTTCGGCTGGCGTCACGATGGCGGTGGTGTTGGTCTCGCTGCTCACTGATACGCCGGTGCTGCCTTTGACCGCCATGACCGGCGAAATTACGCTCAGCGGCAATGTGCTGCCGGTGGGCGGAATCAAGGAGAAATTTTTGGCAGCGCGGCGCGCCGGTGTGCAAAGCGTCATTCTGCCGGCGGAGAATCGCCAGGATGTCGAGGAAGATCTGACGCCGGAGCTGATCGATGGCGTCACCATCCACTATGCGAGCCACATAGAGGATGTGCTGACCGTGGCTCTGCCGCTGCTGAAGGCCAGGCCTGACATGCAGCCGCATGAAGATGCGGAGCTGGAGGCAAGTTCCTGGGCTGTGCGGTGAAGCTGGAATGGTGCGCCGGCCTCGCGGCGGCCGGCTGTGGCGTGGACCTCCGGGTCCACGCTTGTTTTTGCAGCCTAAAAAACATGCACGGATTTCAAAGTTTCCTATCCATCAAGGCTTGGCCGGCGGAGTCTTTGGAAGGATGAAGGCAATCCGGGGCGGCATGGCCAGTTTGACCGATGCCTGAATCTCGGCAACGCGGTCGCCGCGCTTGACCTGATTCTCACCCAGCGTCCATGCGCCGTTGGCAATTTCCGCGTTGCCGCTCCAGCGATCAAAGCGCGCGAGCGCCGGCGGAAGTCCGGCGCCCACGGCCACGGTTCCGCGCTGCCACTCAAAGGCGAGCGAACCGGTGGCCGAGGCGGCAAGGTCGTCTCCGGTGAAGCCACTGAGCGCAATCTTTCCATTGCCGTTGAAGGCTGATCCGGTGGCGCGCAGACCGAACAACTGGCCGACCAGCGGCGGGCTCAGCTTGTCGAAGCGGCCCTCCAGCTCATACGAGGGCTTGCGCGTAGCCGTTGCCGCAGTGTGGACCATACCGCTGGCGTGGATGCGGCCGCCCAGCAGGCTGGCATCCAGAGTGGTAATCTCCGCACCGTTGGCAAAGGTGGCAACCGTAGCCTCGGCATTGCGCAGCGTGACCGGGCCCAGCAGGAGGGATTCGGCTTTGACCGTGCCGTTCATCCTCGGCCATGCGGGAGTTGTCGTGGGACGAAGGCGATCAATCAGCGTAGAGAGCAGCGTGCCTTTTTCCTGCGCGCCCAGGAATGCGGTTTGAACCACGGCCGCGTCCAGAAGGCCGAATTGCACCTGGAAGCCGGGCAGGCAGGGCTTCGACGAATCGCAGGCCAGCGGCAGCGCGAGGCTCGCCGTTCCCTTCACTGGACCGTAGGCAAAGACGACCGGATCCCATCGCAGCTCACTAGCGCCCAGGTGGAGCGTGGCTTGGGAGATCAGGATGGAATTGGCCAGGAACTCCGCTTTCCAGTTGGCGTTATGAAAGACCAGCGTTCCGGTCAGCGTATCGGCCGGAGCGGAAGCGGATTGGCTGACGGAAGGAAGCTGCGGAAGTTGCGTTTGAATGGCCGACTGAAGCTGCATCCATGGGCCTTCGGCGCTCAGATCCACCGTGACCGGGTCACCGGCCAGCGCGTCCAATGAAAGAGTATTGGCCATGCCGGCCGCGCGCGCCAGCTCCCGGCCGCGGGGGATGGAAGCCTGGCCACGCACCGTGAACTGGTAGCCGGAGAGTGCAAGGCGCGTGGAAAGCGCGAGCGGCGCGGCGCCTCCGGCGGCAATCGTCGTGGTGGCTGTGAGCGCCTGCGGCTGATCCATGGGAGCGGCAACAGGAGTTAGAACAAGCACAGGAATGGTCACCGGCTGAGTGAGGCCGCTTCCGCTGAGTTCGAGTCCGGTTACCGTAAGGCTGCCGGTGAGCGGACCCACAACCGGATGGTCTTTTGCGGAGCGGTCTGGGGAAGAGTGCGCCGGCTTTGGCGGGGTTGCGCTCTCCGGCGCGGGAGGAGAAAAGCTGAGTTTGCCGCTGGCAGTGCCCGCCGCGTCCAACCCTGGAGCAAAGCCGCTGCGCACCGAACGCAATGCGTCCAGAACGGCGGCTACGGGAAGGCGATCCAACTGGACGGAGAAGCTCGGCAAAGCGCCCTGGCCGGGAAGATTGCCGTTGAGCCGAATGTGTCCCGAGCCAAGCGGCGAGTCGCAGACCAGGTTATCAATGGCGCGGGTAGTGAAGTGAGCAACCAGGGAACAGTTGGCGTCAAAATCCATTGGAGCGGCTGGGGCAAACTCGGCGCGATGAACGTCAGTGGCGCGCAAACGGGCTTTGACCTGGGCTGCATCGGCGGTGCCTTCGATGTGGAGTTCGCCCTTCATGTCGCCGCGCCAGCCGGCGTCGGAGCCGATCAACAGGCGCGTGAGCTGCCCTAGTTGTGCCTCGCGCCAATCCAGATCGACGATCAAAGGCATCTGGCGCAACTCGGGAGCCTGATGCAGATTGGCCGTCAAACGCACCAAGCCGGTATCGGCCTGCCCGATGCTCAAATCGGTGCGGGCTGGCTGGCCGCGCAATTGGACGCGCCAGTCTCCTGGATTCTGTTCTTCCAAAGAGAATTTGGCATCCGTTAGAGAAAACGGCAGTTTTTCCGCGCCGGCTTTGATATTGATGCGGGAGTTGGTTGCTTCAAGATAAGGCAGCTTGATGGGCTTGTTCTGCTTGACAGCCGCGCCACTTCCGGGCGCGGGTTGGGTGTAGGCGTGCGCGGTGCGCAGCAAGGTATCGAGATTCCAGCGTCCGCCGGGAATGCGCACCAGATTCAAGCTGGCCTCATCCACGCTGATTGAGTCCAGTTCAATTTGTCCGCGCCACAGTGTAAGCAGGCGAATTGAGGCATAGACCGAATTGGCGTGCAAGACAGGTTCCGTGCCGTAGGCCGGATCTTCGTCGACGACCAGGTCGTAGAGAACAAATCCTGGGCGAGGCAACAGGCGCACCTCAACCGAAGAGACGCGCGCAGGGCGGCCCAGAGAGGCGGAGATCAGATGCGTGATGCGCGCCTTGTAGCGGCTCACGCTCACAAAAGGAGGAATAATCAGAATGGCCAGAAGGATGGCCAGCGCGGTCAGTGCCTGCCAGAGCCGTTTACGTTTTGTTTGCCGTGGTTTCTCTTCTTCAGTCATGGTCGTTGTCAGTGGACAGTAAACAGTCGACAGTGGACAGTGTTCAGTGTACAGCGTTTAGCGGCTTCTGGTGAAAGTCAGGTTTTGAAAGGGCACGACTTCAGTCGGGCTACAAATACCTGATAATAAACGTTGGGTTTTAGCCCCTGAGGAATCTCCTCCACTGACCACTGTTCACTGTCCACTGCCCACTGCTATTTCACCCGATGGAAGGTCCGGCTCCAGCGCGTGTCCGGGAAAAAATGCAGCGCCACATGGCCCAGCCAGGCGATGGCATTGCTCTGGCTGATCTCATCTTCGGAAGCCTCGAAGGACCAGTAGTTGAACAGCGGCCGGCCCACGATATTCTCGCGCGGCACAAAGCCCCAGTAGCGCGAGTCGAGACTGTTGTGCCGGTGATCGCCCATCATGAAGTACTTGCCGGGCGGGACCACCAGTTCTCCGTTCACCACATCCTTGGGAAACTCCACCATCGACCAGGAGTCTGGCACCTGTGAGCTGGGAGGAGGCGGCGAAGCGGGGAAGTTGTCCAGGAAATCCCGGTCATCATTGGCCGGATTGGGCGAGTTGTCCGCATCCGGCGGCAGCTTTTGGGGCACGCCGTTAATCACCACCACGCCGTTGCTCAGATGAATATGGTCGCCGGGAACGCCGATCAGCCGCTTGACCAGCGTCAGGTACTGTAGATTTCCGTTTTGATCCGGATCTTTTACGGGTTTGAAGAAGACGATAATGTCGCCGCGCCGCGGCTCGCGCTGATGCACCAGCGGCATCCACCTGGTGGCTGGAGCAAGCGTGATGCGGTCCACCAGCAGATGGTCGCCCACCAGCAGCGTCTTCTCCATCGATCCCGAGGGAATCACATAGTTCTGCCCGAGAAAAGTGAGGATGAACAGGCCAACTACCAGCACGGAAAGAATGCTGGCCACAGCTTCGGCGGGTGTCTCTTCGACCCGCTTTTCAGCGGGCTTGGCGGCGGGTTGCGCCTCGGCGATTGTTTTTTTCTTGGTCATCGTTTGCTCGTTTTCAGTCGATAGTGGATGGTGTTATCTGATCCGGTGCAGGGTTCGGCTCCAGCGTGTATCGGGAAAAAAGTGCAGTGCGATATGGCTCAACCAGGCAACAGTATTGACCGCCCCTTTTTTATCGTACTGCTCTTCGGGGGTCATGAAGGACCAATAGTTGAAGAGCGGGCGGCCCACGATATTTCCTCTTGGCACAAAGCCCCAGAAACGCGAATCAGCGCTGTTATGCCGGTTATCGCCCATCATGAAGTAGCAGCCTGCTGGAACAACCAAATCACCATTCTCGATGTGATTGGGAAAATCGACAGCCCAGGATTCGGGGATGAAATTTCCAGGTTCAGGAACGGGCGGCAGGGAGGGAAACTCGTCGAGAAAATCATAATGATTTTCCGGAGTCGTCGGCTGGGCGTGCGGTTGCTTCTGGACCACTCCGTTGATGACTACCACACCGTTGCTGAGATGAATATGGTCGCCCGGAAGGCCAATCAGCCGCTTCACCAGCGTTGTGTACTCGAGTGTTCCGTCGGCATCCAGATCCTGCACGGGTTTGTGAAAGACAATAATGTCGCCGCGCTGTGGCTCGCGCTGATGCACCAGCGGCATCCACCTGGTGGCCGGAGCAAACGTGATGCGGTCCACCAGCAGATGGTCGCCCACCAGCAGCGTATTCTGCATCGATCCCGAGGGAATCACATAGTTCTGCCCGAGAAAAGTGAGGATGAACAGGCCAACCACCAGCAGGGAAAGAATGCTGGCCACAGCCTCGAAGGGCGTCTCTTCGATCCGTTCGTCAGCAGGCTTTGTCTTGGCGGGCGTTTTCTTCTGTGTCATTTCGGTGCTCGGTTTTAGTGGACAGTTGACAGTTGACAGTGGACAGTTGACAGTGGACATTTGACAGTAGACAGGTGACAGTTTTACCTATCAGTATTCTAGAGAGACTCCAGTAAGGCGAAAAGCATCTTTCCTGTTTCGTGAGACAAGCTCTCCGCTTCATCGATCATCTTTGACTCACCGAAACCAAGAGCCCGCGCAATCTCCAATTGAGTTTGCAACTCGGAATCTGAACCGCGTGCAATGTTAAGAAACCGCTTGAATTCTCCTTGACTGTCTCTTCCTTGCCCCTCCGCAATATTACTTGGGATGGAAACAGCAGATCGCCTGATCTGGTTAGTCAACCCGTACAACTCTTCACGGGGAAATTTTTGCGTCAGGCGATAGATCGCAACTGTCAACTGCATTGACCGTTGCCAAACAATCAAGTCGCGAAAAGTTTGCACCATGAAATCATCCCCAAATACTGTCCACTGTCCACTGTCAACTGTCCACTGTCCACTGTCTACTGTCTACTGTCTACTGTCCACTGTCCACTGTCCACTAACGCACCACGTGAAAGATGCGCTTCCAGCGGGCAAAGCCCTCAAGCATTGCGGAAAGTTCCTTGCCGTGTCCGAGTTTATCATCCGCGGCTTGTACCACCGGCGGCTGCACATCGGTCGTCGAGGGACGGGAAAGCGAGAAGTAGATGACCAGAGGCCGCGCAACAATCTGCTGACGCCCGACAAATCCCCAGTAGCGGGAGTCTTTGCTGTAATTGCGATTGTCGCCCAGCACAAAGTACTCGCCCTGTGGCACAACCAGTTCACCATTGCGGATCAGGTTCTGCATCCGCGCCCACCAGGCGGGTTCGATGTTGGGGTCGGTGTAGGCCGTGGCGGGAAACTCGTCACGATAGGGATTGCGGGTTGCTGGTTCAAAGGTGGCAAAGGGCTCATCGACAGGCGTTCCGTTCACCGTGACGCGGCCAAAGTTGATGTGCAACCGGTCGCCGGCAATTCCGACAACACGCTTGACATAGAGTTTATTCAGGTCGTTGGGAGGGTGGAAGATAATGACATCGCCGCGCGCCACCTGGCGAAAGGGCAGGAAAGTGCGGGTAATTCTTCCCGAAGGCGCGTAGACCTGCTTGTTGACCAGCACAAAATCGCCGACCAATAGGGTGTGTTCCATGCTCTCAGAGGGAATCAGGTAGGGCTGGAGCAAAAATGTTTTCAGGAAAAAAGCCACAACGATCAACAAAAGCAAACGAGCAAAAGCATCCGGAACGGCCGGCAGATAGAGGCGTATCTGCTGGATCCAGATCGGCAGCGTGTCAGTCGCTGGTTGAGGGTTGTTCACTGCGCCGCCTCTTCCTCCTCGTCTGAGAGGTGATTGTCGAATACAGATTCCGCGGCGTAAGCAGCCGTTGCGCCGGGCTTGGTTTCGGCGGCCTTCAGCCGCTCGAGCGCGCGCTGCGCGGCATCCTGTTCGGCATTCTTCTTGCTGCTGCCCATGCCGCGCGCCAAGCTCTTGCCGGGCCCACCTTCAGCCGATTTGAGCCCCACCTCGACCAGAAACCGCTTGTGGTGATCGGGGCCGCTTTCGCTCTTGACCCGATAGACCGGCGCGCCCTCGCCGGCTGCCTGCAAATACTCTTGCAAGGCGGATTTGTAGTTGCCCAGCGCGGCTCCGGCGCGCAACTCCTCGGCCAACTGCTTGACCGCCTCGCCGATTACCCAGCGGCGTACAAAGGCGCGCACCGGCTCGAGGCCGCCATCCAGAAAAAGCGCGCCCAGCACGGCCTCCATGGAATTGGAAAGCACCGTGCTTTTGCGCCGCAGCCCGCCTTTCTCTTCGCCGCGGCTAAGGCGCAGATGCTTGCCCAGACCGATGGCCACGCCCACCTCCGCCATGTGCTGGCGGCTGACCAGTTGAGCGCGAACGCGCGTCAGCTCACCCTCTTGCCACTCCGGATGAGCCAGATACAAAGCCTCCGCCACCACCAGCCCCAGCACGGCGTCGCCTAAAAACTCCAGGCGTTCATTATCGCCGGCGCCGGCGGCATGAAGGCCCTCCAAAAGCAGTTCGCCGGCTGCCCGCTCGTTGGCCAGAGAGCGATGAGTGAGAGCGTGCAGCAGCAACTCCGGTCTTGTAAACCGGTGACCCAGCGCAACTTCCAATTCACCAAGAACGGCTTCCACAGGCGCCTCGATCCGACAAGTCTAGAAGATTCCTGAGTGGCTAAGCCATTATAATATAGCAACTTGCGGCACGACTAAAGCCATGCCCTATTCATGTGGCGCAAATCTTTAGTGCCCTATCAATTCTCAGCGGCAGTTCCTGCAAGCATCAGCGGCGGTTCCTGCAAGCGGTAACTCGGTGCGGCGATTCGGAGTGCACCTCAATCTTTCTGGAACGTTTTGCTTCAACCGTGATGGCTATTGGGAGTTGGCTTTCCCGCTCTGCGGTGTTGCGGATGGCGTATTCGCTCCCGGTTTTGCTGGGTCGGATGCGTCATCTTCCGCAACATCACAACTATGGCCGCGGACGGCAAATGCTGTTTTGATTCCGCGCTCGGCTGCCAGGCGCGTATCCTGCTGTCCGTCGCGCGTCTTCAATGCTGCCTGGTACTCGGTAACGGCTTGATCGCGCTTGCAATCCAGATCGAGCATCCGTCCCAGGTAGATGTGCGACCAGGAGATCAGGCGCGCGTCTTGGCTGGCGGCCAGCGTCTTCTGGAAGCCGTCGATGGCCTCATCGGGATGGCCGGTGAGCAAGGCAGTCCGGGCTAGAATGAACTCGGCGCGGGAGCTCACGGCCGCCGAATCAGGCGCGCCGGAGTGTGCGGTGAGCGCTTGACGGGCCATGGCGCTTGCGGTGGCCAAATCTCCTGCCGCCAGTTTGGCTTCGGCCAGATCCAGTCCCTCGAGCTTGCGCGGCTTGCTGCGCCGCAGCACGTCGCCGTCCGCCTCTTTGTCGAATTCAATATTGCGGGCGAAGTGCACCTCGTAGTCCACGTCCATGCTGTAGACCATCTCGCCGATGGAGTCCTTCAAGCTGACCGCATCTTTTTCGAATTCAACCAATTGCTTGTAGAAGTACGTGGTCAGAACAAAACCCTGCGTCAGATCGTGGGCTACGGTTGCCTGGCGAACATCCTCTCTCTTCTGCTCGACCTCAAGCCGCTGCTTTTCATAGCGGAGCTCTTCGGAGCGAGTGAGGTTGGGGGGAATCTTGAACTCCGGAATTCCGGTATCCATGGTGCGCGCTTCGATGGCCTTGATAAGGCACTCGATGGAAAGCGGCAGCGAGTCGGAGCGCAGGCGGAACTCGAGCGGCGCATCCCTGACCTCTTTCAGGACGGGCTGCATGCGGTCGACGGCAGTAGCGCGCGCGTAGAGCAAAGGCTCGATCACGTAGTGCAGATAGATGTGGCGCACGTCGGTCAGGCGGATCTTGCCGTCGGCCGGCGACACCACCACCACATAATCCAGGCCGTAGACGCGGGCGTTGATTGCCTTGGGCGAGAGCATTGGCTCGACGATGACGATGAAGCGCCGCCCGTCATAAGTGGAGGCCGGCATCTTCAGGTAGAGATTGGTGGCGACGATCATCTCCGAGAGCGGGTTGTGCAGTTGATCGGCAATTGTGTCGTAGGTGTGATGGGTGGCCAGCCAAATTCCGTGCAGGTCCACGGCGGCCACAAAGTCGCGCAGCAGCGGCAGAATCTCGATCACCTGCGTCGAGTCGGGCGGCATCAGCGTCAGATCCGTTGCGCTCTCCAACTCCGGCGGAGGGGTCAGATAGAGCGCCAGCGAGATGTACTGCGAGACGTCAAGCTCCGAGCCGGTCATGCGGTGCTGCGCAATGTAGAGGCAAAGTTTGTCGCGCTTGGTGCGCGCATCCTCGCTTTGAACCAGCGCTTGATTGATCTGCTCGCGCACGTGCTTGCGAATCGGAGCGCTCTCGTCGAGTCCCTCGTCGTATCCGCAGGCATTCAGCGAGGCGGCCATGAGAAAGACCGGCTCGGCGCTGATGAGCGAGATGGTGGGACCGGCCGGATCGAGCGTGGAAGGGGCTTTTTCCTGGGTGTACATGGCCCCCGAGGAGGACGAACTCTGCCCCCCGGCCGGCGCTTTGCCCGCGCTGCCCGACGATTGAGCCTGGGCGAAATTTGTGGCCGATAACGCCAGCAGGCAGCAAGCCGCGGTGGAGAGAAGGACGAAAGAGCGAATTTTATAAAATTTCATAAAGAACCCTGATTACAATACTAGACGCTCTGGCGGCGATAAACGATAGCGGCCGGAGAGACTTCCCCAGACTCGCATCCCGGCTCTACAATCAGAGTGGATCAGCTGATTACGGAAATACATTGGAAGAGGATGGAGATTCTATGCCGGATGCGACGTGTGATATTGGTCTGATTGGACTTGCTGTGATGGGACAGAACCTTGTGCTCAACATGAATGACCACGGCTTCAAGGTTGCCGTCTTCAACCGCACCGTCTCCAAAGTGGACGATTTTATCGCCAACGAAGCCAAGGGCACGCAGGTGGTGGGCGCTCATTCCGTGGAAGAGTTGGCGGCCTTGCTCAAGCGGCCGCGGCGCATCATGCTGATGGTCAAGGCCGGCTCCTCCGTTGACCAGACCATCGAGCATCTGCTGCCCGTTCTGGAGCCCGGCGACATCATCATCGACGGCGGTAATTCGCTCTTCACCGACTCCAATCGCCGCACCAAGGATCTGGCCGCCAAGGGCATACTCTTCATCGGCACCGGCGTCAGCGGAGGCGAAGAGGGCGCGCGCCGCGGTCCATCCATCATGCCCGGAGGCAATCCCGCCGCGTGGCCGCACGTCAAAGAGATCTTCCAAGCCATCTCGGCCAAGGTCGAAGACGGAACTCCCTGCTGCGATTGGGTGGGCGAGAACGGCGCCGGGCACTACGTAAAGATGGTGCATAACGGCATTGAATACGGCGATATGCAACTGATCTGCGAGGCCTACGACCTGCTCCAGCGCGGCATGGGACTGACCGCCGATGAACTGCACGACGTCTTTGAAGAGTGGAACAAGGGCGAACTGGACAGTTATCTGATCGAGATCTCGCGCGACATCTTCGCCACCAAAGATGAGGACGGCCAGCCGCTCGTCGACAAGATTCTGGACACCGCCGGCCAAAAAGGCACCGGCAAGTGGACCGTCATCAGCTCGCTCGATCTGGGCCAGCCGGTCACGCTGATCGGCGAATCGGTCTTTGCGCGCTGCCTTTCGGCGCTGAAGAACGAGCGCGTGGAAGCCTCCAGGATTCTGGTTGGGCCGGCCAGCAAGGCCGTCACTGGCGACCGCGCCGCGTTCATCGAGCAGGTGCGGTGCGCACTCTACTGCTCCAAGATCATCAGCTACGCGCAGGGGTATATGCTGCTGCGCGCCGCGGCCAAAGAGAATGGCTGGAATCTGAATATGGGCGGCATTGCCCTGATGTGGCGCGGCGGATGCATCATTCGCTCGCGCTTCCTGGGCAAGATCAAAGAAGCCTTCGACAAGAATCCCGCTCTAGAAAACCTGCTGCTCGACAGCTTCTTTTTCAGCGCGCTGAACCAGTATCAAGCATTGTGGCGCAAGGCGCTGGTGCACGCCGTTGAAGCCGGCATTCCTACGCCGGCGTTTTCCACGGCGCTCGCCTTCTTTGACGGCTACCGCACCGGACGCCTGCCCGCCAATCTGCTGCAAGCGCAGCGCGATTACTTTGGCGCGCACACCTACGAGCGGGTCGACAAGCCGCGCGGCCAGTTCTTCCACACCAACTGGACCGGGCGCGGCGGGACGACTTCTTCGTCGACGTATACCGTTTAGAGATTTTGCTATCGAAGAGACAAATGCTTTGAAAAATGGAGTGGGCGTTTTGTAACAAGGGCACGACTTGAGTCGGGTCGCAAATGTCAGTAAATAAAAGTGGGCTTTAGCACCTGCGGTTTTGTTTCTGATTCCGCAGGGGCTGAAGCCCAATTGATTCTATGCCTTTGATTGGCCCGGCTAAAGCCGTGCCCTTGGTACAAAGCTCCACTCCTCAAACCTCAATTACACTCAATGATTTCAATCCACAAAATCCACCTGCGGCGCAATGGGAATGATGCCGCGCTCGTGGCCCAGATCCAGCAGCTTGCGGATCGCCAGACGGCCGTCGGCGCCGTAGTCGAGCGTGCGCTCGTTCACATACATACTGACAAAGCGGCTGGCCAGGCGCGTGTCCAGATCGCGGGCAAATTGCATGGCGTACTCCAGCGCCTGCTCGCGGTTGTCCAGCGCGTGCTGGATGCTGTCACGCAGCGCCTTGGAGAGGATCTTGTGCTTGGCCGCGCCCAGTGAGCGCCGGATGGCGTTGCCGCCCAGCGGGAGAATCAGGCCGGTAGTCTCGCGCCACCAGACGCCCAAGTCCAGAGCCTTGAGCAGGCCGCTGGTTCCGTAGGTGAGCTGGCCCTCGTGGATGATCAGTCCAGCCTCGAACTCGCCGGCGAGAATGGCCGGGATGATCTTGTCGAAGGGAACGGTCTCGGTCTTGATCTCAGGATTGAAGATCTTCAGCGCCAGGTATGCCGTGGTCAATTCGCCCGGAACTGCAATGCGAATGCGGCCCAGGTCTTCGGGCGTCAGAGGGCTCTTCGAGACAACCATTGGGCCGTAGCCCTCGCCCACGCTGCCGCCGCAGCCCATCAGCGTATAGTTCTGTTGCAGATAGGGGTAGGCGTGGAAGCTGATGGCGGTGATGTCAAAGAAGGCCTCATTTTGCGCCCTCTGATTCAGCGTCTCGATGTCGCATAGGGTGTGCGTGAACTTGTAGCCGGGAACGCGAACTTTGTTGGTGGCCAGTCCATAAAACATAAAGGCGTCATCGGAATCGGGACTGTGGGCGATGGAGATTTCAATGGTCTCGGCAGAAAGAGCAACAGTGGAATCAGTTTGACTCATGGGGGGAGGCAATCCTTTCAAAAACAGGTAGCAGTAATCCGTGGTCAGTGAGCAATCAGAAAAAGTGAAGGTTAAAGAGCGGGTTTACAACTTAAAGCTATGATTCCAAGTCTGTTTCCTCGATCTCGCCGGAGGCTTTAGCTTGCGCGCCGGGCGACTTTGAGCCTCGGCGGGCACGCTGCCGCAAGATGTGCCTGGCCAGGCCAAACGCGGCAACAAGCATCCCAACGACCGAGATGAGAAGAATCAGGAGTAACCAGCGCATGCGTGTAAACCAGCGTCAGAATACCAGATGAGCGGTTCCCTTCGCAGCAAATTCACTCTTGCCCCAGGTTGGCTTGCAGCCAGGCGAGATAGGCCTGGCTGGCGGAGTCGATGGTCAGGACCAAGAACTCCGGCGTTTGGTAGCTGTGCAATTCATGCAGGCGGGCTTCGAGCGCGGCCAGTTGGGTGGCGGCGGTCTTCAGCAGCAACAGCGTCTCGGAGGCGGACTCGATCGCCCCCTGCCAGCGATAGATTGATTGCGCGGCAGGAATGAGTGTTGCGCAGGCTGCCAGTCGCTCCTCGACCAGCCGGCGGCCCAGGATTGCGGCCTCCTCGGGGCTGGCCGTCGTGGTTAGCACGATGCGGGCGAGTGTGATTGCTTCGGACATAATGGTATCCAAAATGGCATTATGGTATCTCAAATGGCATTTCGCTAACCCAAATCAGCAGACTGAAGATCTAGAGTCCGGCAAACTCGGAACGATGGCGGCTATAGAGGAAGTAGATCATGAGCCCGATGGCGAGCCAGATCAGGAAGCGATACCAGGTAATGATCGGCAAACCGGCCATCAGCAGGAAGCACGAGAGGACACTGAGAACCGGGATCAGATGTCCTAAGGGAACGCGGAAGCCTCGGCGACGCTCCGGCTCGCGGATGCGCAGCACGATCACGCCGACCGAGACCAGCACAAAGGCGAAGAGGGTGCCGATATTCGACAGGTCAGCCAGCGTGCCGATGTCGAAGAGCCCAGAGGGAATGGCCACCACAATGCCCGCGACCCATGTTGAAAAGGCCGGCGTGCGATAGACGGGATGGACATTGGAGAAGACCCTGGGCAAAAGTCCGTCGCGCGACATGGAGAACCAGACGCGGGATTGGCCGAGCTGATAGACCAGGATGGAGGAGAGCATGCCCATGATGGCGCCGATCAAAACCACCATGCGAATCCAAATGAGGGAGTGCGCGCCCGGCAGCACGGAAAGCTTTTTGAGCGCGTTGACCACCGGCGCGCCGTCGTCGATCATCGACTGCCAGGGCACCAGTCCGGTGAGGCAAATGGCGACGGCGACGTAGAGCAGAGTGCAGACAACCAGCGTGGCGATGATGCCAATGGGCAGATCGCGCTGCGGGTTCTTGCACTCCTCGGCGGCCGTCGAGACAGAGTCGAAGCCAATGTAAGTGAAGAAGATGATGGACCCGCCGGTCAGTACGCCGCTCCAGCCGTTGGGCATGAAGGGATGCCAGTTGCCGGGGTGGATAAAGCCGATCACGGCAAAGACAAAGATCAGAATCGCCACCAGCTTGATGCCGACCATGGCGTTGTTGGTCTCGGCCGACTCGCGAATGCCGCGCACCAGAATCACGGTAAGAATGAAAACAATCAGGAAGGCGGGGATATTGAAGCCGGAGTGCCAGCCGGGACGATAGAGCCAGTTGCCGGCCAGATCCTGCAGTCCGCCGGGCAGATAGGCGGGCGAAAGCCAGCGCGCGGAGGGATGCAGGCCAAACCAGTCCAGGAAATCCACCACATGTGCCGCAAAGCCGACGCTGACGGTCATATTGGAGCCGGCGTATTCCAGGATCAGATCCCAGCCGATAATCCAGGCGATCAGTTCGCCCAGCGTGGCATAGGTGTAAGTATAAGCCGAACCGGCGATGGGAATCATCGAGGCCAGCTCGGCATAACAGAGGCCGGTGAGCGCGCAGACGATGGCGACAAGGAAGAGCGAGACGGCAATCGCCGGACCCGCGCCGGGACGCCCGGCCAGCGCCGAATGCGTCAGAAGGAAGTGAATCAGCGGCGTGTCCTGGATGCTGGGCGCATCAAATTTTTCGCCTGAGATGGCCGTGCCGATCACGGTGAAGATGCCCGAGCCGATTACCGCGCCAATGCCCAGCGCGGTCAATGACCACGGACCAAGCGTCTTGCGCAAGGCGTGTTCCGGCTCCTCGGAGTCGAGTATCAGCTTATCGATGGATTTCCGGGCGCTTAATTGCTTGAGCAGTGCACTTCTCCTCACGCCGCCCGAAGGCGGATAGAGTATAAAAAGGCTCCAGACCGGGCGCGCACAGCGAACCGGCCCGGAACCTCATTGTTCTTTCGGAATCATGTACCTTAAGAAAGCCAGGCGCCCCAGGTCTCGTTTTTTGGGGCCTGGGATACCACGAAACCTCAAATAGCCTTCGACACAGAAAGCCATCCCTTACCGCTTCGATTGGCCGCGCGCCAGCTTCTTGACCTTCTTCTTCTTCTCGCCACGCGCGCCTGTGCGTGGGGCCTTGGGGGCGGCTGCCTTGCGCGCTGCCCGCTTGATCTTCTTGCGTTCCTGCTTATCTTCGATCTGGGTGGTATCTGCCACTGATTAACCTCTTTCGCTGCAATCTCTTCGGGGTTTCCCGTCTGGCGGGTGAATGTCTCTCTTAGAATAACAGGCTTTGCGCCCTGGCGAAAGCGCAGGCGGTTGGTTGCAACAAGAATCCAGAGCGCAAGCGGCGAAGCCGATTCAGCGTTGACCTCAAATGATTGTCTCTCCAGTGAATCTCTGAATCAGTCCTGATTTCCCGGTAAAACATCCCTCAGGGGCTAAAGCCCGTTTTTTATAATCAGCGTCTTGCGGCCCGACTGAAGTCGTGCCCTTGTTACAAAACCTGCCCTGATTGAGTTTTTCCGCAGCTTGTAAAGTCGTGCCTTTTCAAAACACCACTTATTCAGAGGTTCCTTAGGTTAAATCTTTCTTATCACTTATTCGGACTGTCCGAGGGCAAATTCACATGAGTTTTCTCTCGCTGGAAAACTTCTCATGCCGATACCCATAGTGAAGAGGTTTTCTCTTCGGGATCAGGCGCAGTATGTGCATTCTTCAATTTCTACCTCACAGATTTTGGTTCCCTCTCATGGGCGCAACCGGATTTCTCCTTGGCATTCCCTCAACCCTGCCGGCGCAGGAAGCCACTCCGCAATTGCCGCTGGCCCCATCCACACCCTTCTTGAGTGAGTTCTTATCTCGTTCTGAAGAGGCAAACAAAAACTATTCTCTCTTTTCCTTCAACGAGTTCTCTTTCGCTTTTCCCTCCTCTGCCGAAGCATCTGCCAGCGCTGGCACGCCCTCCAGCCAGACCGCCGCTTCCTTCCTCAACGTTCGTACCTCGGTCGAGGTAAATGCCCGTGAACAGACGTCCCTTGCGGGCATGGCGAGCTCCTATCACGCCAATCAAGCTGAGATTCTCTCCGCGGCCGGCAGCTATGGAGACGCCGAGCGCTACCTGCAGATCATGCCCAGCACGGTCTGGAACTCGGATGAGAGCAACGATCTGATGGTGCGCGGCGGCAATCCCGCTGAAAACCTTTTTGTTATAGATGGCATTGAAGTTCCCAACATCAACCACATTGCGCTGGAGGGAACGACCGGCGGTTTCACCTCGATGATCGACACCTCGACGATCGGCAGCGTGGATATAAAGCCCGGGGTCTACGATGCAGGTTACTCGAGCCGCCTCTCATCGCTGATCGACATTCATACGCTCGATGGCAAAAATGGGGCACGCAGCGGTGAAGTCGAGGTGGGCATCTCCGGCGCCGGCGGCTTTGTGGATCAGCCAACAGGCCCTCAAGGGAACCTGTTGCTGGCCGTGCATCACAGCCTGCTGAATCTCTTTACCAACGATATTGGCCTGAACGGCGTTCCCATCTATACCAACGGCATGGCGCGGCTGGATCTCTCGCATGCCCAGCGGGATCACCTTACGGTGCTCAGCTTGAATGGAGCCGATTCGATCGACATTCAGCCATGCGCCGGCGATAATCTTGAAACCCTCAATATCGATACGCAGTACCAGGGAATACAGTCCAACAGCGGCTTGGTCTGGCAGCACACACACAGCCCGACCACCATCTCCACCCTCACGGGAAGTTATTCACTGCAAAGCCACAATATAGCGCAGCAAGAGCAATCGGATCAGTCCAATCATCGCAACTGCCAGCAGATGGGATCGACCGGAGTTTATCAGGAAGAGACCCGCGACGGCATCTATAACCTTGGCTACGGGCAACAGCGGCAAATCCGCGGCTGGCTTCTCTCGATGGGAGCCACCGGGCGTTTGTTGAACCTGGATGACTCCGTCACCCAGCCCACAGGGCAGCAATCGCCCTACAATGCAACCCCCACGTGGACCGATGCAGACAGCTTTGCGCGCCGCTTCTGGAGCGGCCAGACGGGAAGCTATCTGGAGGCCAACGGCAACCTCGGCACACGCTGGTCAGCCAGCGGCGGCCTGCGCCTGGAAACCTTTGCGCTGGTGGGCGCCCAGACGCTCGATCCGCAAGTCTCCATCGCCTTCCGCATCAACAGCCATCAGACTGTCCATGCGGAGTTTGGCCGCTCCGCTCAGCTTGCGCCCACTATCAATATTCTGAGCTATGCGCAAAACGCCAGGCTCAAGCCGATTCTGGTCAGGCAGTTCTCCGTGGGGGCCAATCTGTGGACTACCGGACCCTCTACCTTGAGCCTGGAGGCGTATCACAAAAGCTATTCGAATGAACCTGCCTCCACCGAGTACCCCAGCCTGATGCTGGCCAATATGGTGGATACACTCGGCCAGCAGTTTGTCTGGCTCCCTATGACCAGCGTGGGGCGCGGCCAATCCGAGGGCCTTGAAGCCATTCTGCGGCTGCGGCCCACGGGTCATTTCGAGTTGATGAGCACGGCCAGCTACGGACGGACCTTCTATGCCGCCGCCGATGGGGTTCTGCGTCCCGGCAACTTCGATCTGCCCGTAGTGGTGAACGCCTTGGCCACGCTGCATCTTCCCAAGGCGATTCAGTTATCCCTGCGCAATACCTTTGCCAGCGGCCGTCCCTACACTCCCTTTAACTGCGCCGAATCCATCAAGCAAGATCGCGCCATCTACAACCTTGCCCAGATCAATGCCTTGCGCGGGCCAGTTTATAACCGCTTCGACTTCCAATTCAGCCGCGACTTTCATCTGCGCAGAGGTCAGATCTATCTGCAAGCGGGGCTGGAGAATGCCTTCGATCGTCAGAATTTCCTGGGTTACGCATGGATGGATCACTGCGCCTCGAATTCCGGGTGCCTCAAAAAGTATGGTTCCTACGTTGAAGTCACGCAGATGCCGCTCTTTCCCAGCTTCAGCGCCAAATATGTCTTTTAAGCATTGATTGGTTCTCAAGGCATAGCGCTGCCGTCCAAGGAAAGCCGGCGCAACAGCTGTTTTCGGCGTACAATGAAGAGAGGGAGTAAGATTCTCACACCCGCCTTTTGCTTCAACTGGCCTGCTCGGCTGCCGCCGTCCCACCGCTTCTGACGAGCTCCGCACTGCACGCAACACCCACCTGTTGACCGGAGTGAAGTCATGCGTTCCGACAAGATTCACCGTGCTCTTTCGCACGGGATGAACCGCTTTGAAGTGTGTCAAATGGTAGCCAAAGGGGTGAAAGCAACCCACAAGACCGGCTCCCGTTTTGAAGATTCCATCAACGATGTGCTGCAGTACCTAGGCACCCATGCCACCATGTCCGAGCAATTGCACCCCGCTATCCCCGGAGTGACTTTAAAAAGCCTGAAACCGGCGGCCTAGCAGCTTGTCCACACGGTTTTGCGAGGGTGCGCCGACCTTCCGGCCGGCAGTAGCGTGGACCTCCTGGTCCACGCTTTTTTCATTCAGGCTCGATGTTCAAAAGCCAACCATCACCGGCTCCATCTCCAGCAAAATCCCGAAGTGCGCCTCGACGGCGGCGGTGATCTGACCAGCCAAAGCAAGCACTTCCTCAGCACTTGCTCCGCCGCGATTGGTCAGCGCAAGCGTGTGGCGCGACGAGAGAGCGGCTCTGCCCAGCGCGTAGCCCTTGCGAAAGCCCGATTGCTCGATCAACCACGCCGCCGGCAGTTTAATTTTGCCTTGATTCTCCGGTTCCTGAGCAGCAGGAAAGCGCGGCGGCTGTTGGCCGCTCATCGCCGCAATCTTGTGAAAGTGCTGGTCACTGACCAACGGATTCTTGAAGAAGCTGCCCGCGCTGCGGCAATCCGGATCGCCCTCGACCAAAACCATTCCCTTCGACTGGCGAACCCGGCGCACGGCCCTGGCCACATCCATCAGCTTCGGTTCCCGGCCCTCACGCTGACACTCCTCGAGCGCCCGTTGCAGGCCCTCGTAGCGCACCGCCGGCGCGCCGCCAGGCGTGAGCCGGTAGTCCACGCGCGTGACAATATACCGCCCACGATCCACGCTGTTGAAGCGGCTGCGACGATAGGCAAAGCCGCACTGGGCGGCGGCAAACTCGATGAAGGCGCGCGCTTGCAGGTCGAAGGCACGCACTTGCGCAATCACCGATGCAACCTCTTGCCCATACGCGCCCACATTCTGCACCGGCGTTCCGCCCACCGTGCCGGGGATGCCGGCCAGACACTCTACACCGGCGCATCCCTCTTCAACACTCCGCTCGACGAAGTGGTCCCAATCTTCTCCAGCGGCAACTTGATAGATCCTCACTCCCGGCGCGTCGGCCGCTGTAATGCCGCGCAATCCCACACGCAGCACCAGCCCATCGAAGCCAGCGTCGGAGACCAGCAAGTTACTGCCGCCGCCCAGCACAAAGAGCGGCACACCGCGCTTGTCAGCCCAGGCGGCGGCCTCGGCAATTTCGTTTTCGCTTGTGGCCTCGGCAAACCAGCGCGCGGGGCCACCGATGCCGAAGGTGGTCAAAGGCGCAAGCGGCTTGTTTTCTTCGATCAGCATTGATTCAAGGCTATACTACAGCGGGTTAGCACTGGAAGGCCGCGAATAACTTCTTACTTCGATGTAGGCCTGGTCATGTGAGAGGTGAGCTTCTTGGAACGTGGCATCTTCACTTTCAGATCCGGAGGGATGGGAGCGAACTGCACTTTCTGTTCTCCATCCACAGCGAGGATGAAGGGATCACCTTGCGAGGCTTCATCAACAAGCCGTTCGAAGTTGGCTAACACATCATGAATCTCAATCACTCGCATTGTTTTGCCTCATGGGTTTATGTCACGCTGCCAACAATCATCGGCTAAATTTTTCTTCTCATAAACGCCAAACGGCCTCCCACATGAGAGGCCGTTCGGAATTGCCGGAATGAATCGCCGCTTCAATCTCCCTCGGCGGCATTTTGCAGCTTCTGCACTTTGCTGTGCTTGACCGAGTAGCCGAAGTAAATCACCAGCCCCACCAGCAGCCAGCCGATCATCACCTCCCAAGTGAGCAGCGGCAGGCGGCTCATCACAAAGAGTGCGGTCACAATGCCCAAGATGGGAACCAGCGGAACCAGCGGAGTTTTGAACGGCCTCTCCATCTCCGGGTGGCGTACACGCAGCACCCACACACCGGCGCAGACGATGGTGAAGGCCAACAGCGTTCCGATATTCACCAGATCGGAGAGGATGTCGATATTCAAAAACGCCGGCATAATGGCGACGATGGTGCCAACCACGATGGTCGAAATCCACGGAGTGCGGAATTTGGGATGAATGGCCGAAGCCCATTTGGGCAGCAATCCGTCTTTGGACATGGAAAAGAAGACGCGCGACTGGCCCAGCAGCATGACCAGCATTACTGTCGCCAGGCCAAAGACCGCGCCGATCTTGACCAGCAGAGAACCCCAACTGATGCCTGTCGCATCAATGCCCAGCGCCACCGGGGCTTCCACATTCAGCAACTTGTAGTTCACCAGGCCAGTGAGGACGGTGGAGACCAGAATGTAAAGAATCGTGCAAATCACCAGAGAGCCGAGGATACCGATGGGCATATCCCGTTTGGGATTCTTGGCCTCCTGCGCGGCGGTCGAGACGGCGTCAAAGCCGATATAGGCAAAGAAGATCGATGAGGCGCCGGTGGCGATGCCCATCCAGCCATATTGACCGTGACCAGAGAGGATAAGCCATATCCGCATGAATAACCCATGAGACGCCAAATCTTCCTGACCTGTTGCCGGAGGAATAAATGGGTGCCAGTTCTGCCAAGCTATCGAAGGGTGCTTGAAAAGGAAGTAACCGCCCACAACGAGGAAAATGCCAACAATACTCAATTTGACAATCACGATCGCGGAGTTAAAGTTGGCCGACTCTTTGATGCCGATTACCAGAACTGTAGTGATGAAGATGATGCCCAGCATGGCCACCAGATTGAAGGCAGCGGTTACGTGCGGCAGCGACGACAAGTTAATACCCGCCGGCAGAGAGGCCAATGGCAGCCACTTATCCTGATATTCATACAACTGGGTTCCGGGAACGGCGGTCAATTGCGGAGGAATGTGGATATGCATCTGCTGCAAAAGGCTATTGAGATAGCCGGACCACCCCGCCGCCACGGTGGCCGCGCCAAAGGCATATTCGAGCACCAGATCCCAACCGATAATCCAGGCCACAAACTCGCCCAGCGTGGCGTAGCCGTAGGTGTAGGCAGAACCGGCAATGGGAATGATCGAGGCGAATTCGGCGTAACAGAGTCCGGCGAAGGCGCAGACAATTCCTGCCAGCACAAAACTCAATGAGACAGCCGGTCCGGCGTGCAATGCGGCGGCTTTGCCGGTGAGCACAAAGATGCCCGCGCCGATGATGGCGCCAATGCCCAGTGTGATCAGGTTCAGCGCGCCCAGCGTGCGTTTGAGCGTGTGCGCGCCCTCTTCACCGGCTTCTTGCGAGAGCATTGACATCGGTTTGATTCGCAGCAATCTGGACATGAATGAGCTTCATCCTTCCCATGAACTTAACGTCAATTTGTTTTGGCTTGGCAGCCTGAATCTATCGTCGAAAAGGCTGTAAAACCATTCCTCAGGGGCTAAAGCCCAATCTTTATGATCAGCGTCTTGCAGCCCGACTGAAGTCGTGCCCTTGTTACAAGACCTGCCCGAATTGAGTTTTTCCGCAGCCTGTAAAGTCGTGCCCTTGTTACAAGACTTGCCCGAATTGAGTTTTTCCGCAGCCTGTCAAGTCTTGCCCTTTCAAAACTTTGCCTGCGCAACGAGCAATCAGGCGATGATCCTGGCCTGCCGCGACCACCAGAAATAAACCGGAATGCCGAGCAAAACCAGCACCAGGCCAGGCCACGTGTACTGAGGCTTATATCGCAATAATACGATACAGATCCATCCCGCCATCCCGATGTAGAGCGCGGGCAGCAGCGGATAGCCCCATGCCTTGTATGGCCGCGGCGCATCGGGCTGCTTGAAGCGCAGCACAAACAGCCCCGCGATGGTCAGGATGTAAAAGACCAGCACGGCGAAGATGATGTAGTCCAGCAACTGGCTGTAGGAGCCGGAAACGCACAGCATCACCGCCCACACGGCCTGCACCAGCAAGCCCGCCGCGGGCGTTTTGTAGCGCGGATGCAGCTTGCCGACGGACTTGAAGAAGAGCCCGTCCTGGCTCATTGCGTAGTAAACGCGCGCTCCGGCCAGAGACATTCCATTGGCGCAGCCAAAGGTGGAGATCAGGATCGCCCCGGCCATGAGGTATGCCCCGCTGGAATGAAAGATCTGCTCAAGCACTGCCGTCGCCACGCGATCTTCGGTGGCGTGCTGAATGCCCCGCCCGAGCACCGTTGCGCCGGCCGCTTCGCCGTGCATCGGCAGCACCAGCAGATAGCCCACCGAAACCAGAAAGTAGACCGTCAGAACAAATCCCGTGCCCAGAACGAGCGAGAGCGGAAGGTTGCGCTTGGGGTTCTTTACCTCGCCGGCCGTAAAAGTAATGTTGTTCCAGGCGTCGGCCGAGAAGAGCGAACCCACCTGCACCACCGCCAGAATCACCAACAGATTCACCCACACCGTTGGTCCGCCCACGCCCACCTCGACCGGATGCAGCGAACTCCATCCGGCGTTGCGCCAGAACTCGCTCCAGTCCGCGCCAAAGTTGGCGGCGATAGCGGTTGCGTTGCGCCCGACGGTAAAGGCCAGCAAGATCAGCGCCGCCAGAGAAAGCGCCTTGGCCGTGGTAAAAACGTTCTGCACCAGCGCGCCCAGCCGCACGCCAAAGATGTTCAGAACCGCCAAAAAGATCACGACGGCGATGCCGGCCAGGTTGGCCGTGTTGACGCCGATCTCCATATTGCCCAGCACCATCGGCCCCAGCGGAACGGCGGGCACATGGGCGATGTGCCAAAGCCAATGCGTCGTTGAAACGGCCGGAAAAAAGACGCCGAGAAACTTGCCGAAGGCCACCGCGACGGCGGCGATG
>CAZXVX010000030.1:4868-27651 GCA_964644105.1 uncultured Occallatibacter sp. | reverse complement strand
GTCCAATACCCACAGTTCACCGCGACGGCCTGGGCAATGCGCCCAGGCCGCCGTTTTTTTGGGGTGTTCTCGATGTCCGAAATGGGACGCCCATGCAACGAAGCGGAAAACCCTGACCGGCATGGATCATTTGGAGTTCCAGCCACAGCCGTCCAATGGTATCTCTTGAGTGACGGATTTTTCGTCTTTTACGAGGAGCCGGACCATGGATCTGGATATCGCCATACAAAAGCACGCTGAGTGGAAGTTCAAATTTCGCGCTGCGATTCATAACAATGAACATTTGGATGCCTCCGCCATCTCCAAGGACAATCACTGCGAATTCGGCAAATGGATGCATGGTGAGGCAAAGCTCCAGTTTGGCCAGATCGCCAGCTTTGCCAGGTGTTTGGCCGATCACGCCGCTTTTCATCTGGAAGCCGGCAAAGTCGCCGCTGCAATCAATGCGAAAAAGGCGGAAGAAGCCGAGAAAATGATGGATCCGGGAACTCCATATTCCGAAGCTTCTAGAAGAGTCGGAATTGCGATCATTGAACTGAAGAACGCAACCCATAAATAGCGGTCAAGGCGCGCCGGGGCGCCAGGGCGTGCGCTGCTGCGTTACACTCACAGCCATGCGGGTCTTTGGGATTGATTGCGGAACGGAGATTACCGGCTACGGTGTTGTCGAGTCGGACGACGGCGGGCGGCAGCCGCGCCTGACGATGAAGGCGATGGGGGCGATCCGGCTGGTGAAGTCGAAGACCACCGCCGAGAGGCTGGAGCAGGTCTACAGCGCACTGAGCATTGAGCTCAAGCGCTGGCAGCCGGATGCGGTGGCCATCGAAGAGGTTTTCTACTCGGTGAACGCCAAGTCGGCGCTGAAGCTGGGGCAGGTGCGCGGCGTGGCATTGCTGGCGGCGGCGATGCAGGGGCTGCCGGTGGCTGAGTATGCGCCGCTCAAAATCAAATCCAGCGTGGTGGGTTACGGGCTGGCAAAGAAAGAGCAAGTCCAGTTCATGGTGGCGCGCCTGCTGGAACTTTCCGAAGTGCCGCAGCCGGCCGACGCTGCCGACGCCTTGGCTATCGCCATCTGCCACATTCATACCGCGCAGACCATGAAAGCACAAGGACTCTGAGGTTGTTACCTCGGTGCATCGTGGTGCTGATTATTTTATTAGAAAATTCCGATACTCCTCTGTAGCGCCTGTCCGCAGTCATTCCGTTTGAAGCAATCTATTGCACTGCGCGGGTCTTTGCGGCTTTGAAAGGAGGACGATCCAATGGGCACAGTAAAACTATTACTGGTGATGGCCTGCGTTTGTGTCTTGGGCGGGTGCGGCGGAAGCAGGAACGATCCCGGCAATACAAATCCGGCACAACCGACGCCCACCAATACCGTGACGGGAACGGTTCAATTCAAGGGAACACCGTTGGCTGGTGTTGCGATAACTCTGTGGCTGACAAATACAAACACTGTCGAACAGACCGCTACAACAGATGCGAGCGGCAACTATAGCTTTTCTGGCCTGTCCGCCACGGGGGATGCAACTGCTGTCTACCAGTTGTGGGCAACCAAGTCAGGGTATGGATTTTATCCCTCTGTCGGCAGCGGCGCCGAAGTGATCCGCTTCGATCATACAGGCAACTTCCAAGGCAACGGAAAGACTGATACCGCGATCTATCTCACTGTGATTCAATATAGCTCGCTGCCCAACCAATCTTTGAGCGGCGCAGACTTCAATGCCTATGACGGCAGCAATCCGCTGGTAACACTTCCCGCCACGGGCCAGAGTGTGAGTTATCTCCCTGGCGACGACGCATCCGGGAAGAAAGGCGTTGCATGGCCCAGTGTCCGCTTCACCGATCATCAGGATGGAACCGTGATCGATCAACTGACGGGGCTGATCTGGCTGAAGAATGCCGGATGCTTTACTCCCGCTCTCTTTGCCGATGCGCTTACCGACGTCAATCAATTAGCTAGCGGCGCTTGTGGCCTGTCGGATAACTCGAAGGCAGGCGATTGGCGAATGCCGAACATCAACGAGTTGGAAAGCCTGGTGGATGTCTCGCAAGCCAATCCGGCGCTGCCAATTGGCAACCCATTCACCAATGTATTCAATGGCATTTATTGGTCGTCCACCAGTTACTTCGGTGGGGATGAAGGCTCTCCAGATGCATGGGCGATTCGCATGAGCGATGGGCGATTCATCAACGATTCGGTATCGAATGTGAAAGCGGCTTCCAGCAACGCAGTCTGGGCGGTGAAAGGTTCTGGGAACGGCGGCACAATCAAGCTGCAAGCCACGGGGCAATATGTGAGTTTTACGGCGGGCGACGACGGAAGTTATCAGATGGGCGTGCCTGCAACTTTCGAGCGATGGGTAGACAACGGGAATGGAACCATCACCGATACTGTCACCGGACTGATCTGGCTGAAGAAGGCTGATTGCATCAACACAGACTGGGCAGACGCGGTCGGCGCAGTGAATACACTGGCCAGCGGGCAATGCGGTCTTGCGGACGGTTCGACAGCCGGAAGCTGGCGCATGCCGAATCGCAATGAGATGCTAAGCCTGTCGGACAGAAATGAAAACAACCTGGCGGATTTTTTTGATGCTACCTACTTGAACCTGGATGGAAGCACTTTCCGGTCGCCAATCTTTACCAATTTTATTGGCTATCAATATTATTGGACCTCAACGACTGACGCCGCAGATAGTACCGAAGCCTGGACGGTCTTCAGTTGCGATTACGGAGTTTATGATACGCCCAAAGCAAATGCCGGTTATACATTGGCGGTGCGCTGATGGCTATCTTGCAACAAGCGCCACAGCGCGGCAAATTGCTCGATAGTCAAGGCTTCAGCGCGGGCCTGCGGCTCGATTGCGGCCTCTGCCAGAGCTGCCGCAATCACTGCGGGCGCGATACCGGCGGCGCGCAGATTGTTGCCCAACGTCTTGCGCTTCTGATGGAAGCATTGCCGGACGAAGCGCAGAAAGCCGGCCTCCTCCACTCCCAGCTCAACGAAGCGCGGAGCAAAGCGCCAACGGAAGACGGTGGAATGCACCTCCGGCGGGGGCGAGAATGCGCTGGGAGGGAGAGTGAATAGGCGCTGCGCCGGTCCGTAGAGCTGGGCGGTAACGGAGAGCAGGCCGTAGTCACGCGAGCCGGGTTCAGCGACGATGCGGTCGGCTACCTCGCGCTGCACCATCAGCACCGCGCGGTCGATCGCGACGTGGCTAGAGGCCAGCTTGAGCAGGATTTGCGAGGTGATGCCGTAGGGCAGATTGCCCACAACCAGCAACCGCTCGGCGGCTGTGACCGAGGCGGCGATGAAGTCAAATTGCAGCACGTCCTGTGGCACGACGGTGACGTGGGCCGATTCGTCCAACATAAATTGAACGCGCAGTCCGGCAGCCAGCTCGCGGTCCAGTTCGACGGCTATGACGTGCGCGGCGCGGGTGGCTAATGCGGCGGTGATGGCTCCGCGACCGGGGCCGATCTCGATGACGGTGCGGCCTGTGAGATCACCGATGGAGGCGGCAATGCGCTGAATGGCCTCGTCGTCCACGAGGAAGTTTTGTCCGAGCTTGGGTTTGGCGGGCATGCCTTTCTTGATTAAACTCCCTTGAGGATGGTGTCTTTGGAGAGATTTTTATAAGAGGCAATACTGGAAAGAATTGCGTTGAGTGTTCAGATTCTCAGAGGCGCGTGTTCAGGAACTGCGATGCGGTGGGGCGTGGGATGCTGGGTTTGCAGGATGATGTGACTGCCAACCTGATGGATTTTCACGTACCCCCAGCGCTTGATGAGGTGCTTGACCAGCTCTTCTCCGCTCAGGTCGCGTGGGAGTTTCATGCGACGGCCAGCACTTCGTCGCGAATCAGATGCAGGCGGATGGAGGCGGGCGCGGCGGAGTCGAAGTAAAAGGCTTGCACGGCTTCGCGGACGTTGGTTTTCAACTCGTCCCAGCTATCGGCCTGGGTGAAGATGCTCTCGCCGAGAGCTTCGGCGGTATAGCCGCCATCGGCCTCCTGCAAGCCTTCAAAGATGAGTTCCTTCATGCGGTTGCCCCCTGGCGGCCTTTCTCTCATCATAACCCGGTTTCAGGAGTGGAAGGAGAATCGCCTCGCCTTACGCCCTGAGCCGTGCCAGCAGATCCTGGGGATGGACGGGCTTGGAGAGGATGTCGAACTCGTAGCCCTGAGCGCGTGCCTTTTCCAGCAGATCGGCGGTGGCAGCCTGGCCGGAAAAGAGCAGAATCTTTACCTGCGGAAGCTGCGTGCGAATCTGGATCGCCGCGTCGATGCCGCTCAATCCGGCCATGATGACGTCGGAGATGAGCATCTCCGGCTGGAACTCTGCGGCTAGTTCGACCGCCCGCTCTCCGGAATAAACGGCGCGCGCCTCAAAGCCGCTCAGGTTCAGAATCATGGCCAGCGAATCGGCGATCACTCGCTCGTCGTCGGCAACAAGGATTCTCGGTTTGGCTACGGTCTCCGGCATCTCTCTCCCGCGGTGGATGTGGACTGTATGACAAGAGTTAAAAGCACAATTCCTATGCACTTCTCGCGGCAAAGGCTGAATGTCACTTTCCTGGCAAGGCTCTTTCTTTGAATGATACGCTCAAACCGTGGGATTGTTCCAAAGCTTTTCTAATCTTTTGCCGGAAGAGATCGTCGGCGGCCTGAAAAAGACTTTGTTTTTACAAGCATCTTTAGCAAAATCATTGCCCGTTCATGCTGTCTGGATTTCCCATGATAATGCCCCGTCCATTGGTGCCGAGGTAGACAACGCCGAACCTGCGCATATCACCAGCCATCACGTGAAGCCCGACTGCCCACTGATGCCTGTCATCGTTGATGCGAGTGAAGGTTAGGCCATTGTCAACAGATCGGAAGAGTTGGAGACTGCCATGGTTGACGCTTCCCCAAAGAAAAACGGCCGGTTCATTCGATCCAATGCCGGGCGCGCCGAATGCGAGCAAAGTTGCGCCACTCACATTGTTTAACTTCATGAGTTGGATCTGGGCCGTATTTCCCAAATTATGGAAGACGCCCGAAGTTGGCGATGCGAGCCATAGATCGGCTTGAATGCCGGGACGCACAAACAACCTGCCGTCGTTGGGAAGACCGGTTTGAATGGCTGAAAAGCTCTGGCCGCCGTCGATGCTGAGAAAGAGCGTGCCAGCGCTGAATCCGTAGAAGACGCTTCCAGCCACGCGATCACTGGCAATCTGGGCCTGGGCTGGAATGCCGGCAGAGGGAGCCCAGATGCCGTGATTCCCGTGCTGAACGCCTATGTCGCCCGGAGCCCAAACGAAGGCGCTGCCGTCGGCTGAAGCCGCAATCGTTCCGCTTCCCTTGGTGTTCACATTGCCCGCAAGGCTGCTCCACGTCATGCCTCCATCGGTGGAAATCTGCGCCATTGGGCCAGAATAGGGTTTCCAGCCAGAGGCAATCGAGGCGACGATAGTTGTGGGCTTTCTTTCGACAAAATCCAAGCACGAGGGAAGGGCGGGAGAAAGCGAATCGAAGTTCCCTTGAGAGGGGGAGTGGGTCAAATCAGTGAATGCAAATCCACCCCAGTCGCCTAAACCGGCAACGAGGAGAGTACCGCCAGACGGTGGAGCGATCAGGGAGACGATGGACGTCTCCTCGATTCCGAGAGCGCCTTTGGTGGACCACTTCACGGTGCGGCCCCGCAATCCGTCCGTCAGGTTATCGGTCTCATAGACGGTGCCGCCGGTTCCATAAAGGGCATGCGCTGGGTTGAATGGATCGATGGCGATTCCACTTTCCCAGTTCTGCGAGCCGTTGCGGATGAAGGGCGATACGCTGCTGTCATACGCCGCACCGTTCACGCCCACCTCATGCCAGGTATTCCCATCATCGCCGGAAAGCCAGCGCGTATCCGCTGGAGAGTAGCGATCCACTGTGGAAACCAGCATCAAACCACTCCGGCTCTGCGACAAGGCTAGACCGCCAATCGGTCCGCCTGGCAGGGTAATCAGCCGCCACGCGCCCGAAGTGAAAGTGGAGTCCGGCGTAAACTCCCAAAGCTGGCTGCGGGTAATTCCGGTCGGCCCTTCATGATCCGTGTAATCGATGTACAGCTTATTGTTCGGTCCGACAACCACATGCTGGACGAGCATGCCCGTTGGCTGCCCCTTGACCTCAGTCCATTGGGCGGTGATCTTTCCAGGTTCCCTGGTCACGTACAAACCCATGGCGTCGGAAGCAACGCCGGTCGCCGAAAGCCCCGCATACACCGCCGCTGTTGCGTCATTTACGACGTAGGGAGTCACCGTCACCACGCCCGCGTCGCTGGATCGGCTGGTATTGCTCATTGTCGCCGCGACCGGAAAACCTGTCATCGCGTTCCAACTCGCGCCATAATCGGTTGATAGAAATACACCGGCATTCCGGGTACCGAAGTAAACGTTCGAATGGTGATTGGGGTCCACGGAAATGCGCTCGCCGCCTCCACGCCCGTTGTCGTTCGATCCGTTCTTGAATGGCAGAGGAACTGTCGTGTAGGTCTTTCCGCTGTTCGAGGAGACCATCATGGCTCCGTTGCCGTCCCAATTGATGCTTCCCGTGATGGGCGACGCGTAATATCCCACGGCAAGGTAGATCCGCTTGGGGTCCTTCGGATCAAGCCCTATCGCTTCCGGGCTGGCATACCACCAATTCGGCGAGGAACTGATCCCGTCCATGATCGGGACCCAGGCCTTGGCTGACAAATCACGCCGATAGGCGCCACCAATATCGGTGCGTGCGAAGATCAAGCCCCGCTGCGTGGGATAAAAGAGGATTGCCGGCACATAGCCGCCACCGACGATCGCCACATTGCTCCACTGGTAAGGTGTGGCAGCCGATTCATCCAAGCCGGAGGCGATTGAATGGGAAGAGGCGACCAGGAGAGAGAGCAACACAGCAACGGCCCTGTTTTTCATGCTGATTTTCCAATGCGCTGAAGAGTCAAGAAGTGAAAAACCGCGCTATTTTCGCATCACTTGCATGACTCAATCATAACAATTCGCATGCGCCGATGGATCGCCTCCCGCATCCATCTTCGGATCATCCCGGCTTGCATTCATCCGGCTGAAACCGAGTTAGCTTACACTGGAGAGGAAAGCCGCGGCTCCTGGCCTTGCGGACACCCCCACCGGAGAATGCCATGCAGGAAGCCGCCCTTGACCGCGAAGCCCCAAGCGCGCTCCCCAGCGCCGAAGCCATCATTCGCGCCTCGGGGATCGAGAAGTATTACGCGCAGCCCAGCCAGAACCGCATTCAGGTGATCTCGGCCACGGATCTCTCGATCGTTCCGGGCGAGATTGTCGCCCTGCTTGGCCCCTCGGGCAGCGGCAAATCCACCATGCTGCGCATGCTCGCCGGCCTCTCCACGCCCACCGCTGGCCAGGTCTACTGGCATGAGAAGCCGATTGCGGGAGCCGAGGTGAACGTCTCCATCGTCTTCCAGAGCTTTGCGCTTTTTCCGTGGCTCACGGTGCAGGAAAATGTAGAGGCGCCGCTGCAGGCTCGTGGCGTGCCGGCCGCCGAACGCCGCGCGCGCAGCCTGAAGATGCTGGACACGGTGGGTCTGGACGGATTCGAGGCCGCCTATCCCAAGGAGCTTTCGGGCGGGATGAAGCAGCGCGTCGGCTTTGCCCGCGCCCTGGTGGTTGAGCCGGAGGTGCTCTTCATGGACGAGCCGTTCAGCGCGCTGGACGTGCTGACGGCCGAGAACCTGCGCAGTGAATTGCTGGAGCTGTGGGCCAACAAGACCATGCCCACCAAAGCCATTTTTCTGGTGACGCACAACATTGAAGAGGCCGTTCTGCTGGCCGACCGCATTATTGTGCTCGGCAAGAATCCGGGTCACATCCGCACCGACTTCCGCGTGCAACTGGCCCAGCCCCGTGACCGCAAATCCGAGCCGTTTACACAATTGGTGGACTACATCTATAAGGTTCTGACGCGACCCGATGTCGCGCCCGCCGAGGCGCCGGATCAGCAAGTCGAGCCCAAGGTCCGCGACCAGCGCCAGATGCACTATCAGATGCTGCCCCACGCCCGCCCCGGCGGCATCGCCGGCCTGCTCGAACTGCTGCTGGACAAAGGCGGACGTGACGACATCTATCGTCTGGCCGACGACCTCAGCTTCGAGATTGACGACCTGCTGCCCATCGTGGACGCCGCGCAACTGCTCGGCTTCCTGCAAGTCGAGGAGGGCGACGCGGCCATCACTCCTGCCGGCACGGAGTTCGCCAACTCGGAGATTCTCCGCCAGAAGGAACTCTTCCGCACGGCAGCCGTCGAACATATCCTGCTCTTCCGTCAAATTATTCGCGCCCTGGAAACCAAGCGCGACCACACCGTTCCGGAGGAGTTCTTCCTGGATATGCTCGACGAGCAGTTCAGTGAGGAGGAGTGCCAGCGGCAGATTGAAACCGCCGTCACCTGGGGCCGCTATGCCGAACTCTTCGACTATGACGCAGGCCATCGCCGCTTCGTTCTGCCCGACACGCTGGACGAGGACGCTCGCCCGGAGGCCAAATGAAGCCTCAGCCTCTGGCGCGCACCCTCATCCCGACCCGCACCTGGCCGTTTCTCATCGACGCGGCGGTGATGCTCTGCGCCCTCGCCTTTTTCTTTGCCGTCATCCGCCTGGGCGCTTACTGGCTGGCCAAGCCCGTGCCGGAGATCGAGATCTCTCACTCCGCGCGATCCCTGCCGCTCTATGCCTTTTATTCGATGGCGCGCATGAGCATTGCTTACTTTATAAGTCTTGCTTTTTCAATTAGTTATGGCTATATCGCCTTTTACAACCGGCGCGCCGAAGCCTGGATGATCGCCGTGCTGGACATCCTTCAATCGATCCCGGTGCTCAGCTTCCTGCCCGGTGTGATGCTGGCCATGATCGCCCTCTTTCCCGGCCATCAACTGGGCATCGAGCTTGGTTCCATCATTCTGCTCTTCACCAGTCAGGCCTGGAATATGGCCTTCAGCTTTTACTCCTCGCTCAAGAGCATTCCCCGCGAGATGCTGGAAGCTACGCGCATTTATCGCTACTCGGCCTGGCAGCGATTCTGGCAGCTTGAACTGCCTTTTTCCGCCATCGGATTGATCTGGAACTCGATCGTCTCGGTGGCCAGCGGGTGGTTTGTGCTGATCCCCTGCGAGATGCTCACCTTTGGCGCGCACGACTTTCGGCTGCCGGGGCTGGGCAGCTATCTCTCCAGCGCCGCCACCTCCACGCCGGTCGACAAACATGCCCTCTTCTGGGGATCGGCGGTACTGGTGCTGATCATCGTCGCCACCGACCAGTTGATCTGGCGGCCGCTGATCGCCTGGAGCGACAAATTCAAATTCGAGCAGACGGAATCCGCCTCGCGCGTCACCTCGCCAATTCTGACTTTGCTCAGCACGCCCAGCCTGCTGCTGCGCCTGCCTTCGCGTGCCTTCAACCGCGTTGAGGAGCAGATTTACCACCACCTGGCCGCCTCGCCGCAGTGCCGCCGCATCCAGCCCATTGACGACGACGCGGCCAAAGGCAGCCGATGGACTCCCATCGTGATCGGCGTCTTCGCCGGCCTGGTTCTGCTCTGGACCGCCGGTCAGGCCATTCATCTGCTGCAGAACGTTACCGCCGCCGACCTGCGGATGCTCTTTTTGGGCGCGGGAGCCACCTTCGCGCGCGTGATGACCACGCTGGTCATCGCCGCACTATGGACGATCCCCGTTGGCGTGGCCATCGGCTCCAGTCCCAAGCTCGCCGGCGTCCTCCAGCCCATTACGCAGATCGTCGCCGCCATCCCCGCCTCAGCTTTTTTCCCCGTGCTGATGATCGTCATGATGCAGCAAGGAATCGGTCTTGGCTATGGCGCGGTTGCCCTGATGCTGCTGGGCACTCAATGGTATGTGCTCTTCAACGTGATAGCCGGAGCCATGGCCATCCCTTCCGATCTGAAAGAAGCTGCCGCCGTTTATAAATTCACCACATGGCAGCGCTGGACACGGCTGATACTGCCGGGCATCTTTCCCTATCTCATTACCGGCATGGTCACTGCATCCGGCGGCGCGTGGAACACTTCGATTCTGGCCGAGTACGGCGCGTACGGCAGCCGCACTCTGCAAACGGTCGGCCTCGGGTCGCAGATCAGCGCCGCACTCGGCACGGACGGCAAGCTTTCCTCGCTCATCATGGCGACGGTTTTGCTAGCCGCAATCGTCGTCACCATGAACCGTTTTGTCTGGCGGCGGCTCTATCGCCTGGCCGAGACGCGCTACAAGCTTGAAGGCTGATTCCTGATCCTGCAAGATCCGATTCGCCGATTCGCCCGATAAAAAAAGATATTGCCTTTTTAACGGAATCGATAGTACTATTCTGCTCAAGAACGTGTTGGCTTCCCCTGGTCAAATCTGTAATTCCCTGCAAGAAAAAGTAATAACGCGTGTCAGATGCTTAGGATAGGTGATCGTGTCCCTAACCCGCAGGCTTGGATCGCGCCCGCTTCCCGGCCTGTCGCACCAATATCAGGAGGTTGAATATGGGTTCCCTTGCCGTGCTCAAACGAGCATTTCTTGTCGCGGTGGGCGTGATCGCAATGTTAGGTATTGCCAGCCCGGCCGCTGCGGCTCCCTTTTATTTCTATGTCATTACAGCTGCCCCCAACTGGGGGTTTGGCAATCCCCAACTCCCGGCTGGCTGGTCCGCCCGAACCGCTCTTGTAGCAGGCCCTCCCACGAGCGCTGAGAACTATGTCTCTCTCGCGCTCCAGGGCTATGCCGGCTACTGGTATGCATACGATACATTTTTGGGCGAATCCAACGGCTTTGTTGGAGCCGATGTCTCAGTACCCACAGCTCAATGGGTAACTCCCGCGGCCTACTACTGGACTGGAGGACCGGCTGGCGGGGGGGCGCTAGGCTTTTTTAACTCCTTCAACCCGTTTACGGGCATCTATTTCGCCAACATGATGATTGTGTTGGACCCTGCCGGGTGTTCGGCCATCGATTGCCTCAACGATTTTGAGACAGATCTTGGCAGCACATCCGGCGCGCTGACACCTTCCCTGGTCACTTTGGACGGAAGCGGCGATCCAATTGGTATCACGCTTCCCGACGACAACGAAGATCTGAGCGTTGAACCTAATCCAGATGGTCCCGACTATTTCGCCTCGGGCTCCCAGGAAGCTGACACTCCAGAGGGACCCACTGCGATATACATTCTGCTTGGCTTGTTCGCGGCGGGGGCGGGCGTCTACTACCGTCGAAGTCACCCGCTGCTTCCCGCCGCCTGATGCGGTGTGCTGCCAGTCCTTGGTCTGGCCCATATGTTTTGAAATACTTTTCCATCCATTCCGTTCAGAGCGCAGTTGAAGGATCTGCGTAACAATTGCGGAATGGATGGGAGAGAGTTTTGCAATTCTATGAGGCCAGATCAGTCGTGCAAGGACCAGAGTGGGGCGTTAGAGAAAGATTTTGCAGATTATTTCAAGAAACGCATTACCATGAGGTTCCATGGCAGAAATATTTGACAAACTCAATCTCAAGGATCAGCAGGAGATCCTCATTCTGCATGCGCCGGAAAGCTTTCAGCCGGAGCTTGCACGCCTTCCCGTCCTCAACCTCCATCACCATATCGAGTCGCTTCCGCGCATCGAATTTTTTCTTGGCTTTGTCACGCGCCGAAGCGAAGTGGACGCGCTCAGCGGGCCATTGGCCACGCGCGCCACGGGCGATGCGGTGGTCTGGTTTGCCTATCCCAAAGGCACATCCAAAAAGTACACTTGCGATTTCAACCGCGACAACGGCTGGGATGCGCTCAAATCTCAGGGTTTCGACACGGTGCGCGCTGTGGCCATTGACGAGGATTGGACCGCACTGCGCTTCCGCCGCGTGGAGTTCATCAAAGCCCGCCGCTGAGCGGGCTCATTCGGTCTTTGGGTTCATTCAGTCCATACGTTCATTTGATCCATCCATACTGGATACTCCACCCTCGCGCAACGTATTTAATTTTGTCGCCAGGGTGTGATTGAAATGATTGACGAACACCCCCGCGACACCCGCCGCCGCGCCGCATTCCGGGCCGAGCTCAGGAAAATCTCGCAATTAGCCGTGCCGTTCAAGCCCATTGGCAATTAGAATCGTCTGTACAGTAGGCAGAGTTTCTTTCAACGGCTGCCTGCGCTGCCTCTCGGCCTGGAATTGGAAGGCGAAGCTGCTTGAAACAGGCTGAACAGGCGCGGAATCCCCAGGATGATGATAAAAAATACGCGTTTGCTACCCCTCGGTCTCGTCTTCTCCGTCGCATCGGCCTTTGTGCTGATGGCCCTGCTCGCCTCTGCCCAGAGCGCGCCCGACCAGCTTGCGCCCGCCAAAGCCGCGCCTGCCGCGCCCGTTCAGACGCCCGTCGCCACGCCGATCCAGATTGCACCCGCCAAGGCTGCCGAGCCCGTGCCTGATCGCTCCCAAGCCTATTTTCACGCCGCGCTGGCCGGCAGCTACGAAGAAGAGGCCATCCTAAAGGGACACCCGGAACTGATCGACAAGGCGGTGGAAGAGTATAAATACGCGCTGAATGCCGATCCGACCTCCGCGCAGTTGCATCTGGCGCTGGCCGAGCTTTACTTCAATGCCGGCCGCGTGCGCGAGGCGGAAAGCACGGCTCGCGAGTTGCTCAAGAGCTCCCCGGACAATGTCGATGCGCACCAGATTCTTGGGCGCATCTATCTGCGTGAGTTGAGCGAAGGGCAGAATGCTCCCTCCTCGACCTCGCCCAGCGGCAATCCACTCGATCAGGCGATCGCTGAATTCCAGGAGATCGTCGCGCTCAAGCCGCGCAGCGTGCAGGATCGCGTGGTGCTGGGCCAGTTGTACACCGTCAAGCACGACACAAAGTCCGCCATGGCGCAGTTCGAGGCCGCGCTCGCCGTCGAGCCGGATTCGGAGGAGGTCAGGCTCAATCTGGCTCGCCTCTACGCCGAAAACGATGACTTGGAGAAGGCGGTCAAGGTGATTGAGGCGGTTCCGGTAACCGATCGCACCTCCAAGATGGAAGATGTGCTGGGCGCCTCGTGCAAGCAGTTGAAGAGATACAAAGAAGCCATAGCCGCCTATCAACGTGCTCTGGACATGGAGCCCGGTGACCTGCGCATACGGGATGCGCTGGCGCAATCGCAACTGGACAACAACCAGTTGGACGAAGCGCTCAAGCAGTATCGCGAGCTGATTGACGCCGCTCCGGAAGATGTGGATGCGCTGATACACATCAGCGAGATTCAGCGCCGCCAGCAAAAGTACGAAGACGCGCTGGCCAGCATTCGCGCCGCCCGCAAAAAGGCTCCCGCCGAGCCGCATGACCCAGGCTACAACGTGGGGCTGCTGCTCGAGATCGGTTACAACGAAGGGCTTCTGCTGGACGTTCTGGGACGCTACGACGAGGCCGCCCAGGTCTATGAAAAAATGGTCGATCTTACTTCGCATGCCAACGGCGCCTACACCGCCGAAGAGAAGAGCAATCGCGCCATCTTCCTGGAGCGGCTGGGGATGGTTTATCACGAGCAGGGCAAAACCGCCGAGGCGATTGCCGCCTATCAAAAACTTATTGACCTGGGCGGCGAGCAGGCTGTGCGCGGTTATCAATTTGAAGTTGATGCCCTGCGCGACGACAAGCAATTTGACAAAGCCGTCGAGGTCGCCGGCAAGGCCGTTGCCACAAACCCCAAGGATCGCGATCTGAAGCTGATGCTGGCCGGCGAGTTGATTGATCTGAACAAGGCCGATGAGGGATTTGCTCTGGCCAAGAGCCTGCTGGCCAACACCAGTGAAGATCGCCCGGTTCTGCTCGAATTGGCCCAGATGTACGTCCGCGCCCATCGTTGGAAGGATGCAGAAGAGACTCTCAACAAGGCAGAGACTTTGACCGTCAAGCCGGAGGACCGCACCACTCTGCTGTTCATGCGCGGCGAATGGGCCGAGCGCCAAAAGCACTATGAACCGGCCGAGCAGTTCTTCCGTCAGGCCCTCCAACAGGATCCGGCCAGCGCCATGACCCTCAATTACCTGGGATACATGATGGCCGATCGCGGCAAGCAGCTTCCTGAAGCCCTCAAGCTGATCCGCAAGGCCGTCGATTTGGATCCGCTGAATGGCGCCTATCTGGATTCGCTGGGCTGGGTCTACTTCAAGATGAACGATTACGAGTCGGCAGAGCAGTACCTGCGCCAGGCCGTTGAGCGCGACTCGAGCGACCCCAGCGTTCACGACCATCTGGGCGATCTCTACGAAAAGACCAACCGCATCCGTTTGGCAGCCGCGCAGTGGGAGATTTCCATGAAGCAATTCGCCAAGTCTGCCCCCGCCGATGTGGACCCCGTCGAGCAAGCCAAGGTGCAGAAGAAGCTGGATTCGGCGCGCGTCAAACTGGCCAAGCAGGAAAGCGCTGCCGGGCCGGTCAAGCCGGAGTAAGGCAAATTTGAGCGTGTTTCAAAATTCAGTTTGACACAACCATGCCCCGCCGTTGACGGCCTGTGGAAAATTGGCCTATGTTTTGCTATCCGGAATTTGCAATAGTTCTTCAGGGTTGCGGTTCTTCAATTCCCAGAGGAGGTATTCATGAAAATTCAGATATTACAAAACAAGAATGCCGTCATTTACGGAGGCGGCGGTTCATTAGGCAGTTCGGTCGCAAGAGCACTTGCCAAGGAAGGCGCTACGATCTTTTTGGCTGGAAGACATCTCTCTTCACAGGAAAATGTTGCGAATGAAATTGTTGACTCCGGGGGTCGCGCGGAGACCGCGCTCGTGGACGCGATAAACGAAAGCGAAGTCAATGCTTTCATCGACTCGGTGATTTGCAAAGTTGGAACGCTTGACCTCTCATTTTGCGCGATAGATTATCAGGTAGTGCAGAATATCCCTCTGGTTCGGCTGAATGTTGAAGATTTTGTCCGTCCGGTTACTCTGGCTATGCGAAGCCAATTCTTAACGGCCACCGCGGCGGGAAAGGTCATGATGAAGCAGCATTCCGGGGTGATCTTGTCCCTAACCGCAACGCCCGGAGGCATTGGTTATCCGTTTACCGCGGGCTTTGCCCCGGCATGTTCCGCCATTGAGAGCTTCTCTCGCAATCTGGCCTCGGAACTGGGTGTTCATGGTGTACGCGTTGTGAATATACGCTCTGCCGGATCACCGGATTCTCAAGTGTTTAAAGAGGCAATTAAAGGCAACCCAAAAGAGATGGACGTAATTCTTCGCAGAATGGAAAATGACACAATGCTAAAAAAACTTCCACTTATGGATGAGATCGCGAATACAGCTGTCTTTCTGGCGTCAGACCTTGCGAAAAGTATCACTGGGGTGACGATTGACGTTACCGGAGGCACAACCGCAGGGTTGAATTATCGAGCAGGATTGAATGCCGGTTCAGAACCGGGCCCGCTGTGATACAGGCCACGCAGGAGAGCCAGGCGCCGCATCCTTTTCGCGTCTTTTGCGAAAACGATGCGGCACTCTGATACTCTTCCCGTTTTCAAATAATAATCCCTAGCCGATCCTCCCGCCATGAATCTGGATCTACTGCCTTCCCGCCTTGCGCGCCCATCAGCCGAAGACTCCCGCCTTCAGAAAAACCTCCGTGTTCGGCAGATCGATCTCCAGGTGAGCGAATTGTTGTGTCGAAACTAATTGCCGTGCGCAGAGACTGACAGCCATAGTCCCGGCTGGCAAACGCTGCAGCCGATCTCAAATCAACGAGCGCCACATCAGGACGTTCACTACTTTGCTTCGGCCAGACGATAGTCCTTGTACTCGGAGATGAACATCGTGTGGCGGGTGTAGATACTGCCCACGCCGGAGTCGCCGTTCGGTACAACCTCGGTGGTGATGAAGGTTTTTACCGGAGCCATCAGCAGCTTGTCACCGGCCTTTACCGGGCCATAGTCGATGCGGGTGTTCATTTGATGAACAACCTCGTCCGATTTCAGATTCGTTTCTACAATCATCCGCACCACGATTCCGGTGCCTGGATGGATGAACAGTTCGCCGTGGTAAGGCACCGTGGCTTTGAACTCGCGCCATTCCGTATTGGTTTGAAAGTTGCCCTTGGCGCCTCCTCCAATACTTTGCGATTTGCCACCCATGTCTCCGCTATCCGCGGGCGGTCCTGTACTATTCCAGGTTACGCTCACCTGCACTACCGGCAGTTCGTTCGACAGTACCTGGAAGAAGGCCAGGTCACCGGCTTGGCTGACATGAGGGAAGCAGCATACGTCAAGATTGAGCCGCGAGTCTTGCGGAGGCACATCGAAAGAATAAACGGCAACTTGCCGCCCATACACTTGCTCCCAGCGCAGCCACTTGAGCCCACCGGCAACTTGCGCCTGCTGAATGATTGAGACCAGACTGGGGTCAGGCTGCCGGAGCGCGATCATCCCGTTGGCTCCCCATGGAGTTTTGTCCTTTTCCAAAGGCAACTTTTCGGCCCCGTGTTCGCTGGTAATCGGCTCCTCTGTGGAGTGGAAGAAGCTCGACATGTGACTGGGGAATAAGGAGCCAGCCTCCATGGGCTTTGAGCCTGACGATATGCCAGAACTGGGTGCTACGGCCTCCAGGTTGTCCTGGTAGCGCAACGTGGTTTTGGTTGCCGACAAAGCCGGAGTCTGGGCGTAAACGTTGTTGACATAGGTTGCGGCCTTGGAAAGAATGGCCTGCTGTGCGGCAGCATCGGGCGCTGGAGTGGCGGGCAAATCGGAGGCTGGCGGAGCGAGATCGGCGCTGCGCGCTTCGAGCACGTACATATACTCCAGCGACTGCGGGCCTGGTGCGTACGTCAGCAGATTGTTCATCGTGCTGAGCGTAAGCTCTTCGCTCAGCTCAACCTGTTTGAGCAGATTTGCCACCTTGCCATCGCTTTTGTTGGACTGGTGCATGGAAACCAGCAGATCCTTCAGTTGTTGAATCGTGAGTTTTCTGGCTGCCCATGCAGGCGCAGTCATCAGCAGAAGAGTCAGGGAAACCCCAAAAAAATGCAAGATCAATTTGCGCATTGCACCACCTCGTGCATTCAGTTAGGAATGCGGAGGCGGCATGAAACAAGGTTATGCCTGCTACCCGCCTGTTATACCGAGGTTAAGAATGGAGTTAATGATTCGGTTAATAGCCGGCGGCAAATGTGCAAAAGGTGAAATAACCGCTCCCGTACAGGTCATTCGGCCCATGAAATGGCAGGCAAGTAACGGCGTGCCGCATTCTTATTTAACCCCCTTCTTTCCACCGTGAATCGGAGGCTACGGCTTGACCGACTGGCGGGTTGTCCAATCAAAATCCTTGTCATCCAACACCATGGAAGTTGTGGCGCGGATCGGGATTTCGAGGGTTCCCGCCTTGCGCACATTCCAATCGTAGATGCCCGCTTCCAGGAAGATCTGTATCCGGGGCAAGTCGATCTCCAGATGCGCCGGAATGCCCGTCCTCTGCGCCGCAGCGAATTGTTCGGCGCTGAGGCTGATGGGCAATATTCCGCCCGCCCAGTTCACCGCCGCGCCGTCTTTGTCGTAGGCCAGCAAGCCAACCTGAATCTTGCCCGTGTGCCTGCCATCCGGTGAGACATCCAGCTTCAGGTCATCCGGGCGTAAATTGAATTTCACGCGAAAACGAGTCAATGGATCAGAAAGCCTGGCATTGCCGCCGGCCACTTTGTTGTCTAGTGCGTGTTGAGAATCGGCCAGAGCCAAACGCGCGCTGAAGACAATCTGTGTAGAGGCAGGCGCGCCGCGGATAAGGAATGGATGCAGCGGATCGGAGTTGGGCGGCGCCTCCGGCGAAGGCGTCTCGTCGGCAAAGTAACCGTGGCGATAGGCCAAATCGTAGTTGCCCTCCTTCAGGCGCACATCAATGCCCCGGTAGCCGCCGTCCATCTTCGTATTGGTCGGCGTATAGGAGAGTGTGTAGTAGTGCGCGCCGTCGTCAATGGCGCGAGCGAGAGCGCCGGCCAGGTCGTTGGTGTTATAGAAGGCCTTGCCGCCGGTGTCGCTGGCCAGCTTGTTTACGGCTTCCGTTGCAATGGCGCGCTGATCGGCTTGCTTGTAAAGCGTGCCGAGGCTGTTCTGGTTGTAACCGGAGGCCTCGGTTGCGTTGTCCATCTGCAAGCCTTCAGCGTTGACCGGATAGACGGCGACATCCGAATTTGCCAGCAGAGTGGAGGCTTCTTTTGCGCCTGGATCGAAGCTCTGCGTGCCCAGCGTGCCTTTCAGCTCTTTGCCGCTGGGAAAGACCGATACCGGGAAGGAGCTGGAGAACCAGATCAGGTTCTTGCGCCCTTGGATACCGGCCAGATAGCGCGCCAGAAATTCAAGGCCAGTCAGCGTCATCCCGACCCGCTCCCCGGCTTGATTTCCGGCGATGTCAGCCTGCGCTCTGGTGAGGCCTTCGCGGGCTCTGGAGTAGCCTGTTCCGTTTCTCCCTTGCTTTCCTCCCATCATGACGGCGTGCATATCGGCTTGATCCTGGTCGTCGGCATCGTCCTGGCGCGAGCGCGAGGCTTCAGTCTTCTCTGTTATGTCTCCATTCGTTTTATCGTTCACGGCCGCGCGCAGGGCTTCGGCATCCGAGGTGAATCCCTGAATCAGGCGCAACCTGCTTGCCAAAACAAAGATGGCCACTTTGGTCCCCGGCTTCATCTTCCCAAGAAAATCCAGAATCTGTTGATGGACCTTCACTTGATATTCCAAAGGCGTATTGATCTTGTCGAGCAGCAGCACATTGACCGCATCCACCACCGGCGCTGACGGCAGATTGGTGTAGAGATTCGGCGCCAGCTTGGGCGCTTCGCTCTGCGGCGCTGGCTTGGCAGTGTGCTCCTCAAAGTAGTTAATGGTCTGCGGCTTGCCGTCTTCCAGCACTTCAAAGACCTGCCCGCCCAGGCCGGTGACCGGCGCCTGTTTCTTGTCCGTAACCACCACATCCAGCTCCACGGCGCGGGCGTTGGCCTTCAGGGTGAGTAACTGCTCCGGCGGGTTAACCTGTGCGGGCGCGGACTGCGATGGAAGGGCAGCGGCAGGCGCCAGTGAGGGCGCCGCGGCACCTTGTGCGGGCGGAGGTGGCGCGGAGGCAATTGCTGGGGCAGTTGGCGGGGCATTGGGCGTTGGCGCGGGCGGCGCAACGATTTGCGCTGAAGCCGGCTGAAAATTGGTCATATTCGGCTGGGCGCTCGCGCCGGTAGAACTCTGCGCCATCTCCTCGCCGTTTTCTCCCAGAATGTGCACCTCACTGCCCAGACGGTGATATTGCCCAAAGGCCACATCATTCACATAAACCTTGATGGGGTCATGGTCGAGGATCGAATGTGCGTCGTTGGTCGAGGCATGGCCATAGCGCATCAGCGAAAGCGCCACGCTGTGCGCAGGGCAAATATAATTCTTGCCGCCGATTTCTACCGTGCCATACTCCACCATGGTGGCCGCGCGCTTTACCTTCTCGCCCAGCGGGAGCTCCGCATCAATGGTGATGCGAAGGACTGCGCCAGTCGCCGGGTCCACCGTGATCTCGCCATGGTATCCGGTTTTCTGGCGCACAATCTCCTGCGGCGCCAACGCAGTAAGCTCTTCATTTTTACAGCAGTATTGCACCCAATAATTTGACTTTGGATCAGGCACCGCGTAGCCAAAGACGGCTAACAGCCCGCTTGCGCTCTGCTCCCAGTGGCTCCACTCCAGTTTGCTCTTGGCCGCGTCCAGCAGCACCGTGCTCAGGATCGGTCCAAACTCGCCCCATGAGACCATTCCTTGCGCCGACGGCTCGGTTACGCCCGCCTTCACTGCCGCCACATCCACCATCTCCTGCCCATCGCGGTAAACCACGTTTTTGCGGGTCTTGCCAACATAATGTAATGGAATATATCCGTATTCATATTGCGGACGGTCTTCAAAGCGGGTTGTCTCTCGCGTGGCGAAGAAGTTCGGCAGTTCATGAATCGTCTTGGTTGTATAGCGAACGACCTGAGCCATGATCTTGCGCTGGGTGGCCAGATCAGGCGCGGCGGCCTGAGGAATCTCATCCGCGGGAAGATTCAGAAACTCCGCCGAATCAGCCAAGACAAGCAACGCCTGGCGAGCCTGTTCACCGGGCAAACCGGCCTTCAGGCGCGCCAACCGGGCCTCGCTCAGCCGTTCGGTCAGTTCCAGCCCGGAGAGCCGATCCGCCAACTTGGCGTCCGAAGCGCTGTGCGAAGCAGTAATCGTTTGCTCCAGTTGCGCCACCGTCACCTTGGTCGCCGCTCCCGCGGGGATTGTCATCACAGCCAACACTGCCAGCAAGACCAGTTTCCGCATTCCATCTCTCCCGCGTCGCAGCGGATGCTTGACTCCATCCGCCCGCGCTTCTTCACTCTTAAAATGCCGGCCAAACCTGCAGTCTGGATTATATTGAAATGGCCGGGGCTTGCGTCGTATGGATGACGCATGCCCCGGCCTGTTGATTAACTCAAAGTTCTTGATTGCCACAAAGTGGCCCCGTTACTTGGCCTCCTCCGCCGCTGTGTCAATGTACGAGTCCACGTTCGTCTTGTCCACCAGCGAGGTTCCCGTATCCACAAAGAACGGGTAAGGCGCAAAGGAGTTGGCGCTGTAGTCCTTGCTCAACGACGTGGGCGGATTGTGATGGATCTCATCGAGTGCCCTCAGTCCCACGTATCCCATGGTAAAAGGCTTCTGCGAAACCGTGGAATCAATCGTCCCATCCTTGATGTCAGCCAGTGTATCCGGGTCCACATCCCAGGCCACCAGCAACCGGTCGGTCGCCTTGGAGCGCTTCAGCGCATCGGCAATCGCCTTGCCCGAGGCCGCCTCCAGGCTCACAAAGGCATCCACCTTTTTGTCGCCGGCGAGCGCCAGCGCCTCCTGCGTCCAATCAAAGGCATAGCGCGCATCGCCCTTGGTGTCCACCACGTCCACAATGTGAATATCCGGACGCGTGGCAAAAACCTCCTTGAATCCCTTCAGGCGTTCCTCCAGGTTGGGCTGGTTGGGCATGGTGAAAAAGACCACATTGCCTCGTCCGCCCAGCTTCTCAATCACCCGCTGTGCACCCAATCGTCCCGACTCAAGATTGTTGGTCCCGATAAAGTAAAGCCGGCGGCTTCCGGGCGCATCCGAGTCCACGGTAATCACCGGAATTCCGGCATTGATCGCGTTGTCGATCTCCGATTGCAGCAGCGTCGCATCCACCACCGAGATCAGAATTCCCGACGGCTTGGCGATAATCGCAGCGTGCAGCGCCGCCAGTTCGGCCTGAGGATCAAAATTCTCCGGCCCCACCACATGAGCCTTTACGCCATACTCCGCCGCCGCCTTGTTGAAGCCCGCCGCCGCCGTCTGCCAGTAGGGAAGCGAGGAACGCGTCACCACCATGTAATACACTTCACTGCTGGAATGTCTGCCGCAGCCCGACACGGACAGAACCGCCAAAGCCAACAACAATAGCCCAACACATTTGATCGCCTTCATACTTGCCTCCGATTTGACTTTCCATCTGCCCTTCCGGCGCGTGCTAAACCAGCCGATTGCGCCAGCCTATCCGTACATCCCGGCTGCATCCTACGCCTGTTACACAGGAAGTGTCTATTCCATCCTGTGCACTTTATAACTCTTGTGGAAGAAATTCGAGTCCGCAAATCCTCGTATTTGAACGATTGATTCCCGTTTGCGGTATAAACAAGTTGGAAGTGCAAAATGCGGAGAGTTCATCAGAGTGATGAAAAGTTGTTCTTAGGGATATAGGATCAAGAGATTGAGACACTGTGCCCCATCCTCGCCGCGTTTTTGTTTTTGTGGCTAGGGTGGGATACGATGATCCCTGACAAGCGGGTTTCTGACTACTGTCCTCTGTTCACTGTGCTATGACCAACCCGGAGCACAATCCGCCACTCAGCGTGCTCGCCGTCCCAGCCGACGGCGCACTCGCCCGCCGAGCTCATTCTGAGCCGCCGCATGCTTATCGCTCGCCCTTTGCCCGCGATGCCGCCCGCGTCCTGCACGCCCGCGCCTTCCGCCGCCTGGCCGGCAAGACGCAAGTCTTTGCCCGGTTGAGCGCCGACTCCCCCTCGGACCACTTCCGCAGCCGCCTGACCCACACGTTGGAAGTGGCGCAGATTGCCCGCACCGCTGCCCGCGCCCTTGGACTGAACGCCGAATTGGCCGAGGCTCTCGCGCTCGTCCACGACATCGGCCACCCGCCTTTTGGCCACGCCGGAGAAAAGGCTCTCGACCAGTGCCTGCGCACCCACGGCCTGCGCTTCGACCACAACCTCCACGCGCTGCGCATCGTCTCCTGGTTCGAAGAGCGTTACGCCGGCTTTCGTGGTCTCAACCTCACCCTCGGCGTGCGCGAGGGCATCGTCAAGCACTCTCGAGACTACTCCGCCCGCGAGCATCCCGAACTAACCGAGTACTTCCTCGACCAGTTTCCGCCGCTCGAAGCGCAACTGATCGATCTGGCCGACGAGATCGCCTACACCACCGCCGACCTCGACGACGGCCTCGACTCCGGCATCCTCTCCATCGATCAGGTTCGCGCAGGCGTCCCGGTCTTCCGTGCCTTTCATGACGCTGTCCGCGCCGATTTCCCCGCCGCACAGCCCAAGCCGGCCATCTATGAGGCCCTCAAGCGCCTGCTCGACGCTTTGGTCACCGATCTGATCGAAGAGACCACCCGCCAAGTGGCCCAGCTCGGCATCTCCACGCTCGACGAACTGCGCCGCGCGCCGCATCGCATCGCCGCACTCAGCCCGCCGATGG
>CAZXVX010000030.1:0-4858 GCA_964644105.1 uncultured Occallatibacter sp. | reverse complement strand
AGCCGTCCGCGCCGGAGCTAAGAACTTCCTCTATGCCAGCCTTTACGGCTCCGCTGAACTGGAAGAGGCTCACCATCATGCCACAGTGGTTGTGCAGGGACTTTTTGCCGCGCTGATGAACGATCCATCCCTGATGCCTGACGACGATCAGGCACAGATTGCCACCGAAGGCCTAGCACGCACCGTGGCCGACTACATCGCCGGCATGACCGACAGCTACATTGAGCAGCTCTGGGCGCGCTGCTGCGGAAATGGAACGCCGCTCTCCTGACCGGCTGTAGTATGGTCCTTTCGGTCCACGCCATACTGCATATCAATAGAATCCTCTCCAGTTGATTTTGGAAGTCGCTCACGCCGTAGCGCTGACCAGCGAACCGCTCGATAAGTTCTGCATGAAATTATCCATGGTGGATTGCACGCGGGTCAGGTTGCCGGTATTGAGCGCAGCGCCGATCTGCGTCATCAGAGTGTAGAGCGAGCCGCTCTCCGCGCCGTTGCCAAAAAGATTTCCTGCATTCCCGGCGCTGTTCTCCAACAAGTTGTTCAATGTTCCATAAGCCGTTTGCGCACTGGTGGCGTCGCCGGAGTGAATGGCGGTGAAGAGGTTCAGCAGATCCGGCCCCACCGCGCCCACCCCCGGTCCAGAGGCTGCGCTGGGGGCCAGCATCAGCGCCGAGGCTGGAGTGACCGGCTCAACGCGCTGCGCCGACGAGGCTTCAAATGCGCCCAGGGCCTTCTGCGCGCCACTGATGTTGTAGCTGGAGAGCGCCGCGCTGACGCTGCTCAGGAAGACGCCCAAAGCGCTGTCGGGATTGACGTTGGTCTGGCCCATCATCTGCAAGTCGGCCAAGCTGCCCTGAGCTTCGGCCGTATTGCCCGACTTGATGGCGGAGATCAGGCTGGAGAGCTCGCCGTCCACGGAGTTGCTGACCTTCCTGGTGGTCACCGAAGTGGCCATCAGCGAGAGCTGCGCATAGAGGATCGTCGTGTTCTGTACACTGGAGGTCTGCATCCAAGGCGCTCCTGACCGCATGAACTTCTCAGAAAACCGGCCTTCCAATATGGCCTGTTCCCGGACTATCTGTCTCGATGCAATTCAGTGCCACATTAGAGCATTTCGCGGGGTGAGAGAGTTTTTTCTATTTCAGAATGGGAACAGACCTGTGATCGGCCCGAAATGGGTGGTGTTTCGGAATTCGACTTAAGAATAGGTAAAGAAGCTAACTTGTTTACGCTGCCCATGATCCAGGCTTCTTGTCTTGTCCGGATGTCTTGTTTTGATACATAGACAGAATACGGTTTCTTCCCGCAGGCCAGCAAAATCAATTGCCGCGGCCTCAGCGCGAAGCAGATCTTTCCCCAAAGATCATCTGAGGATGTTAAGGACAATTCAGAGAAGAATCGCCTCTTCTTCGCCCACATAAACGCAGCCGCTGGTGCACGTCTCTCGGACGACAATTTTACTGAGGAGCGGAAGCGCCGGGCGCAAGTTGCGCCAAAGCCACCGAGCCAGGTTTTCGCTGGTTGGGTTCTCCAGGCCCGCAACCTCATTCAGGCAGCGGTGGTCGATCTGCTCCTCGATGGTTTTGCAGGCTGTCTTGATCTCCGCAAAGTCCATCACCCAGCCCAGTTGCGGGTCGACCGGGCCGCTAACATGAATTGAAATGTGAAAGCTGTGCCCATGCAGACGGCGGCACTTGTGCCCCTCCGGCAGATTCGGCAGCCAATGCGCCGCCTCAATCGTAAACTCCTTGAAGATCTCCATCTTTCTATTCTATGGAATACCGAGGAACTTGTGCGTTTGCAAGCTGAGCCGCCACTGTGGATGGGTGAGGCAATAGCGCAGCGCAAGCTCGGTGTTCGTCTCGCGCTCCGGCCCATCCATTGGCTGCAAAAAGAAATGCCGGAAGCTGTGCAGCTCGAACTCCGCCGGGTCCGAACCGACTTGCGGATAGACCAGCTTCAGCTCGTCGCCGCAGCGCTGCTTGAGTTCCGCGCCGAGTTTGGGGCTGACGCAGAGCCAGTCCACGCCGTCCGGCGCAGGGATGGTGCCGTTGGTTTCGACGGCGATTTCAAAGCGGCGCTCGTGCAGCGCGTGGATGAGGCTCGAGTCCAATTGCAGCAGCGGCTCGCCGCCGGTGCAGACAACGTAGCGCCGGCCCAGCCCTGCATCCTCCGGCCATGCGCGCTCGATGGCTGCTGCCAGATCGTTGGCCGAATCGAAGCGTCCGCCGCCCGGCCCATCGACACCGACAAAATCCGTGTCGCAAAATCGGCAGACGGCGGAGGCGCGGTCGCTCTCCCGTCCACTCCACAAATTACAGCCGGCAAAGCGGCAAAAGACCGCCGCCCGGCCCGTCTGCGCGCCTTCGCCCTGCAACGTGTAAAAGATTTCCTTGGTTGCGTAAGTCATAAAATCCAGTCGTCGGTCGTAAGGTCGCGGTTGAAGTTTTGGCTCCCACATCTTTGCGGGCCTGCCAGGCGGCTCAGCTGGCCGGGCACACACTTTACTTTCGAAGGGTGCATGCGCTTATGCGACGCATTTGCGAGGCTCCTGAAGCGGGCAAAATCCCCGCCTGTTTCCTCGGGCAATGGTAGCGGATGACAGAAGGGTGCAACAAGCTTGAACCATGGCGAGCCGGGTGAAAAGAATTACGCACCAAATCGTTTTTTTTATCATCAGTCATAAAGCCCGATATCTCCCCCAATATTCTCCCCGGAGGTTTCCATGTACTCTCGCAAATCACTTGCAGTACTCGTGTCCTCGTTTCTAGTGGGAACTGTGGCGATGGCCGCGCCCGTGTCGACAAACATCTCCGCCTGCGTAAATTCTACGACCGGCGCCGTCCGTATTGTCGCTTCAACCTCGCTCTGCGTAGCCGGTGAGATGGGAATGAGTTGGGCGACGATTGGCCCGACCGGCGCCGTAGGAGCGCAAGGACCCGCCGGTGCAACCGGCGCACAAGGTTCTCAAGGCCCACAAGGTCCACAAGGCCCACAAGGCCCCGCTGGCGCAACGGGCGCTCAAGGGCCTGCCGGCGCAACGGGCTCCGCCGGTCCTGGCAATCGCATGTTCTTTTCCAGCGTCGGTGATGGAACCACGGGTCATGCCGCCTCGCTCACACTCGCTTCACCGGGCCAGCCCTACACCGTGCTCGCCATGCCCATTTCCGGCAACTCCACCGCCCCGTTTGTCACTACCGTGGGCCCGGTCACCGCTTGGCAACTTTTCCTTGGGCAGGGAGCTTCTATCTACTATTATTCGGGTCTGGTGCAGATCTTCCCCGAGCAAGTTACCCTGACTAAGGCGTACGGGGCGCTCTCCTTCGATTCCTCCGCGTTTTTCGAAACCTTCACCGCGACCTTCCAGGCACAGCTTTATCACTACTCAGTTGTTGGCGGCGGCGGGACCTTCGCCCCGGTCGCGGGTGCGATATGTCAGTTCTATCCAACCAGCAATGCCGCCAGCCCCTACAGGGCGACCTATGAATTTGTTTCTCAGGGCTTTTCCAATGTTTGTTCCACCGCCCCGTTCTCCGAGACCTTTCAGCCCGGTGACGGTGCGTTCTGGGTCGTTTCCACCACCGTCAATCTCCTCCCGGATCAGACGTTTTTGGATCCAGGGCCGATCCTCTTGGACGTCTCCCTCTCGGCTTCCGAATAGTCTGCCGGACCCCAACCCCGGCTGCCCCACATCTGCCTCGTAGTTTGCGGCAGATGTGGGAAACGACCGAGCCGGACAACAAATTAATCTGCGGATGCCGGGCGCCTCAGGTCTCGAGTCTGAGAGCTGGCAGACCACGAAACCCATGCGCACAGCTCGTCTGCCCCACCGAAGGTGGTCAATCCGCGACCATGCTCTCACCGGGCAGAATCGGCCTCGTCCTCGGCAGCACGCCTTGATAAGCCAGCCAGCCCATGAACACGAGCGCGGCCACATACGCCCCCAGCTTCACCCAACTGGTTACGTCGTTCACCGGCAGCGTCTTCCACAGGATCATCAGCAGCGTCTGCGCCACGGTTACTGCCCAGACCGTGCCGTAGAAGTAGCGGCGCTCGTGGCCTTCGCCTCGGGTGGAGGGCCCCACGCGCGGCAGGTTGCCGGTGAGTCCGATCAGTAAGATCACTGCGGCCAGCGGCGGATAACCATAACTGTAAATGGCCTTCATCTGCCAGCCGCCGCCGAGGACGGTGATGACCAGCCCCTCCAGATTCAGCGTCGCGTAGGTCAGCGCCGCCGTCCAGGCAAAGCTGTAGCAGACCCGGCGATAGAGCGGATTGGGCCGGTCCTCGTCAAAGCGCAGGATGTACGGCCCCGGCTCGGCTCCGGGCAGCTTGCCGCGCACGGCAGCCACACCGGTGCCAACCAGCACCGCGCCCAGCCAGAGCGAGTTGCCCAAGCTGAAGCCATGCGCAAAGAGCGAAAAAGTCAGCGGTCCCGGGGCCAGAAAAAAGACCCAAATCCAGATCGGCCAATGCAAAGAGCGATAGATGCGCGTGTTGCGCGCGCGCAACTTCCGTTCCCGCGCATACTCCACTTTCCCTTTGTATTCCATGACCTCAAGCCTCTCAAAACTGGCGCGCCGCCGTCAATCGCCGCCGGAGCGCGCCAACGATTTTATTCCACCGAGGCGCGCAACTGGAGTACAATCCCTCCTGAGTGAGGAAATACCCATGGATACATTGTTCACACCGATTCTGATCTTCATTGCCATCGTCGTCCTGTACGTTCTCAACTGCATCAAGATTCTGCGCGAGTATGAGCGCGGGGTCATCTTCACCCTGGGCCGCGTCTCGCCCCAGCCCTACGGCCCCGGCATCATCTTTGTCTTCCGGCCCTTCCAGCAGATGGTGCGCA
>CAZXVX010000029.1:0-28069 GCA_964644105.1 uncultured Occallatibacter sp. | reverse complement strand
GAGGCAATTGAGTCATCAAAGGTATAAGTGATTGCGGCTTTGAAGCCTGCCCAGTTCAGAACCTTCAAACCGCCCACCGCGCCTGCGGGCTTAGGAACCCCGCTGATCGGCGGAACAGGCAATCCACTCACCGGCATCCGCTCTTGACTGCTCCCGCTGGCAGCGATCATGCACACCATCACTATTAAAACGCCAATTAGCCTCTTACTCAAAAGACCGCCCATTCTCAAATAAACAGATTTGCGGACAAAAATCCAGTTTTTGGCGATTTTTAAGTGCGTCAATGACTCCTTCGCACTCAGGTCGCGTAATCTGATTCTAAGGCCATGAACGATTTACCCGCCAATGCGGAGCAATCCCCGACGCCGGAGCCGGTCATTTCCTTCAGTCACGTGGGCATCTCTTTTGACGGACGCTCAGTTCTGGAAGATGTGAGCTTCTCGATGAACCGAGGCCAGATCCTCTGCATCCTGGGGCGCAGCGGTGTAGGCAAGTCGGTGGCGCTGAGGATGCTGATGGGCTTCCTCAAGCCCGATTCAGGCTCGATTCGCGTTGAAGGCCAGGAGATCACCACGCTCAGCGAAGAGGAGATGCGGGCCATTCGCAAGCGCGTTACGATGGTCTTCCAAAATGGAGCGCTCTTTGATTCGTTGACCGTGTGCGAGAATGTGGCCTTTCCACTGCGCGAACGCGGCGGTCTTACAGAGGAGCAGATACAAGAGAAAGTCTCTCAATTGATAAACGTGGTAGGTGCCGAGGATGTCGCCGATTCGTTGCCGGCCAGTCTTTCGACGGGGCGACGGCGAGCCGTGGCAATCGCCCGTGCTCTTGCCGCTGAACCGGAGGTGGTGCTGTATGACGAGCCGACAACGATGGTTGATCCCATCATCGCCCGCCGCCTCGGCGATCTGATCGAGATTCTCAAGCAGCATCTGGGCAAAACCAGCATCGTGGTCACTCACGATATGCGCTTTGCAGAGCGGCTTGCCGACCTGGTGCTCTTTCTCCATCAGGGCCGGGCACAGTTTTTTGGAACACTGCGTGATTTTATGGCCTCTTTCGATCCACATATTCAGCAATTCCTTGCTTTGGACGTCTATTCGTTACCTTCGGAATAAGTGATGTTTCATACCGTAATGGGGGAGGACGAATTCTTTCTTGCGATGAATTTGCGATCTGAGTCATGCTGTTATCGTTGGTTGAGCAAAGGGTATCCAAGGGGTTGCCTGAAAAATATTCATAACCTGGGACGACAGCGGCTAAGAAGTGCTGTATAATCAGGTTTTCCCGTTGTTCTGCTTCACAGTCTGATTTCCTGTGAAGCGGGTATATTCCTCCCTTTTGGTCCAAATTCTGATCCCATGCTTCATTGGGCCAATATGCATAACTCTTTGCCGCGCTGGTGGCAGGAAGTGCAAACTGAGGTCAAAACCGGATTGATGAAGCCGGAACACTGTAACGTTTAGTGACAAAAGTCTCGGCATTTGTTTCACGTCCTGCTCAAAGATGAGGGCAGGGAAGGATGCATTGTTGAGGTGGGCATTTTGATCCATGGAAATCTCTGGGATCACTTGCCTGACATACTTTTTTGAAATTTGATTATATGAGGTGGGCAAACGCTTATGGCTACATCAGATTTTTGGCAAAGAGTATCGGCTTCCGTGTCGTCGCCGCAGGAGTGGCAAGGAGCGTCAGTACGCAATCATGCGCGCGCATCGCAAGGCAAGGCCAAGATGCATATGGCCATGGATGCGATGACAATTCTCGTGTCAGTAGTGATTGCCACTATTTATAGAAAACATACGGGAGCTATGGTGGGAGCGAGGGAGTTTTGGCATGGAACCCTCATACATGGCCGTCCGATGGGAATTCTGCTCGGTCTTCTATGTTTCTTCGCTGTTTCTCTGATGATGACCAGCAAGAGATTGAATCTTTATATGCCTGCCCGGTTGAACAATATCCTTCATGAGCAGCGCCTGAGCCTTCAAGCCTGCCTCACCTCTGGATTACTGCTCACCGGAGCTCTCTATCTGGTTCATGCCGAGGATATCTCCAGGACAATCGTATTGGTCACCATCGGATTGACCTGTTTGCTGCTCAGCCTGCGGCGGTTTTTCTCACGCCTGCTTCTTTACCGCAGTTACGAGCAGGGTGTGGGAGCGCGCAATGCCCTGATCGTCGGTACTGGACCCGAGGCTCAAGCCCTGCGTCATCACTTGGAGAGCATTCGCCACCTGGGATACAGCTTCAAGGGTTTCATTGAACTTCCCGGAGCGACGCCCTGTTTGGCCGCTACACCCAATGATGTCGTGGGATCTCTGGATTCACTCTTCCAGCAGGCTCGCAAGTATTTTGTGGATGAGATATTCTTTACCGCGCCCTATGACCGAAGCCTCATTCAGGATGCTCTTGCCCAAGCCAGAACACAAGGCGTAGACTTGCGCATCGTTCCTGAGATGTACGACAGCCTGACCTGGAACAATCCCGTTGAATATATCGGCCAGTTCCCGACCATTCCTTTGCATCGCAGCGAAGTGCCAGAAGTTCAACTATTACTCAAACGCGTTTTAGATATGATTTTTTCAGTTTTCACTCTGGTCATTTTGTCGCCTTTGCTGCTGATCATTGCCGTCGCAGTCAAGCTGGATTCCCCCGGTCCGGTCTTTTATCCTTCTGAGCGTATCGGCAAAAAAGGTCGCGTATTCCGGTGCTTTAAATTCCGCACCATGGTTCTCGATGCGGACAAGCGGCTTGCGGAGATGAAGCACTTGAATGAACGTGAGGGCATTCTATTTAAAATCTCCGATGATCCGCGTATTACCCGGCTGGGTCGATTTCTGCGCAAGTATTCGCTCGATGAATTGCCCCAGTTTTTTAATGTTCTTCGTGGCGATATGAGCATTGTGGGGCCCCGTCCGCCGATAGGCAGCGAAGTGAGCGAGTACAAGTTAAGTCACCTGCGGCGACTGGACGTGACCCCTGGAATCACTGGCTTGTGGCAGGTACAAGCTCGCCAAGATCCATCCTTTGACAGCTACATCTCACTGGATGTGACTTATATCGAGAACTGGAGCATCTGGCTGGATTTGCAGATTATTATGCGCACCATTGGCGTAGTCTTTGCCGGAACCGGCACATAAAAACTGTTTTTTACTCATCCTTCAGGAATGCCAAGCCACTCTCTTCGCGGAGTGGCTTGTTCTTCTTGGCGGGGTAAACTGGAAGTGTGAAGATCGCACTTGCCCAAATCAATCCGATCGTCGGGGATTTCACTGGAAATCTTGAAAAGATCGTCGCTGTCAGCCGGCGCGCAGCTGCTCAGGGAGCCAGGCTGACGGTTTTTTCTGAGCTGGCCCTTTGCGGTTATCCGCCGGCAGACTTTCTGGAAAAGCCTAGTTTCTTGACGCGATGCCGCTCTGCCGTCGATGAACTGGCTGCCGCAACGAGAGAGCTTCCTACAGCTGTGCTCGTCGGCGTGGCGCTGCCGGCTGAGAATCAGAGTGGAAAACCCGCCGTCAACGCAGCTGTACTGCTTGATGGCGGCCGGCTGCTCCTTGAACAGCACAAGCGCCTCTTGCCTTTCTACGATGTCTTTGATGAACAACGCTATTTTGCCCCATCGAAGCCTCAGGAGATCGTTGAAATAGAAGGCCTTCGCCTGGCCATCACCATCTGCGAGGACGCTTGGAATGATAAGAATTTCTGGCCACGGCGTTTGTACAGTGTCGATCCGGTGGAAGAGTTGATGCGCCAGAAGCCGGCTGTGCTGATCAATCTGTCCTCGTCGCCCTTCTGGCACGGCAAGCGCGCCCTGCGCCGCCAGATGCTTTCGGCCATAGCCGCGCGGAATGGCGTTCCGGTGCTGCTGGTGAATCAGGTGGGCGGCAATGACAGCTTGATCTTTGACGGCTCCTCATTGGCTCTGAACGCACGCGGCGGATTGATCGCACAAGCCGCTTCTTTTGAAGAAGATCTGATTGTTGTGGATACCTTCAACGCACCCCTTGTCGCCACCCCTCAGGACGACGATACCGAAGCTGCCTTCCGCGCCCTGGTGCTAGGCACGCGCGACTATGTGCGCAAGTGCGGTTTCAAAAAGGCATTGGTGGGACTGAGCGGGGGTATAGATTCAGCGCTTGTGGCAGTGATTGCTACCGAAGCTCTGGGGGCGGAGAACGTTCTCGGCATCGGTATGCCCAGCCCTTACTCCTCTTCGGGCTCTATTGATGACAGCAGAGAACTGGCGGCGAATCTCGGTATCCGCTTTGAAATTATTGGCATCAGTGGACTTTTCGCCGAGTACACACGCTCTTTGGAGCCGCTTTTTGAGGGAACCCAAGCTGGAATTACGGAAGAGAATATCCAGTCCAGGATTCGCGGTAGCCTTTTGATGGCTCTCTCCAACAAGTTCTCTGCGTTGGTGCTCACTACAGGCAACAAATCGGAGATGGCCGTTGGCTATTGCACGCTCTATGGCGACATGGTCGGCGCTTTGGCGGTCATCGGGGACCTGGTCAAGACCCGCGTTTACGATGTCTGTCGCTGGATCAACCGGGGTAGGGAAGTGATTCCCGCCGCGATTCTGGAGAAGCCTCCCTCGGCCGAACTCCGCCCCGATCAGAAAGATACAGACTCCTTGCCGCCGTATGAGGTCCTTGATCCCATCCTTGAAGCCTACGTCGAGCGATATGAAACGCCGGAGCAGATCGCCACGGCAAACGGATTTCCAATCGAACTCGTCCAACAGGTGGTGCACTTGGTCGAGCGCAGTGAATACAAACGTCAGCAGGCCGCTCCGGTCCTCAAAGTGACCAGCAAATCATTTGGCATGGGCCGCAGATTTCCCATTGCCGTTAAAGTTCAGGTGTGAGGTCTACCTGCCGGTATAAGCTAGAAGTCGGGAAGCTTTCCACAGTTCTGTTTTTTTCAACGTTGAAGGAGAAACCGCTTGATCCGTCCGTCGATTCGTTTTACCAGTGCCTTGGCGTTGGTTGCATTTTCTCTGCCAGTACTACAGGCTGCCGCGCAACAGGATTTGCCCTCCGCCCCAAACGCCATGTCTCCCGCTGCGCCGGTCCCTGCGGCCAAGTTGAATCCAATGCCCAAGCCGGAGCCGGCCAACTTCACCGCCGCATTGCCCACGAAAGAGGCCGTCGACGCATTTTTAAAGACCAATTTGGGCAGCGATGAAAATAGAATCTGGGAAATTTGGGCAATTGAGAAGACCTCAGTGGAAGGCGTTTCATTAGTCACCGTTCTTGTGAATGATAAAAGCGAGACACAAAAGCCTTTCGGGATTCAGTTTTTGGGGATGCCGGACGGCCAGCATTTCATCGTTACAGGCAAGAATGGGATGACCATGCTTCCGATTGCTGCGTCGAAGGATCAGCCCGCGCCGCAACCGGTGCCGGCGGATACGGCTGCAACCTCAGCCATCCCGAAATCTACTGAAGCTACGACGGCTGCCAAGCCTTTTGCAATGCCCAAGCCCAGCCCTTCCAACTTCACCGCAACCTTGCCGTCCAAGGAGACCATCGAGACATTCCTGAAGGTCAGCTGGGGGTATGATGACACCAGAGTCTGGGAGGTGTGGGCAATTGAGAAGACCCCAGTGGAGGGCATTTCAAAAGTCACCATTCTGGTCAACGATAAAAGTGAAACCCAAAAGCCAATAGAAACCAGTTTCTATACAGTGGCTGACGGAAAACACCTCGTCACCCTGGATAAATTCGGGCGGTTGACGATTTTGCCGTTTGGCGAAAATCCGTTCAAGGAATATCGTGATTTGATTCGGCTGCGCGCCGATGGACCCTATCGTGGATCCGCCTCGAAGGATCTGGAAATTGTTGAGTTTGCTGACTTTGAGTGCCCACATTGCAAAGAGGCGCAGGCGAATATGGAGAAACTGGCAGCAGATTTTCCCAAGGCGCGTTTTGTCTTTCTAAACCGTCCCCTGGGAAATGCTCAATGGAAGGGATCCATGCCCGCGGCCGCTTATGGCGTGTGTGTGGCCAAAGAAGCTGGCAGCGATGCATTCTTCAACTATGCTGCAGCCGTCTTTGATGGCCAGGCAGGCTTGGTCTCCGAGGATGGCGTCACGCTGACCCTGAACGCTGCCGTGGCCAAGGTTGGCCTAGATCCGGCCAAGATAAGTGCCTGCGCCTCGACGCCAGCAACGGCTGCTGTGATAGAGGCTTCAACTAAATTGGCCACGGATTTGAATATCAATGAGACTCCGACCTTGGTGATCAATGGTCGCGAGTTGTCCGCGACTTTACCCTACGAGACGATCAAGCAAGTCATTCTATACCAGGCCAAACTGGACGGTGTTGCCGCCCAATAAGCCAGAGTCAACAGAACCAGCAACATTGAAACTCAAGCCCAGCTCTAATCGGTGAATCGATGGAGTTGGGCTTTTGAATAGGTGTTTCAAAGAGAATGCACTCATAACGGAAGGATGCATAATGTCTGATAACGTATATTCTGTATATATACGCCAAGGATTAAATCTGACCGGAATCACTAAACCCTTGATCTCTTGAACCTAACCACTCTATGGATTATTTATGGCTCACAGTATCTCTTCCCTGTAATGTTGCGTGCTCCTGTAGTTCAGCTTCAATGAATCCGCGAATCATCACTCGGTAAACCTGTTCTGTGACGGATGGATCTGCTCCCAACTCCATCGCCAAAGATTTCACTTTGGCAATCACCTGTTCCACTCGCTGCGGCGCCTTCACATCGTCTGTGGATGTTTTAAATCGTGCAGCTTGTTTGACATAACCGCCGCGCGCGGCCAGCAACCCGACGATCTTTCGAGCAATGCGGTCGATCTCCGCTCGAACCTCCTCCAAGTTGTTGCACCCTGGTTCATCGCTCATTTTGATCCTCGTTACATCTTGTAGCGCCCTAAATCATCGTCACTCAGACCTTCCAACCAACCGCGCAAGGGTTCGGCCGGTTGTCCCTCCGCAGGGCCAGAGGTGTTCATCTTAGCTGTTTGCAAAACATGATCCGCCACGTAAATCGGGCAATCCGCGCGCAGTGCCAAAGCAATCGCATCCGATGGCCGCGCATCAATGACCATCGGTTGACTCCCTTGCCGAAGGCAAATTGTTGCATAAAATGTATCGTCTTTAAGCTCTGATATAACAACACGTTCCAACTGGCCATTCAAGTAATGGATTAGATTCTTGGCAAGGTCATGAGTCATTGGACGCGGCACCGCAACCTTCTCAATCTCGATGGCAATCGCATTAGCCTCGAAGATTCCAACCCAGATCGGCATCACTGTGTCAGAGGCAACATCTTTGAGAACAACGATCGGCATACTGGTGGACGGATCCAACGTCAATCCTCGTATCTTCACTTCAACATCCATGGCTTCCCTTTCCTTGCAGCTTCCATCTTAGACGGCTTCTCCCACCAAACTGTTCGGATGCGACGCAGTTATTTTCACCTTTAAATAGTTCCCCGGCGCTGGCGCAATCGGCTGGCCGCAACTGAAGTTGACCGGCGTGTTCTGGCTGCTACGTCCGATAATCTGTCCTCTCGCCGGGTTGGCACCCTCAACCATCACTTCGATAATTTCTCCTAAGTGCTTGGCATAGTTGACCCTTTGGATCTCTCTCTGCCGGTCAAGAACTACTTGAAGCCGGGCGGCCTTCTCAGCATCCGGGATTGAATCGATCATTGTCAAAGCCGGAGTATTTGGCCGCCCAGAGTACTTGAACCCGAAGACACAGTCATACTCAACTTGGTTAAGAAGATCTATCGTTAGCTGCAAATCTTCCGCCGTCTCGCCCGGAAAGCCGACGATAATGTCCGTTGAGATGGAAATCGGACGGCGAGCGTTTTTAATCCAGCCAATACGCTCCAAATAGTCCTCTCGTGAATATTCGCGGTTCATGGCCTTCAAAATTCGCGTAGAACCGGACTGAACAGGCAGATGAACATGGTCACAGAGCGTGGGCACAGCGTCAATGGCTTCAACAATATCCCGTGTAAAGTCGCGCGGATGGCTGGTCGTAAAGCGCACCCGGCGGATCCCCACCACCTCGCCCACGGCAGCCAGTAATTCGGCGAAGCTCCGCTTCCCTTCCGGGTCGCGGTAGCTGTTCACATTTTGCCCCAGCAGTTGAATTTCCGTAAAGCCTTGACCGGCGATCCGCCGCGCCTCCGCCAACACGGAACTCGACCCGCGGCTGCGCTCTTTGCCGCGGGTAAACGGCACCACGCAGTAAGCGCAGAACTTGTCGCAGCCCTCGATGATGGTGATATATCCGCGATAAGGGTTCTTGCGGGCGGTAAACTCCGTCTCGAAGGTCTCATCGGTTTGGCGATCATCCAAGCCGGTGATGCGGGTTTCGCCGGCCTCCAGGCGCGCCAGCATCTCCGGCAGCTTGCGATAGGAGGCTGAGCCTGAGACAAGAGAGACGTAAGGAGCGCGCTCAAAGATTCTTTCGCCTTCCTGCTGCGCGACGCAACCTAAAACGGCAAAGCGCTTTCCTTCCCGGTGCTGGCGTTTGTACTCATCCAGCCGGTGGAAGACCTTTTGCTCTGCCTTGTCGCGGATCGAACAGGTGTTGTAGAGAATCAGGCCTGCGTTCTCCTCGGACTCAACTTGGCGATAGCCTTCATGCTCCAGTGTGCCAATGACTTTTTCCGAGTCATGGGCATTCATCTGGCACCCGAAGGTCTCAATAAAGAAGGTTTTTTCGGTTGCCATGGTAGACCTCAGTATACCTTGAGCAAGGCTGCAACCCTTCATTTGGAAAGAAGTGTTTTGAAATCAGCGATATTCACAGTTAAAAACCGTGCGGCCAATCTTCTCCAGCCCTCACTCCATCCGATGCCGCCCAGCACAAAAAGCATCGGAAAAAACTCCAGCGTGTAGCGCGCCTCGGGCGACTCAATCGTCATGAGCAGTCCGCTGCGCATCAGCACGTACGCCACCATCCAAGGCCAGAATCGAGGGCGCAACCGAATTCCAGCCGCTGCCAGCAGCAGATAAAAGCCGTTCAACCCAGCAAAGGCCCAACAGACGAGGGTCTGCCGGGGATGGCGCGAGTACCTCCACCAATCCAGGCCTCCGTCATAGATGATTTCAACACGCGGGCGCAGCCACATATCCGCTAGCCGTCCCAGCGGCAACCAGAGGTAGTAACGCGCCGGGTGAGCGTGGATGCGTTCCTCGGCCAAAAGCCCAAAGCGCTCATCCACCTCCGGCACAATGTCACTGGCTTGGTCTTCGATATTGTATTCAGAGATCAGCGCAGCAGTTTTTGCATACTCTTCGGGAGAATCGAAGGCTCGGTTGGGCAGCTTGGTCAAATCCAGCGGAGCTCCCGGCACAGGCCAATAAATATCAAAGGTTGAAATAAAATCCAGACTCCATGTCTTTACCCAGCGCTGCCAGCCTGGATAGGAGGTCTGGTCGGGGTCGTTTGCATAACGCGGCGCCAGCGGCTGGAAGACGTGAAAGACCTGCCAGTTGCGTGCTGTCCAAATGACAAAGGGCGTAAGCGCCAGCAACGTGCAGACGAAAGCCATGCGAATCAGTCGGGCATCCCACCCCTTTCGCAAACAACGCAAAATGGATGGGGCACGGAGTATTCTTTTTACCTTCAGTGCATTCTTTGTCTCCAGCTTCCCTTCCCCACGCCAAACCCTGAGCAGCATCGCCGGAGCCAGCGCCACAGCCACCAACGCTCCATCTGGCCTGAGCAGCGCTGCCAAGCTGACCGAGCAGGTGAAACAGAGCGCCATTGCCCATCCAGGCCGGTCGTGAAAGGCAGCTAACGACTGTAGGCCCAGCGCGATTGCGAACAGCGTCAACGATTCGGTGAGCGGTTGAGCCGAGTAAATGGCGGTGAAGGGACAGAGCGCAGCCAGCCAAAGCGTGGCGTGCGCAGCACGGGAACTGAGTGCGGCGGGAGCAATGCGCCGTGCGCAGTCGGCCAGCAGCAGACAGCCTGCCATTTCCAACCCAATCTGCACCCAAACTGCTGATGCATAGTTCTCCATCCCAAAAAACCGGAAGCAGATCGCCAGAAAGAAGGGATAACCCGGCAGGCGGATCAGCGTGGGCTGAATCACTCCATCAGGCCTGGTAAGGAGGTATCCGCCTTGTTGCAGGAGGTGCTTGGCAATCCCACCGTAGACCAGTGAATCGTAGCCCGCCTGGTAATACTTTTTCATCATCCAAAGCCGTACCAGGAGGCCGGATGCCAAGGCAAGCGCGACCGGCAGCGCCGGAAGAAGGCGAACTGTGGGCCGGGAGGCGTTCCTGGTTTGACGAGTGGGGCCAGCTTCCATACGATTCGTACTGTATAGGGTAGACGGTTTCAGCGGTTTTTTGCTCTTTGTTTTTCGCGCGACTGTTTTCACAGCCCTGCTTTTGTAAGATAAGTTAGGAAGCTTCAGACCACTCATGCCGGATAAACAGATCTTTTTTGACCCGCAACGCAAGCGATGGAAGCGGCTACGGCGCATCCTCGATGCGTCGGCCGTGATTTTCACGCTGGTACTGATTGCTTTCATCTTCAATGTGCTGCACGTTCAGCACTTGCCGGAATTGCTGCTGGCCACTCCCCGCCACAATTTCAAAGCTCTGCCGGAGCGGTCGACCGTGAAGAGCCAACGAGCCGCGCACCGCAAGACCGACCGCAAACCCTCAGATATTCCCTTCAACACCGGCGAGGGATTACGCGCGGCCTATTATGTTCCCTACGATCCGGCCAGCTATTCTTCCTTCAAGGAACACGTCCACCAGATCGACTTGCTCTTTCCCGAATGGCTGCACGTAGACGCGCCCCAGGGCACTCTGCTCGGTATTACCAGCGATAACCATCACGAGTATGAGGTAATTGAGGGCAATACCGTTCATGACCCCGACGAATTGAACAGAATCAAGCGGGTGATTCAGGCTACCAAGGAAGACACGGAGATCTTTCCTCACCTGAACAATTTCAACCCCAATACGCAAAGCTGGGATCCGGCCATCGCCGGCGTTCTGGGCGACCCTAGCAAAAGTACCGCATTGCGTCAGCAGATCCTTCGCTTTTTTGCCGCATTTCCGGCTTATCGCGGCCTGTCGCTGGACATTGAGAATCTTCCCGACGAGGCCAGCCCCGCGTATGTCGGCTTCCTTAAGGCGCTCTATGCCGACCTGCACACGCGTAATCTGCGCCTGTACGTCAATACCCAAATCCTGACCACGGACGACGATTTCCGGGCAGTTGCCGCCAACTCCGACGGCGTCATATTGATGAACTATGACCAGCACCAGATCGAGAGCCAGCCAGGCCCTATCGCCAGCCAGGAGTGGTTCGTCGGTAATCTGCGCCGAGTCCTGAAACTGGTTCCCAAGGAGAAGCTGATTTGCGCAGTGGGCAATTATGGCTACGACTGGGTCATGTCCATCCCCAGCCCTTCCAAGAACAAGAAAGTTGCTGCTAAGCACTCGAATCTTGTTCTCTATACGGATGACCTGCACGTCTCTGATGTCTGGCAGCGCGCCTCTGACGCCGATGCCGACCTTGACCTGGATTACGACACACTCAATCCGCACTTCGAGTACATTGACGAGGATTTGAACCAGCGCCATGTCGTCTGGTTCCTCGACGGCGTTTCCATGCTCAATGAGATGCGAGCTGCGCGCGGCCTGGGCCTGCAAACTTTTGCGCTCTGGCGACTGGGCGAAGAGGATAGCTCCCTATGGAACATTTGGGACAAGCCAAGCAGCCCGGATGCCCTTCAAGCCCTTGGCGCTGTTCAACCCGGCCACGATGTGGACAACGAGGGGGATGGCGATATCATTCGCATTACCGGCCTTCCCCAGTCCGGCAAGCGCACCATCCAGGTGGATACCGACGAACCTGATCCGCGCAAGAAACTCATCATCGATGAGCATATGGATGTTTATCCGCGCACCTACACCATCGAACAGTATGGCTACCATCCCAATGAGGTCGCGCTCTCCTTCGATGACGGTCCCGATCCCAAATGGACGCCCAAGATTCTCGATATTCTTCGCGATAAAAACGTCAAAGGCACCTTCCTGCTCATCGGTTCTGAAGCCGTGCAGTATGTGGGTGTGATGAAGCGCATTGTCCGCGAGGGCCACGAGATAGGAAACCACACCTGGACGCACCCGGACATCAGCGAAATCTCCAACCGTCAACTTGACCTGGAACTCAAGCTGACCGAGCGCCTTTTCGCCAGCAAGCTGGGCATTCAGCCGCTTTACTTCCGTCCGCCTTATGACATCGACGAAGAGCCGGACACCGATGACCAGGCCGCCCCAGTCGAGCGTATCCAGCAGGCTGGGTACACCATCATCGGCAACAAGCTGGATACCGACGATTGGAATGAGCATCCACCCAAGTCGCCTGCCGAAATAACGGCGTCCATCCTCAGTCAGTTGGAACTGATGAAGGTCAAGCCACAGTTCCGCGGTTCCATCATTTTGCTCCATGACGGCGGCGGTAACCGTGCAGCCACCGTTGCCGCTCTTCCAGTTCTCATTGATGCCCTTCGCGCCCACGGCTACGCCATTGTTCCCATCTCCGCGCTGATGGGCAAGACCACCGCCGAGGTAATGCCCAAGCTCACCTTCCGCCAGTACCTGCGCGCCTTGCCGGATTCGGTTGCCTTCTCCAGCCTCGCCATTGTCGGCGAATTTATTGTTCTGGTCTTCTTCCTGGGCGATATTCTGATGAGTGGGCGATTGATCTTGGTTGGCATTTTCGCTGTCATCGACCGCCTGCGGCGCCCTCATGCACAGGCCTCGCCCGGCTTCAATCCCCGCGTCGCCGTCCTCATTCCCGCCTACAACGAGGAAAAGGTCATCGTCCGCACCGTCCGGTCGGTACTCAACTCCGACTACGCCAATCTGCGCATCATCGTCATCGACGACGGCTCCAGCGACCGCACTGCTGAAGTCACCCGTCAAGCCTACGCAGCCCAGATTATCGCCGGACGGGTTCAGGTGCTCACCAAGCCTAACGGAGGCAAGGCCGCCGCGCTGAACTTTGCCCTCGATCATCTGACAGAGGAGTTTTATGTCGGCATCGACGCCGACACCGTCATTGCTCCAGACGCCATCAGTAAACTTATCCCCCACTTTGAAGATCCGCTTATCGGCGCCGTTGCCGGCAACGCCAAGGTGGGCAATCGAGTCAACCTCTGGACCCGCTGGCAGGCTCTGGAATACATCACCAGTCAGAACTTCGAGCGCCGCGCCCTTGATCTCTTCAATGTCGTGGTCGTGGTTCCAGGAGCCATCGGCGCATGGCGCACCGGCCCTGTCAAGGCCGTCGGCGGCTATCCCATCAACACCGTCGCCGAGGATGCCGATCTCACCATGGCCTTGCTGGAACAGAAGTTGAAGGTCGTTTACGAAGATCGAGCTCTGGCCTTTACCGAGGCCCCCATCGACGCCAAGGGACTGATGCGCCAGCGCTTCCGCTGGTCTTTCGGGATTCTGCAGGCCGTCTGGAAGCATCGCCTGGCATTTGTCCGCAACAAGGCCATGGGACTCTTCGCCCTGCCAAACATCCTTATCTTTCAGATGTTTCTGCCCCTGGTCTCGCCCTTTATTGACCTGATGTTTGTTTGGGGCGTCATCAATCACTTCATGGATCGCTACTTTCATCCCGAATCGGCATCCTCGGCAGATCTATACAAGCTGATGTTTTACTTCTTCGGTTTTCTGATCATCGACTTCGTAACCTCCTCGGTTGCTTTCTCGCTCGAACGCCGCCATCCCGCCAATAAAGGCGACGGCTGGCTGCTCTTCCACATCTGGTTGCAGCGCTTCGCTTACCGGCAGGTCTTCTCCATCGTTTTGCTTAAGACCGTCAAGCGAGCGATCGACGGCAAACCCTTCAACTGGGACAAGCTGGAGCGCACTGCCAAGATGAGTAAGGCCACCGATGCGCTGACCGAGACGTCGTGAACTGTTTGCAGTGATGTGCGTAAAGGGTAGGCACCGAGTCGCAATTGAATCTGGGCCGGATCAAGAATTTTCTAGGCGTGGCGAGTTAGAATGAAGAGCATGAGCGAAGCCGTCTCTCTCGAATCTCAAGTCAACCAGCAGATCACCTTGGCCATGAAGGCCCACGATGCCGTCCGCACCACCACGCTGCGCCTTATCAAGAATGCCCTCAAGAACAAATTCATCGAGGCTCGCGTTCCGCTGACTCCCGCCGAGGAGCAGCAGGCTCTGGCCACGATGATCAAGCAGCGCCGCGACTCCATCGACCAGTTCACCAAAGGAAATCGGCCGGAGCTGGCCGCCGCCGAGGCCGCTGAGATTGTTGTCATTGAAGAGTTCTTGCCCAAGGCTCTTGATGAAGCCGCACTCGCCACGCTGATAGCCGACTCGATTACCGAAGTTGCTGCCGCTAGCGGCAAGCAGCCCACACCCAAAGAGATGGGCTTGGTGATGAAGGCTGTCCAAGCCAAGCTTCAAGCCGCCAATCTGCGTGCTGAAGGCAGAACGGTGAGTGACCTGGTGAAGAGGTCTTTGGCAAGCTAGGGGACAAGTGGCTCTCCCTTGTCCATGATTCATTCATAAGAATTTATTTTTCAATAGATTGCAGACTTCATTGTGAGCCGATCCGAGATGGGAACTGCCGATTTGGCAGCTTTCGTTGCACATTGTCGCATTCCAACTTTCAATGGTGATCGCTTGCGCGACTCTTTTTTCCGAATTGCGTCTATAAGAATGGAACGGTTCGCTTCTGGAGCGTTCTCTGGAAGGATGTAGTTCCGGAGTTGGCTATACTGAATCTTGAAGTCAACTGAAGCAGCAATACGCAGGATAACTCGAACAACCCAGCCGCAGGGCTGGTTACCCTACGAGGTCAATGAATCTATGAGCACTTTTTTTGAACGGCTGCGCGCGCGCCGTCTCGCATTCACGTTTGTCTTGCTTGGCACACTTTCGGTCGCCATTGTAGCCGGATCCTTTGCGGCGCACGGAGTTCGCGGCCAGGAGCGACAGAACTCAAGCGCAGACGCCACGCCGCTGAAGGTGGTCGATTCCGCCGTGGTTCCCAACGAATTTGTGAAGATTGCCAAGCTCGTTGGTCCGGCGGTGGTCAATATCAACACCCAAACATTGCCCAAGCAGGCGAAGAATCCGATGCGGCGCAACTTCCGCGGTCGCGTACAGCCCGAACCGCAGCAGCCCGGCAACGATGATCAGGATGAGGATCAGGATCAGCAGGGGCAGCAGCAGGGCCAGGGCAACTTCCAGGACTTCTTTAATCGCTTCTTTGGCGGGCAAGCGCCCGAGATGGGCGGAGGGGAGGATAATCAAGTCCGCGAATCTCTTGGTTCCGGCTTCATCGTGGATCCCAAGGGCTACATCATCACCAATTATCACGTCGTCGAGAAGGCCGACAAGATTTATGTCAAGTTGGCCAGTGATCCTGACAGTGAGGACTTGGGCCGGCCGGCGCGGGTGATCGGCGTGGACAAGTCCACCGATATTGCAGTGATCAAGATCGATACTGACAAGCCGCTGCCGACCGTCAAGATGGGCAACTCCGACAATGTGCAGGTTGGGGATTCGGTGGAAGCCATCGGCAGCCCCTTTGCGCTGGCGCAGACGGTAACGGCCGGCATCATATCGGCCAAGAACCGCACCATAGAACCGGGAGCAAGTGGTCAGTTCCAGCACTTCATCCAGACCGACGCCGCCATCAATCCGGGGAACTCCGGCGGACCGCTGCTGAATATGAATGGCGAGGTCATCGGCGTCAATACGGCGATTTTTACGCAATCTGGCGGCTACCAGGGGCTGGGCTTCGCCATGCCGTCAAAGACTGTGGTGGAGGTCTATAACGACCTGATCGGTCCGAGTCACAAGAAGACTCGCGGGTCCATCGGCATCTACTTCAGCCAGGAACTGCCGGGTGCGGTCAATCGTGTCTACGGCATCAAGAATGGCGTATTGGTAAATAAAGTGGAACCGGGCGGTCCGGCGGAGAGGGCTGGATTAAAGCCGGGCGACGTCATCACCAGCGTGGATGGCCGTTCAATCAAGGACGGCGACGATCTGGTGAATGAAATTGCCAGTCGCAGGCCTGGTTCGACGGTCAGGCTCGGTTTTGTCAGCGATGGCAAGCAGAGCGACGCATCCGTGACTATCGCCGACCGAGACCAGCTCTTCAGTGGCAAAGAAAACGCGCAAGCGGAGCCCAACTCCGAGGAGAATGGCGACGTAGGCGAGACCAAACTGGGCATTGTGGTGCGCGAGGTTTCCCCGGCAACAGCTGAAAAGCTGCATGCCAAGGGCATGTTGATCCAGTCGGTGCGTTCCGGCTCTTTTGCCGATCTGCTTCAGCCCTCATTGGAGCCCGGCCTGGTGATCCTGCGTGTCAACAAACAGACTACTGGCACAATAGAGCAGTTTGATGCGGTGGTGAGCAAGCTCAAGAGCGGCGACGATGTGGTCTTCGAGATCGTAGACCCGCGTCGTCCCTCGGATGGCATCAACTACGTGGGCGGCACTTTACAGTAGCGATAGGGGAGCGCCGGAGGCGGATTTTTGCTTCCGGCGTCTTCTTTCCAGACCGATTGAATTCTGTCTTTCAAACCGGATACGCCTTGTTGCAATGACGGACAATTTGATAAAATTGAGATCAAATTCCGAATCCAACGGAAGTTTCAAAGGGGATGCAGCGTGCTTTCTTTCAAGGCAAGCCTGACCGCGGTATTGTTCACGGCTTTGGCTGCGTCTCCGGCCTTTGCAACCAACCCTCAACCGGCTCCTTCCGGCAGTCATGCCAAGCATCATGCCCGCAAAAAAGCAGGTCCCAAGTTGCGCGGCCAGCAAGGAATTGACACGGCTCGCGTGACGGAGATTCAGCAAGCGCTTATTCGTGAGCATTATCTGACCGGTGAGGCTACGGGCAAGTGGGATGAAGCCACCAAGGCGGCGATGCGGAAGTACCAGGCCGATCAAGGGTGGCAGACCAAGTTGATGCCTGACGCACGCGCTCTGAAGAAGCTCGGCCTTGGGCCTGATTATTCAAACGCCATCAACGCCAAAAACTCCTCGTTTGCGCCACCGCCCGCCGCTAGCACAATTCCGCCGGATCAGGCCGCCGGCTTTGCCGATGCCGCGGGTGTGAACCGGTAGGCCAATTGACTTCATCCGCGCGATCAATTCTCTTCAGAAGCTAATGCGCTATTTCCTTTGGAAGACACTTCCCTTTGCAGCAAACTTCTTTTAAGAGTTGAGTGCAGCAGCTTTGGGGGAGCCAATGGAGGCTCCAGGCTGAGCCGAGGCCGTAATCGGTACAGATTGTGCCCGCATCGGGCGAAGCCAGCCAGCGGAGAGCCACGAGCGCGGGATCGAAAACTCGGACCACCCGCAATCCAAGCAGACCCGCACATCCGGTGAAGGCGTCATTGGAGGGTGACTCAACGTGCGATGACAGTTACGATAGAGACGAATCTCGGCAGGGACGACAAATAATGAGGATGACTGACATTTTGGGCAGATCACAGGGACTCCTTGGGAAAAACAATACAGGGTAAAACAAATCCAACAAGGTATCAGAAAGAATAACTTTAAACTTCTCAGCCTATGGTTTTCAATTGATTTTTGTTAAAAATCAAAAATAAAGTGGATCTTGAGCAAGATTGCTCATTATTTTTGATTCATTTCACCACTCGTTTGCGCAATCTAACAATTTAGATTCTGGTCACAAAGGCGCGAAATGCCGCCAATACCCTCATCGAAAGGGCAAGGCCGTCCGTCCAGCGCAGCCTTGCCCGTGGCAGGGCGGGTCTATGGATGATTGGATTTTGTCCATTCGATGCGAAGGCCTGCGCGGAGGTTGAAGGGCAAGCTTGGGTAGCCAATGGGGGCAATGTGACGGCTGTTGGTCAAGTTCTCCGCCCGAGCGTAGACCTTGAGCCAGTTGAAGAGATTGTAGCTGCCGCCCAGATCCAGCTTGGCGTAGCCCCAGTCCAGGTTGCGGTTGGGCAGCAGCAGGCTGTTGCCACCGTTGACGTCGTCATAAGCCAGATAGGTGGAGTCGTCGCTACGACTGGAGAAAGCGGAGTTGAAAATTCCGGTAAGCTTGCCAGATGTGTAGCTGGCGGTAACGAAGCCGGTGTGCGGCGCGTGGCGGAAGGGCCTAGCGCCAACAAGCGGTGTATAAGCTCCAATGGGAATGCACCCCGCCGTACCTAATGTGCAGTTGTTTGGGTAAGTGGGCGCCCAGCCGCCCAACAGAGCCTCATTATCGCTGTCAAAGGAGCGCTGCACTACGGCATCAAGATACGTATAGCCGCCGCGAAAGAAGAGGCTTCTGCCGATGCCACTCTCGACGGTGGTCTCAATGCCCTGCGCGCGAAAGGCTCCCGTATTGACGTAGAGGCCAGCATCCTCCGCATACAGGGAACCAAGCGCCGCGGGCGTCAAATTGGGAAACAGATTGACGAGTAGTTGCGCCCCAACCGATTCAATCTCTCGGCCAAACTCATTGTGAAAGTAGCTGGAACGAAAGACAATCCGCTCTCCCCAGAAGGCCTGTTCGATGCCGCCCTCGTAGCTTCTGGTCGATGGCGCGGCCAATGGGCCAATCTTTATTTGCTGCGGTGTAACCCCGTTGCAGGAAGTGCAATACTCCAGGAATTGGTAAAGCGAACCGAACTGCTCAGTTAGCTTTGGCTCGCGCACGCCATTACCGTAGTTGAAGAGGACACGCGTGTAGTTGAAGATGCCTTTGCGGGGACGCACGGCATAATATGAAAGCCCTGCGCGCGGCGAGATCTGGGTGCCAAACATTGAGAAATGTTCCAAGCCGCCGCTTAGCGTATAGTAGAAGCGGTTTTTGAAGTCTCCATGCACGCTGCCCAGGTAATCCGTGTTCTTGCGCTCGGTGGCATCGTTCTCACCATAATCAGGATCGACCAACGTCCCCCGTTCGTCCTCATAGCGGAAGCCAATCAGCGCAATCAGGTGAGGCGTAACCGTGTAGTCGCCCTGGTAGGAACCTTGATCGCGATTGGAAACCTGTTGGTAGCCGCTCGGATAAATCGCATAATTGGCCGTACTGTAATCGAGCAAGGCCGGCCCCACAGCGCTCGACCCATTTGCTCCATAAATGGTAATGGGCAATCCGAAGTAATTGCCCGCGCCCGGTGTACCGGGTGCCTCATCACAGGTTCCGACGGGAATGCAAACGCCTACTGAGGCCCATTGATTCCATTGCTCGCGCTTGCGGGTTGCCCCGTAGCGCAGCGTGTTATGAAAGGACTCCGTGGTCTGGTTGTCGACGGATCCGCTGATGATCAAATCCTGATCTTTCTGTGTGGCGTCATCGGCCACGTGATAGAAGTCCCAGGCGTTGGGATTGCCGATAGTATCCACGCCGTTGTGCAGCGTGGCGCGCAGTTGCGTGCTCCCGCTCACCTGCCAGCCAAGATTGGCTGCGATCGTCACCACATGATACTCGTCATTGGGCAGATCGTTGGCGGTTTGCAGTTGACTGTAAGCCCCCAGGTAATCCAGCTTGCCGCGCGCGCCGGCCAGCTCAGCCTCCTCGCGCTGGCTGCTCAGATTGCCGCCGTCGGCCTGGAGGAGAATCGACGGATAGCTGGTCGTTCCACGCGGCGTGGTCAGGCTAACCACGCCGCTGCCCGCGCCCGCGCCATAAAGGCTTGAGTCTGGGCCGCGAAAGATCTCGGCGCGTTCAATAGCGGTGGTCGAGAGCGGGCCAAAGTCAAAGCCGTTGCCCAGATCGCCTGCATCTACGCCGTCTAAAAGAATCTTGTTGGCGTCTGAGTCTCCTCCGCGAATGAAGAGTGAAGTCTGTGCGCCCATCTGCCCTTCCTGCACGGTAGTTGCGCCCGGCATCAGTCGTAGAGCGCTGGTCAGGTCGTCACGCAACGCAAGATCCAAAGGCCCCAGAACACTGGTGGCCTCGCTGGTCTGCGCTTGCGGTGTGGGAGTTCCGGTGGCCGTCACAACGATGGATTCGCGCACCCACTCCGGTTCCAGCACCAGGTTGCGCTCCACTGAATCCAGCCGCCCAGCGAAGAAGCTGGGCGTATCCAACTGACGAAAGCCCGGTGAAGAGACCAGCAGAAAAAAGCGCCCTTCAACGCCGGTGTGGATCTGAAAGCTGCCGTCCGCAGAGGTCACAGCGGAGCCGACGTTCAAGCCACCGCTGATTAATACGATATTTGCGCCCACCACTTTGGCGCCGGTAGTGTCCGCGACAACGCCGCGAATGGAAGCTGCATGGCAAAATGAGGTGGCTGCAAGCAGAAGAAGCGCCAGAAAGCCAAGCGCCCTATCCGCTTTGCGATATGGGCGGGATTCTACGGCACTCTTTGCGCATTGAAAGCTCTCTGCGCAGGCTGAAACTCTACGGTGTAAGGCTGGGTAAGAGAAATGCATGGGAATAGCTCCTTCGTTCCCCTCGGAACGCAAGCGGGTTGGGGGCGCGAGGACCGGTCTCCTGACTTGCGCCATCTCCAGCCGCCTTCCCACAGACACTTCTCAAGAATAGTCCGCAGTGGCTCACTTGGGGTTAATTCCCCGGCTGGATCCCTGTTGGCAACCTGGAAAGCCGGTTGCGGAACAGAGGCGCTTACAGTTGCGGGGCAGTGGCGGAGTTTCACCGCCTTCCCGAGCATCCTGGCGATTGCCGTAATTCGTTACGCTGCTCGAGGCAAAAGCAGCAACCATGACATGGAAACGACTTCCATGTCATCAACATTTATAAACGGGGCGGGGCGCAATGTCAAAGACCAAGCGCACGCATCCAGACGCACCTCCGCTCTCTAGCAACAATTCGTTATCCATGAAAAGAGGATGGTGACCCCGGGAAGACTCGAACTTCCGACACGCAGTTTAGGAAACTGCTGCTCTATCCACCTGAGCTACGGGGCCACGTTTAGAATCAACAGATTGGAGCAAAGACGATGAGTGATTTCTTGCGTTCCCTCACCGAAATTAAATTTCATTATTTCAACACTAGAAAGACGAAGCGAGTTGAAGATGAAAAAACACGGTATCAATAGGTTAGCATCTGCAAGGTTTTTTAGCCCAGTTCTCTTTTCTCGCGCTTAACACAGATCGGCACGGTGGGCAACTTCAAGTTGACGACGTTAGTGGCCGGCATGCCCAACGCGCCGCCGGCAGGCTTTGTACTGCCCATTCTCCTGCTTCCTCTTGTCTTCCTGAGAAAATCTGAACACAAATCCTGCGCATCAAAAAAGATTACCCGCAACCAGTTCGGCAGCAGTATCGATCCTGGTTTTCACGGTCTCGCGGGTGAAGCTTGGATCGTTCTTGAGTGTTGTATAAATCACAATTGTGAAGAGTTGATCGCGGACCCGGCCAATTACACGCTCGCCCTGCCCGCTCTTTAGGTCAGTGATTGTGCATGCCAGCGCTTCGTTGCCAATAGCCCTCAATGGGAGAGCATCGGTCCTGCAGCTTGATGCAAGCGACACCAGCTTGGCATGAGCTTCCGAGGTCACTTCCATGGTCAATCGGAATACTCGTTTGAAGCTGCCACTTTGTTGCGTGAATTCGCAGATGATCGTTCCATTGGCGCCTGTTTCTGTAATCGTTGTGGTCGCCATGCCACCCAATAGTCCCGAAACCGTGGCTTCATTGATCCACGGGCAGTTATTGGCTGCCCGGCATAGCCCAGGCGAACCCAGTAGGCCAATCGCGAGGATAGTCGATGCCATGCTCCACATACTTAAATGCATACCACTCCACTTGTTTAGCATTGTGCTACCGCAACCCAACCGACTATTGATCGCTGTGCAAATGCCAAGGGATGCTCTCGATGGTAATCTCCGGATGCGCATGAAGATAGTCAAGGGAGTAAGTTGGCGCGCCGGGATCGGCTTTCTTATCGGAAAACATGGATTGCTGCTCGGCAGCTTTCTTCGGTTTTCCCATGCGGCGGTAGAGTATGGAGAGGTTGTAGTGCGCAGCCAGATCGTCAGGATCGATCATTTGCAATGCTTCGAATTGTTCGACAGCTAAGTCATATTCATGCTGTCTGTAGTAAAAAATGCCCAATTCGCGACGTGCGTCGCGCGATTGAGGGAACATCTCGACCACTGTTCTGAAATCGGATAACTCTCGCTCTGTATTCCCTGCCCGCCGCTGCAACAAGCCATCATAATATATAGCACGCGCGCTTTTTGGGTCGAGTGCAAGCGCCTTGCGAATGGCTTTTCGCGCTGACTCAAATTTCTCCCATACCAAATCTGTGAGGCCAATATTGATGTAACCGTCTGCGTAGGAAGGCCGAAGCTTGACCACATTGGCAAAGGCCTGAATCGATTCCTGATACTGAAACTGATCGAGAAGTGCAATGCCAAGATTGTTCCAGCGCATCCATTCCGGATTGTCAGCAGGATCTTCCGTCTCAGGATGATTCTCTCCAATTTTCAGGACGCGTGTCTTAGCGGCAACCTCAACAACTGGATAGGCAGGATGATCTTTACCCAACACGTTGTCAAGATAACTCTGACGAAAATGCCTGTAATTTACTCTGGCGGTGACAGTATAAGTGCCCTGTGCATCGGCTGGCAGGCGGAACCTATAGCGCACTAAAACCGATCTGCCCGCCTGCACGGTGTTGTCGTATGCAACTGAATGGATCGTCCACACCTTATGATTGTCAACAAACTCGCCTTGATCGTTAACAGGACGGTTGGTAAAGCTATGAGTGCGTGTATCCAACATGCCATCCGGTTTAAGAAATCCGCTGTGATAAACCTCTTTACCACTAGCATCTTTGACGATGAATTCCAGCCAAGCTTCATAAAGATCGCGCACTTCTGGAATTAGTGAGTGACCAATATTCTTGTTCTGTACGACCACGAAGGCTTCGATGTCCTCGCTGGGAAAGAGGATGAAAGAAACTTTTCCTAGCGGCGCAATCAACGGCACGCTATCCGCCTTGCGAAGCGCAAAGATATCTACATTTAAATAATTCCCCGCGCGCAGGAATTCAATTGTTTTATTGAGCTGTTCGTCAAATCCATAATAATAGGGAACGGCGGTGTTGCCGGCAAGCCAGCGGTGCGAGGCAAAGGTGCCATTCTTTGCGCCGTAATCGGGCAAGGCATTGGCGTTGCGCTTCATGTGACAGTTTTGGCAGGTGGTGAATTCCGCTGTATAAAAGGTGAGCGGATTGCGCTGCGCAAACTTGGATTGCTGCCATTCGTCATAGGTTGTAAATGCACGAATAAACTTATAATTGTTCAGCGAGGCTGGAAGGTTGGCTTTGTGACACGCAGAACAAAACTCCGGTGTATGCAGGAAGTCATGCATAACGGCTTTGGAATGGCGCTCGGGATGCTTGAGAATCATATCAAAGGGAACGATGCCTGGAATGCGCTCCCCTTTCTCGTCCACAATCACAGAGGGCACACCCATTTTGACATTACCATTTCCATTGGTAGAATCCACGCTGATTACCGAATGACAAGTCATACAGGTAAGGCCGTCCGAATCAAACTCGGAGCGATCAACCTTAGAATCTTCCGTTAGCGCGCCGCTCAAGACACCAATCGGGTTATGGCAACTGTCGCAGTGGCGAGAGTAAGCTATGCCGCGAGTCTTATCGTTAATCAGAAGATTGACGCTGGTGCGATAGAAGGGTGTCCGGAAGGAATTCGAATGAAGTGCCTGTCTCCATTGGCTGAATGCTTCTTGGTGGCAGGTGCCGCAATACTCGGCGCTCGGAAACGATTCCGGCTGCAGAAAGCCATTGCCTTCTACCGTTATATTTCCTGGTGAGTAAGGATTGTTTTGGCCAAAGCGATAGTTATAGCTCGGTGTAACCAATGCGTTGTATTGGTGACGCTCTTCCTCAACCATCGTCTCCGCTTTTATCTTCCATTTCTCCAGTGCTTCCCTTTGTGTGGGAGTGTCCTTTACAGGTGCAACACCATTGGGCAAAGGAGTGTACGCTGGTGGAGGGGCTGGAATGGATGCATTCTGCTGAGCTAGAGCAGGGACCAAGAGACCTCCGGCCAGCAGGAGGCAGAAGGTGAATGCCAACTCATTGGAAACTGCTCTCATACGACCTCATGCTTCCTGTTTTTGATAGACCAAGGGAGTTGCGAGTTCATTTGGCTGCGCGCTTGACCGTCGATTTGCGCTTCGCCAGTTCCGCGGCTATTCCGTCATAAGCGCTGTGCACCAAGCCCTTGCCTTCTTCTATCGCGTAATAGCGGTCAACGCCGGGCAACGCGATTGTCTCCCTGTTGCCATCCGGCCAGTGAATCTCCACCGAGTCCACTTTGACTGCCTGTCCGAGTCCAAAGTGAAGCCGCTGGTCGTTGGATGACTCATAACTTCCACCGCTCATCACATCTCCGCGTTGGCGGATTCCTCCCGAGGTTAGATAGACAGTGGTTCCGATCGCGTCGCGCGGACTCTTTGGGCCACCAATAAGAACAAGCCCCACCCAATGGTTTGTGTCGGCATTCACATTGCGAAGCAGAACCGGAGTGTGATCGATGCAGTTGACGACAACATCGATTTTTCCATCGTTGAATATGTCCCCGAAGGCAGCGCCGCGCGCGGGAATCACATCGGCCAGGCCAGTTCCTTCCACTGCCGGAACCACCGTGAACTTCTGCCCGTGATTCTCGTTGTGAAAAAGCAGCGGGCGCTCAGCATAACTGGTGCCCCAGTTATAGTGGTCGGCCTGCGGCAGCAAGTGGCCGTTCAGGACCATGATATCTTTCCATCCATCGTTGTCATAATCGATGAACTCGGTCGCCCAACTAAGAAAGGGATACGTGATCTCGGCGATGCCCATCTTATTAGATATCTCGGAGAAGTTCCCTCCGCCTTCGTTGCGGAAGAGTGTCTTGTAGTCGTCCGAGAATGTCGTCGTATATAGATCGACCTGCCCGTTGTTGAGATAATCGCCCACGGCCAAGCCCATATTAGCCGTCTCGCGGGCATCCTGATTCAGCGCGAACCCAGAAGCGTAGCTATCATCCTCGAAAGTGCCGTCGCCTTTGTTGATGTATAGGTAATTAGGAGAAGCGTCATCGGAGACAAGCAAGTCCACCCTGCCATCGTTATTAACATCCACAAAAGTTGAGGAAAACCCGTAATAGTGCGCCTTGTCGCTAACGCCGGCCTTCTCACTCACATCCGTGAATGTGCCGTCACCGTTGTTATGAAAAAGATGGTCTGGTTCGCCGGGAAGGCCGCGCGGACCGCAAATGGTAGGCACGCCGCGATACTGGCAGAAGACGGCGGCAACTTTGTCCTCGCCCGCAAACGGCGGGTGGGCCATATCGTAATGAACGTAGCCGGGAACAAAAAGATCCAGTAATCCGTCGCCGTCATAATCGCCGAAGGTCGCTCCATTCGACCAGTTGCCGAGTGTGACTCCAGCCTTTTCCGCAACATCCGTGAAAGTGCCGTCCCGATTGTTGTGATAAAGGCGGTTCTTGCCATAGTTCGATACAAAGATATCCGGCCAGCCATCGTTGTCGTAATCGCCTACCGCAACGCCGGTCCCCCAGCGGCCGTTCGTCACGCCCGCCTGCTCCGCCACATTCGTGAAGGTTCCATCGTGATTGTTATGAAAGAGAGCGGCATGTGGCGGCTCGGTCTTTCCACTCATGGCATCATAGGTCGAGCCATTAACTAAGTAAATATCAAGCCATCCGTCGTTGTCGTAATCCAGTAGCGCCACGCCGGAACCGTTTACTTCGATGATGAATTTCTTTTCGAGGGTTCCCATTGTATGATGCCAGCTGGTCAAACCGGTTTTTTCCGAGATGTCCTGAAAGACGATTGGACCCTGTTTGACAAACCCTCCCGCTGTGATCGGGCGCTTTTCGGAGTCCAGAACCGGGGCAAACTCCCCCCCTGTCGCCACCCCGCTCTGTCTTTCGGTATTGGCCGGATCGCCGTAGAGCGGTGGTTGAGAGGAAGGTTGCTCCTGTGAGACAGATCTTCCGCTTACGAGGAAGAACAGGAAAACGGCGCACAATGGTGTCCAGCACCGAAGTGCTGAATCCGCGCGTGAATCCATCATGATAGCAACCTCGCTGTGAGAGGGGAAGTCCCACAATTCGGAGATATCACATCCATTTTGCGGGTGTCAACACAAATTCACGCAGGACGCCGGACCAGCGCAACCTTCAGTGGAAGAATGTAATCGATAATCCTTGCCGGACAATTACTTCTCCGCGTGAGCCGTTGAAGATGCGGTCGCTGGGTAATCTTTAATTTCAGCATCCAGCAGCTTTTTGTGGAGATCAACTTCCATGGCATCTTTCAGACGGTGAAGCGTTTCGAACTCGGCCTTCGCATCATCTATACGTCCCATCATCTGATAGAGGTGCCCAAGGCGCCAGTGCACATTTTGGTCAACCGGGTCTAGCTGCTCAGCCTGTTTCAGTTCGCGCAGAGCGTCTTCGCGACGCCCCGCATCGTTAAAGACGATGCCCAGATCAAGGTGAATCATCTCAATATCAGGATTGATCAAGTTGGCCTTTTCAAGTAATTGCCGTCCCGTCTCATACTGGTTTAAACGAATTTCGGAGTCCGCCAGGTAAGTCAACGACTGGGCATCATCGGGTGTATTGTTCAATTCTGCCTGAAACTCGGCCGCCGCTTCCTTGTACAGGTTTTGCGCCCACAGCAGATACCCCAAGCTCCAGTGAACTCTCGGCTCTAAAGGATTGACCCGAATCGCCGCCCGGTACTGCTGGATGGCGCCCATGCGGTCCTTCATCCCGTCTAATAGGTCGCCAGCCAGCATATATGCTTCGGCTGAATTGGGGGCAATCGCTAGAATCTCTTGATAGACATCCAGAAAACACTGATGTTGCTTGGCCCATAGGCAACTGTGCGCCAAAACCATCTTCAATTCTAAATTCTGCGCATCAGCCGCAGTGGCCTCTTTCAAATAGGGAATAGCCAGCGCATATTCGCCAAGTCCATAATGCGCCATCCCCAGCAGGGTCGTCAGTTGCATGGCTTGCGGTGAATCGGTAGGCTGGCTCTTGATAAGCGCACTGAAGATCTCGATCGACTGCTTCAGTTCACCGCTTTTGAAGAGTGCAAGGCCGAGGTTAAGTTGCACACTCGGTATCTGCGGACCCAGTTCCAAAGCTTTCCTGTAAAGCGGCACGGCCTCCGTGTAGTGCTTCTGGCGCGCCTCAAGCAGACCCATGTGGGCATAGGCTTCAGGGTTGGACCCATTCGCTTCCAGAACCAGCTTCCATGCAGCCTCCGCTGCTGCATTGTCGCCTTCTCTCTCTAACGCCAGCGCAGTCTCTCTGAGATTGGTGGAAATAACAGGCGTCTGCCCACCGCCGCCGACGGCGGACAGAGTCAGCACTATCGTCATTATCATGCAAATCCAATACTTCATTGCACTTCGCGCTCCTCGACCAAAAATTTGACCATCTGGTAAAGTAGCAGTAAAAAAAGTTCCGCATTTAAAAGCAGTGTAAACAGGCCCCAACATCATCACACCATTTCATCCGATCAGAAACCGAGAACTTGTTGATACTCCCTGAATTGGATGAAATCAATCGCTAAAGGCGTCAATTTTTGTTGGTCAAACGGCCTCACCCGCTCCATGGCTTCGTCCACATTGACTGAGTTGCGATTGCAAAGAGAGGATTTGACTTAACACCCCATATCTTTTTTCACTCTACCTTGCCTTGGAATCATTGAGGTATTACAAGTTTGGAGGGCGCCACTCGCAGAAATTGACCAATGCACGGTATCAACTGGGAAGCATCAATTGAATTGAGAGGGCTAAAGGATGCGGATGAGTAATCTGATTCAACGAGTCGGAAGACAAAAAGTATAGCCAATCGCGATAAGTCTGGAAACGCTGGTCCCTGTCCACCACAGTCTGAACTCGATTACAATACACTAAAATGATGAGCTGAATGAATTGAACTGAGAACTGCCTTATGAAGTCTGAAATCATTGCCGTCGGCTCCGAGATGCTTACGCCTTTCCGTCAGGACACCAACTCCCTGTACGTGACGGAGAAGCTCAACCTGCTGG
>CAZXVX010000028.1:0-28331 GCA_964644105.1 uncultured Occallatibacter sp. | reverse complement strand
TGGTCTCTTCCCTGGCACCATCGCCGGGAACGTGATCTCCATTCCCGGCTTCGGGACGGTCACACTCGGCAAGCTGACCATCAAGCACGAGAATCCGCTGGACACAGCAAAAACCTACAAGAAAACCACCTTCACACTGACCATGATCGACCTCAATCTAGGCTGCGTGATCGACGGAGATATTCCGATCGGTACGGGTTCAACCAATGGAACAACCGGATAATTGAAGGTAGTAATTCTTTCCTGGACGCCTGTAGAAAAATAATTATTTCTTTAAATCCGGCAGGCGTTCCAGGATGGGATAAATACAATTTTAAAAGATCTCGATTGTATTTTGTATTTTGTATTTTTGTATTCTTATTTTTATTATTAAATCCTCTCCAAGACACGCCTCTTAACTATGCAGAATTGGCATATAATCATGTTTGGAAACTCTTCCAGCAAGGAAGGTTAGCTGAAAGTCAGCAAGAGGCCGAATTTAGTTATAAACATCTTCAGGCTTCAAATACTGAATGGGTAGAAAGATTTCAACTTGTAGTCGCACAGGATATGGTTTCGCGCGGTATGTATCCGGATGCCTTGCGTCTCCTCGATGGATTTTCATTTGATTCTAGTCACCAGGATGAAACCATTCGTAAACTGGCGATTGAAGCTGACAGTCTAATGCATCAGAATCAATCGTTTAAAGCAAATCAAAAACTTATGTTGGCTGAGAATTTCTGTAAAGTCAGGACGTATCCTTCCTGTGGTTATATATTCCGCGGATTTGGCATCTTGGCAGGAATGCAGGGACATATTCCAGAAGCGAAACAATATCTAATACAATGTCTTGTTTTTGCAAAAAACAATCAGGACCATTATCTTGAGACGAGTGCATTGGTAAATCTTGGCTGGGCTGCACTTCAGATTGAACACTATGACGAAGCTTTAGTTTGGTTGACCTATGCCTATCAATCATCAATTAGTATCGGAGCAGAGAATTTAAACCAAGCGGCTTCGGGAAATCTTGGCTGGGCTTATTTTCAGATGGGCGATGATGAGAGGGCGCTAGGGCAGTATATTGAGGCAGAAAAAAGTGCTACAAGACTTGGTAACCTTCGCGATGAACTTAAATGGATCACAACTACTGGATATGTTTATAGAGATTATGGTGATTTAACACGAGCTACGGAGTCTTATCGTAAAGCATTAAATTTGGCCAAACAGATTGATAGCAAAGAAGATATTCTAAACGCACTGGAAGATCTTGCTCAAATCTCAGTGGGAACTGGAAAATTAGATGAGGCAAACACTTATTTAGATCAGATTATTGGAATGGAAAGCGCAAGTGGTAAGGAATTAAGTGGATATATCATGCTGACGCAGGCGATGCTGGCCGCAGCGCGGCACCAGGATCAGCAGGCGGAGAAGCTCTATCGCGCCATCCAAAGCAATCCTGCAAATCCAACGACGACGCGGTTGGGCGCAGGGGATGAGCTGGCGAGGTTGTTTGAACAGGAGGGCAATCCACTTGAGGCGGAACGAACTTACAAAGCCGCGCTAACCGATTTCGAGGCCGCGCGGGCGCAGCTCAAGCATGAAGACTCGCGGCTGCCCTTTGCCGCCAACGCTACCGGCATCTATGACCACTATATTCACTTGCTGGTGGAGCAGGGCCGGGCGGAAGAGGCGCTGACCATCGCCGATCAAAGCCGTGCGCGGACGCTGGCGCAGGGGTTGGGCGTGGACGAAAGCAAGGCCGCCCGGCTCTCCGCATTGCATCCACGAGCGATTGCGCAAAGCACCGGCGCGACGCTGCTCTTTTACTGGCTGGGCGCGCAGCACTCGTACCTGTGGGCCGTCACTCCCGCCAAAATCACGCTGATTCCGCTGCCCGCACAAAAGGAGATTGCCCAGCGAGTCGAGCGTTACCGGCGCGCGCTGCTGGATGGCGAAGACCCTGAGCGCAGCGGCAACGAGGACGGGCAGGCGCTCTATCAGATGCTGGTGGCCCCGGCGGCCAAGCAAATCCGGCCCAACGCTCCGGTGATGATCCTGGCCGATGGCGCGTTGAGCCAGTTGAACTTCGAAACCTTGCTCGCTCCCGGCCCCGGTACAAGTACGCATTACTGGATTGCCGATCAGACGCTCGTCTCTGCGCCGTCGCTGGAGCTGCTGGCTGCGGCGCGACCCGCGCAGAGTGAAGGCCGCAAGCTGCTATTGGTGGGCAATCCGGTGACGGCCAGCCCGGAGTACCCCAGCCTGCCGCACTTTGGCTCTGAGATGAACCAAATCTCCCGCCACTTTGGCGCTCGTAGCCAAGCTGTCTTTGCCGGTTCGCAAGCCACGCCCACCGCGTATCTGGCCAGCCATCCCGCGCAATACTCTTACATCCACTTTGTCTCACACGCCACGGCCAGCCGCACTGACCCGCTGGATTCAGCGATCATTCTCTCTGGCAGCGCGCCTTCAGGCAGCCTGACCGGCGAGAACACCTTCAAGCTCTATGCCCGCGAGATCATCGAACATCCACTGGATGCGCGCCTCGTCACCATCTCGGCCTGCAACGGCAGCGGCACGCGCGCCTATGCCGGCGAGGGATTGGTCGGCCTCTCGTGGGCCTTTCTGCGCGCCGGCGCGCACAACGTAATCGGCGCATTGTGGGAGGTGAGCGACGACTCCACGCCGCGCCTGATGGACGGGCTCTATCAGGGATTGCAGGACGGCCAGCCGCCCTCCGTCGCGCTGCGCAACGCCAAGCTCGGCCTGCTGCGCTCAAAGAGCCGCTTCAGCGCGCCATTCTATTGGGCGCCCTTTCAAATCTATACGCGGCGCTGAGCAGAAGATCATTCCCAGGTCCCAAATGCGGGACCTGGGGCACCCACTCTCTGTTGGAGCTACGGCTTTTGCTCTGAAGCAGCCGGCTGTTTGGGCATCGGAATCGTAATGTCCACTTTCTGCACCGGCCCCAGCTTCAACTCATCCAGGCCAGGTTTGATCTCCGGGACATTGCCGACCACGAGTACCGCCAGCTTGTCGGGATGAACGTACTTTTTGGCGACGCGGTCAAGATCGGCGATGGTTACCTTTTCAAGCGCGGCCTTGTAGGTTTCCAGATAGTCCGCCGGATAGCCATAGAACTCCAGCCTGACGCGCTCGGCCAGCACCTTCTCGCGCGTGTCATAGCGGAAGAGAAACGAGTTTAGAATGTTGTCCTTGGCCCTGGCCAGCTCCTCCTCGGTGAAGGGTTTGGTGGTCAGGCCATTGATCTCGGCCAGCGCGGCCTTGGTGGCGTCCACCGTCGAGGCGCTTTTGGTCAGCACCATGGCGTGGAATTCGCCGGGATGATCCCAGCTGTAACCGTAGCTGCCGCCGACAGCGTAGGCCAGGCCAAGCTCCGTGCGCACCTTCTGGAAGAGCCGGCTGGCAAAGCCGCCGCCCAGAATCTCATTCATCACGGCGAGGGCGGGCACGTCGGGATTGCGCCGGTCCGTCCCCAGGCCGACAATCTCGACATTCGACTGGTTAACGTCTTCCTTGTCAATAAAGTAGACGCCGGGCTTCGGATCGGTAAAGCTGTCATGCCGCGCCGCCGCCGCCTCTGCCGTTGGCAGCCCCTCGAAGGCTGCGCGCAGCTTGGCTTCCATCGCTGCCGGGTCAAAATCGCCGCTGACAGAGACAATCAGCTTGCCGCGGAGGGTCCGGTCGTGCCACGCCTTCAGGTCGTCCAACCTGACCGCGCCGATAGTAGCCAGCTCCGGCTGGCGCGTGTACGGCGAGTTAGCGCCGTAGACCAGCTTGGCTGATTCGCGGCTGGCAATCTCACCCTCATCATCGTTGCGGCGCACAATGCCCGTGGCCACTTGCTGCTGCGCCAGTTGAAGCTTTTCGGCAGAGAAGACGGGATGCAAAAGCAGATCCAGAGCCAAAGCAAATACCTGATCGGAGTCACCCTTGAGTGAGTCCCAGGAGAGTGCGGTTGAATCCACGTCCCCGCCTGTCTCGATGTGCGCCGCCTTGGCTTCGAGCAGATCGTCCAGCGCGTCCCCGCTCAGTTTGGCCGTACCGCTGGTGCGCCAGGTCTGCCCGTAAAGACTGACAAGGCCGACTTTGCCCGGGTCTTCGTCGCGCGCTCCACCGGGAATAGTTACCGAACCATAAATGAATGGCAGCTCGTGATCCTCTTGCAGAAAGAGAACGATTCCGTTCTTAAGTTCAATGCGCTGAGGTTGCTGTGGCTTGAAGTCGTGCAGCTTGGGCGTGGGAATCTGCTCCCATGGCTTGGCTTGCTGGCAATGAAGAGCGATAGTCGGAAAAGCCGCTAAACAAAACACATAAATTAGAAACCTACCTAAAGAAATCTTCATTGCACGCCTCCATCTTTCTGCGCCAAGGTTGCGGCGGCATCGGTTTCAATCCATGCGCTGGTCCGGTTGCTGGAAACAAAAACCTCATTGGCCACGCGTCGAATGTCCGCCTTGGTCACCTTGTCCACCTTGTCGAGCTGCAAAAAAAGCTCGCGCCAATCGCCAAAGCGCGTCTGGTACTCGGCAAGCGAATTGGCCAGGCCCTGGTTGTCAGCGAGGCCTCTCAACAGGTGGCGCGAGTGCGGGTCTTGTACATCGCCAGCTCCTCGTCGGTAACGTCGGCAGCTTTCAGCTTGTCGATCTCTTTATGGATCGCATCGCGCATCTCGCCTGGCGTATGACCCGGCAGCGGAACGGCATAAAAAGCGAAGAGTCCGGGGTATTTATCGCCAGGAAAAGGCGAAAACCCTTGCGCCTCGGCGGCAATTTGCTGGTCGCGAACCAAACTGCGATAGAGGCGCGAGACCCGGCCGTTAGACATAATATCGCTGATGGCGTCGTAAACCTCGGCGTCCGGGCTGCGGTAATCAGGCCGATGGTAGCCTTCAAGGTAAAAGGGCTGCGTCTGCTCACGGATGGCAACCGTCTTCTCGGCGAACTGCTTCGGCTCGACGGTAGTCATCTCCTCAGGCTTGGGACCGCCGGGAATCTTGCTGAAATATTTCTCCAGCATAGGCATAGCCTCACTGGCCTTCACATCCCCAACCACCACGACAACAATATTCGCGCCGACGTAATACTTTTTGTGGAAGTCCATCGCCTCGGTGGCATTGATCTGCGAGACCTCGCTGGGCCAGCCGATGCTGCTGCGACCATAGTTGTGCGCAACGTAGGCTGTAGCTAGAAACTGTTCAACCAGCCGCCCTATGGGATTCGAATCAGTTCTCATGCGACGCTCTTCAATCACCACGTCGCGCTCTTTGTAAAACTCTCGCGGAACCACATCGGAAAGGCGACCGCTCTCTAGCCAGGCCCATAGTTCCAGGCGATTCTCCGGCATCGACCAAAAGTACATCGTTTCGTCCAAGCCGGTTTCAGCGTTCAGGCCTTCCGCGCCGTTGCGCTCAGCCACGTCGGTAAACTGGTTTGGAATGACAAACTTGTGCGCCTCGGCCTCTGCCTCTTTGAAGGCTTGCTTCAGCTCGGCCAGCTTCTTTTCGTCCCGCCCGACAGCCTTCAGGTACTCGGCTTCATAGGCATCGTTGGCCGCCTCGACCTTAGCCAGCGCCACCTTTTCACCGGCGTAGTCGGTAGTGCCAATCTGGCTGGTTCCTTTGAAAGCCAAATGCTCAAACATGTGCGCCAAGCCGCTCTGGCCGCTGGGGTCATTCACATCGCCAGCGTCGATAAAGGTAGAGTAACTGAAGACCGGCGCATCCGGGCGCTCGCAAATCACCAGCGTAAGCCCGTTGGGCAGAACCTTCGTCGTGATTCGCTGCTCAAAGCTCTTTAGATCCTGCGCCTCTGCGCCGGCCAAAGCGATTGCCGCCAGCACCAGAGTTAAAACGGATCTCCAAATCCAAATGAAATTCTTTCGCTGCATACAATCTCCTTGTTGAAAGGCCGAAGACGCTCATCCCGCACTCTTTCAAGCTAGAATCCTAGGCTGAGAGGGGTCAAACCGAAAACTTCACTCGCTCCACATTCTGCTCTTGCTAAGATTAGACGATGCAGAACCGGAGGCCAAATCGCTCCAAGTTGACGCCAGTTTGGCGAGCGGTCGTTGAAATCACCTTCATCGACTTTCTCTTCTACGCCAACTTGCTGATGGGCGAATTCACGACCTCGAATGGACGAAGCAAAAGTTTCCTTGCGGCGCTCACCGACATCTTTACCACGACCAATTTAGCCATCGCGCTCGTCTCCGCGCTCATCGGATATCTGGTCTTTGAATACTTGCGCAAGAAACTCTGAATGCATCAAGCTGCATCAAGTACATTGCCATTTGAAGTAAAGTAAATCTCCTGCCTGCTTCAAGCACTCCAACCGGTGGTCGCCGGCCTTCTTCTCGGCAGCGGCGTGGACCTCCCGGTCCACGCCGTGCGCTGCGCAGCCAGAAAATCAGCTCTAATTGGTGGTAGCCGGGACCGCGGCAGGTGTCGCCGGGGCCGCTTCCGGAGTGGTAGTGCTGCCCTGTTTGGCAAAGCCGCGAATGTACAGAATGAGGTTCATCACTTCCTCATCTTTGGCGCGCCCAACAGGCTCAGCCAACATCTGGCCCTTGCCGTTGCGAATGATAGCAAACAATTCCTTATCGTTTTTACCGGCCAAAGTTTTAGGATCAGTCCAGTCATCCAGAGTCAACTTCATCCCGGCCGCCACGTCGGTTTTGCCGTTCCCGTTATCGCCATGGCAGAAAACACATTCCTGCGTATAAAGGGTTTTGGTGCGAGCCTCGGCTTTCTCTGAAAGCTTGGAGCTGGAGCTGTTCTGTCCGGAAGCAGTAGCTTCACTCTTCTCCTGTGGCAGTGGACCCGCAATTGTCGTTGCAGAAATTCCAAACAAAACAAGGGCTGAAACAAAAACCAAGGGTTTCAACATAGGTGCCTCCCCGACCACAAATGCGGCATTCAAACCACCGCGTGGTCGAATCTTTACACGCACAAATTATATGCCCAATGAACGGCGGCTGGTTTCATAAAGTTGTGGGAGGCGGCGAATGAACAGCCTTGCTTTTTCAAAAATGAAATTCGAGCTAGAGCAGCCCGCCATGCCCAGCCAGGCGACGCGCCAAAAGCCAGGAAAGCAATGAAGCACCCAGCATGATCACGATCCACTCCGCCTGATTGAAGGAGCCAACGATTGCGGCATAATCGTGAATTGTGAGCGGAATGGTGCTCTTCGCCGCGGAAGCGTAGGGCAGCAGAAACACCAACCGAATCATCTCGTACCCACCCCACCCGAAGACGCCGGTCGCCGTCAAAATTCCGGGTAGCGCTCGCTTCCATGGGAATGGAATCGGCGGCGGAGCGGCAGCCTGCTCTTCAACGCGCTCCATCACGGATGCCAGAAAGCCCGAGGAGGGAATCAGTTCATCTTCGGCGGAAAGAATGCTGTCAATCTCACTGTCCATCCTGTTGCGCTTTGCATCGCCGCGGATTGTCTCTGTCCTGTTCATTCTCAAGCCTCCTTTCCGATCTCTTGAGCTATCTCATTCAGTTCGATATCCATGTGACCAGCTCGCGCCGGGTCCTCTCTCTTGCGGCCCAATGGGCAACTCTCATCGAGCTGCGGAAAGCGCTGTCGCAGCAGAGCACGCGCTCTGGAAAGCCGCGCCTTCAAAGTTCCCTCCGGCAGGCCCATGGTGGATGCGGCGGCGGCCAGATCCATCTCATGAAAATAATACAGAATCACCGGCTCCCGGTAGCGCAAGGGCAAAGCCAGCACGGCTCTTTGCACCGCTTCATGCCGTCTTTTTGCCTCAAGTGCGCCGTGCTGTAAGGCTGAACCAAAGGGTTCCGGCGCAGCTTCAAACGGCAACGTCTCTGCAGGAAAGCGCTTCAACTCCGAGCGATAGACGTTGGCGGCCAGCGCAAAGAGCCATGTAGAAAACCTCGACTCCTGCCGCCAGTGCGCCAGTCCACGCCAGGCGCGCAGAAAAGCCTCCTGCGCCATCTCCTCGGCTCGTCCGCGATCGTGCGAGTAGCGCCAGGCCATCGTCACCAGCGGTCCCTGCCAGCGGCGCACAATTCCTTCAAAGGCCCGCACGTCGCCCGCCAGGACGCGTGTCACGTCTTCGAGGTCTTCAGCGGCGTTGCCAGCGGCAATCATCGGAATCTTTGCACCTTTGCAAATGGTGAGACAGCTTCAATGCGCTTCCGGTTGCATTTTCTCAAATAAAACCATCTTTCAAGATTATGCAACCGAATATGCAAAGCTGCTGTCCTACCTGACGCATGGGAAAAACCCAGCAAGGAGGATGATATGACACCAGATGTGATCGGAGTATTCATTCCAATCGTGATGTTCGTGATGCTCTTCAGTTTTCTTGCCGTCGCCGTGTGGACGGGGCACCGGAAAGAGGAGCGCCAGGCATTCTACAAGTCAGAGACGCTGCGCCGCATCACCGAGTCATCGGGCGAAGGCGCCAAGGCGGCCATGGAGATGATACGCGAAGAAGAGCGGCTGAAGAGGATCAAGTCGCGGGAAGGAATCAAGCTCGGCGGATTGATTTGTTTGGCCGTGGGCGTCGGAACCATCATCTTTTTAGGCCTTTTCCTGCGCAGCCTGGTCTGTCTCTCCGGCCTGATTCCGGCTATGGTCGGTGTGGCCATGCTTGTCTATGTCCACAAATACGCCGCGCCGGTTGAATAGGCAATGGGCATGAATCCGGCTCGCCCGTGGCGCATCCAATCAATAGTTGTTCAAACAACTATATCCTCGCCCGAATGATTGGGCTGGGATTCTCTGGAGGATGCCTCATGACCATCAACCGCCAGCCGGCCATCTTTCTTCCCCACGGCGGGGGTCCTTGCTTCTTCATGGACTGGACGTGGGGCCCTGCCGATACTTGGGACTCGACCCAGCGCTTTCTGGAGGGGTTGGCGGCTTCGCTGCCCGCTCCTCCCAAAGCTCTTCTGGTCATCAGCGGCCATTGGGAGGAGCTGGCCTTCACCGCCAGCGCCGCCGCGCAGCCCGCTTTGATCTTCGACTACTCTGGCTTCCCCGCGCACACCTACCAGCTCACCTGGCCCGCGCCCGGTTCGCCGGAGTTGGCCAAGCGGGTGGCTGATTTGCTCGGCAAAGCCGGCTTGCCATCTGCCCTCAGTGCCCAACGGGGCTTCGACCATGGCGTCTTTGTGCCGCTCAAGGTCGCCTTTCCCGAGGCGCGGATTCCAGTGGTCACGCTCTCTTTGGCAGCTTCGCTTGATCCCGCCCTGCATCTTGCCGCGGGACGTGCTCTGGCTCCCTTGCGCGAGCAAGGTGTACTGATCGTAGCCAGCGGGATGAGCTTCCACAATCTGGGCGCCTATCTCCGCCCGGAGACCGTCGAGCGCGCGCGCGCCTTCGACGCCTGGCTTACGCAGGCCGTTGAAGCGCCCGCCGCCGAGCGCACCCAGTTGCTGACCAACTGGCGCAAAGCTCCCTTTGCCGCCTACGCACACCCCCGCGAGGAGCACCTGATTCCATTGATGGTGGCAGCCGGAGCAAGCGGTGATGCACCCGGCAAGCGCATCTTCTCCGCCGAGCCGATGGGTGCCGCAATCAGCGCCTACCGCTTTGACTGAGCCAGAATCTTTTGCCATTCATCATTGTGTAGGCGCTTGAACCGGCAAATCCTTGATCTTTTTGGATTTTTGATTTTTTTGTGTGACCACCATCGCCTTCATTGAGTCATATAAGCCGGGAATGTGAAGATTGAAAGGCTGCATCAAATAGGCATCACATCCGTAGCCAGACTCGGAGCAAGATACGTGTACCTCGCGCAGCATTCGTGCTTTGGAACCAGTTGGTAACGTCCCCCCTGGTTTGAGCGCCTCCAGTGCGGTGCCGAGCGATGTAAATTTTTTATCACCCTGAATCAGGTAAGCCTTAATCGGCGCATCCGCTTCGTAAACCATGATAAAGTAGGCATCCCCAGCGCTCTTGCCGGTTGGTGCAAATTTGTTAAAGGTTTTATCTTTGTCCAGCTCGGCAAGCAAGTCATCGTTGAAAACGCCATGGTTCAGAGCAGTAGTTGTGATCGATTTACCCGTCAATTTTTGATAGCTGTCAGCGATCTTATCCCTCGCGCTGGAGCCAAAATACCTAAAGTTGTAGACGGGAATCCCGCTGGTAATCCAAGCAAGCTCATACTGATGGGCGGCTGCCGTAATATCTCCCTTGGCCTCCAACACACGTCCGAGCAGGTAACCGCTCATTTGATCGTGACCTAACTTCCAAACTACTTGCAGGTAGCTCTCTGCTGTTGGCATATCTTTGGCTTCCAGCGCCGTCCAGCCGCGCACCGTCCAGGCAAATTGAATCGATTGGCTCCAACTGAGAGACTTTGGATCATCCTCGGGCATGGTAAGAGAGTAGCTTTCAATACCTTCGACGCCTTTTTTGGCCAGATCAGTCGCCTTGACCAGATCATCGGCGCTTAGAGGATCTTTACCGGCCAAAATCGTTGCGGCGTCGCGCGCTGGCTGCAAAACCTCTTTCCCCTCCTCTATCCGCGCTTTCTGTTCCGGAGTGAACGCGGCAAACTGATCAATTGTCCGCTGAGAAACTTCAATCCCTGGCGGCGAGATGAGCGTCTGATGATTCAAGTCATCGTACATGGCGCGGCGAAAGGTCAGATATCTCTCCCAATCATCCAAAGCCAAATTGGATTTCTTGATGCGCAACGACCTGTTCGCTGTAAAAACGCCATCTTTAAAGCTGTAAGAGGAGTGATATTCCAGCCAGTCCTCTTTCAAATCAACATGAGGCGGCTCAACCATGGACCACCCTTTAGGCAGTTGCATCTCTGCGTGGAAAGTGGTCTCGCCGAGTGCGCCAAGAAAAACCTCATCGGCCGGTTTCTTCTCCTTGATGCCGGGCGGCAACTCGATGCCCATTCCCGGAAGCGGCGGCGAAATCCAGTGCGTGGTCTCCTTGTCGCTCCACTGATTGTATTTCTCCCGCGAGTAATCATAGGAAAAGACAAACGGTTGGCCGAGCTGCTCGACGGCGGAAACCTGAGGATTGGAGACCTCACCGCCAAAGCCCATTGAGCCGGAGATTCGCTGAACGAACTCCTTCCATTGCGATTGTGGAACCATACGAAAGGCGCCACGGATAATCAACTCGACATCCCCATACGTGGTCTGGGTAATGTGCCCGGTGAACTGGCCTTGGTCTGTGAGTATGCCCGTCGCCTGGAGGAGGTTCGATTGCGCAAAGGGCAGGCCGACCGGGGAGTGCTCCAAATAAGCGGGCTTGTCGAGCGGGATGGCAAGCGCTTGTTTGTCGCGCAGTTGAGCCATCAGCACGCCCACCGGCGCAACCTCTTCGGTGGAGTCCATCCAAAGCAGCTTGCCGTCCAGCAAAACCAGCGTGATGACGTGGTTGAATTGCGCCGGCGAGGGCGTGGCGGCATCCAGTTCGCGGCTGCTGGAGATCAGTACCGGCCAGGCTTCGATGCCGGCAGCCTTCAGCAATGCGGCCAGCAGCGTGTGCTTGTCCTTGCAGTCGCCGTATTCGTTCGAGAGAACATCGTCCGCCGGATGGGGCTGGTAGCGGCCGATTCCGAACTCCAGGCCTACATAGTGAATGTGCAGCGCCACATCATTAAAAATCGCATGCAGCTTCTCATCCTTTGTGGTGAGGCCTTTGGTCAGCGCGTCGGCCTTGGCCTGAATGGCGGGGGTGATGGCGAGAGAGTCGTGCTGCAAGGAGGCGTACCACGCCCCGACTTGCTCCCAACTGGTGAATGTGGTCACCTGCACGGAAGGCTTCCAATGCTTCTCGGATACCGCCGGCGCGTCGGGATCAGGTCGAGCCAGATTGGAGCTGGCCCAGTGATAGAGCTTGCGGTCTTTGAGGCTGGTGAGGATAGGTTGAAGATCGGAGCTGGCCACGGTCACCGCTCGATCAGCGGGCAGGTCCAGGTCAAGCTGCTCGTCCAGCATGATCTGGTCCTTCTCAAAGCTGTACTCCAGCCAGAAGTGCCCTGGAACCTCCGGCTTGAGGGTGCGCAGAGTGGTTTGATATTCCAGGGTGTCGCCGACGCCGAGGCCCTTGACAGCCACATGCTTCTGGTGAATGTCAGAGTACATGGGCGCGCTTCGAGTGACATCGGCGGGCAGATCCTGAACATTGTAGTCAGGCGTAACCACCACGCTTCCGTCTGGTTTAATCACCCGGACGTACTCGATCTCCACCTGCTGGTTCATCGCCGTGTAGGTGAAGGTAAGCACGGCCATCTGTTTCACGCCGGCATCCGCCAGAATGCGAACGCGGGCGGTTGTCTCGCGCGTGCCTGTGCCGTCTGCCTCTTCGCGGATGCGAGTACCCATCTTGTCCCATACCAGAGCCTCCTTCGAGAGATCTGGAATCTGCGCCGCAGTCTGCGCAACGGGCAAAGATGGCTGCTGAGCCGGCTTTGAAGCCGCCTTCTGCTGGCCAACGGCTGAAAACGAAAGCCACAGACAAAGAAATGCCGGAGCGATCAAGCCCCATCGAAAAACAAAAAACTGAAAAGAAAAACGGCGCATCGGCAAAAATATCGTACAGCGCATAGGTTTGGTCACCCGATAACTGAAACGATAACAGATAAGGCGGAACTTCCTGGCATCATAGCTGAGGCCACAGACAACTATGGGGTATGAGCGGAAGCTCATACCCCATGGTTGTTAACCGTTTGCCGTGCTAGAAGGTTGTGGAAACCGTAAAGCGGAAGGTTTTGCGCGGCTCGCGGAAGAGGTCCCGCGCTCCGTATGCGGCGGCTGTTTCAGCATAGGTGTAATCGCCCGCGCCGCCTGTCGGGAACATGCTGCGGGTGATCAGCTCACCCGAGCAACTGTCCTTGTTGCTGCCCAGTCCCAGGTTGCAATAAGGCTGCTCATTCAGGCGCAATGGGTTATAGGCCCAAAAGAAGCGGAATGGCGCATTGATCACCGGCATGATCACCGATAGCTCCGCGCCGGTAGACATGCGGGGAACAAAGTTGGTTCCCGAGATGGGGTGAATGTTCTTCAGGAAGCCGACCTGCGAGCCAGGAATACCACCTTGGCAGGCGCCGTTGTTCCACACCGGGCAGCCGTAGAGCGGCGCGGTCAGTGAGGCGAAACCCTCCGGGCTCTGCTTCAACTGGCTCTTGTTCATTGCCGTGTCGATGCCAAAGTCATCAAAGATAGCCAAGGTGACCGAGCCGACGATCGGAATGCGATACTCCGCGTTGGAGATCAGGTTCGTATCGCCGCCAATCGAAGCAATGCCGTAGATCGGAAGCGGCACTTGAATGCACTGATTCAACTGAGGTTGCGACGGGTCACGTGGAACGCAGGTTCCATCGGGATTGGTCAATTGCACATTAACGCGAGTAGGAACATATCCGTAAGGCGTGGCGGAGCGGATGTCGAAGCCGCGCAATTGCGCCTCGCCGCCGTCGAAGAAGCGGTTGTTCGGCGGAGCGACGGAGCCGCCATAGCCCTGAATGTAGCCCAGTTGCGCGCGGATGCCCAGCACGTTGTGCCCGTTCGCCGAGGGAATCAGGTAGTGCATTGGAGTGAACTGCTTGTAGGCCACCATCGGCTGAAAGTAGCGGACGTTGCCCCAAATGCCGGAGGTCTGCATGACCACCGTGTATTCCTTGCCGGTGCGCGGGCGCATGGGATTGTTGATGGTGTTGTAGGTGTAGCTGAACGAAGCCATGCTGTTGACGATGCCGGCCAGCGCGTTGGCTCCCTGCACGCCCGACCGAAAGGCGATGGTCTGGAAGAATGTTTGCGAGGCGGTGCTGAAGGCGGTAATGGTCGACTTGCTCAACGCATAGGTAAAGCCCACGCGCTGGAATGCATGGCGCTTCAGCGGATAGCCCAGCGAGAAGGTCAATCCATCCGAGCCTTGGTTATAGTTCTGAACCAGCGCCGACTGCGCCTGCGTCAAATTGGGGGAATTACCGGTCTGCGCCTGATAATTCTTTGCCGCGTTAAAGTCCTGCTTGCTGTTGAATAACTGGAAACCAACGTTGAGCGGGCGGTTGCGCACATAGGGCTGCGTAAAGCCAAAGGTGAACTGCCGGGCAATGCTGCCCAGATTGCCCTGCAGGCTGAGTGTCTCGCCCAGGCCAAGAAAGTTGTTGGTCGAGTAGTTGACGCCCAGAAATGCTCCCGACTGGCCGCTCATGCCACCGTTGAGGGCAATCGAGTTTTTGCCCTTCTCTTTCACCTTCAACAGCAGATCCACCGTGCCCGCTTCGGCATCCTGATGGGCTTCCGAGTCCTGATCCGCCTTCAGCGGTTCAAAGTATTCAAGCTGGTTCAGGCGCAACAAGCTGTACTCCCAGAGTTGCGAGTTGTAAACCTGGCCCTCTTCCAGCATCAATTCGCGGCGAATCACCTTGTCGCGAGTGATCACGTTGCCCTGGAACTCGATGCGCGAGACATAGAAGGGCTTTCCCTCATCAATGTCAATCACCATCGAAACTGTTTTCTTTTCTTCATCGTAGGTCGGCTTTGGAATGGCGCCGAAGTTGATATAGCCGTTCTGTCCGTAGGCCTTCTTCAGGTTCTCCAGGCCTTTGCCGATCAGCGTGGCGTTGAACCAGTCTCCGTCTTTCACCGCAAAAGTCGAGCGCAGCGCTTTTTCATTCTTGATCGCCTTATTGCCGGTGAAGGTGATCGAGCCCAACCGGTACCGCTCGCCCTCTTCAATGGGAAGCAGAATGTCAATCCGCTTGCCTTTGTTGGGCCGGAAGGTAAACCAGTTCAGGCCGCCTTCGTCGCGAATCTGCGTCTTGGGCTCCTCGATGGCCGCGTTGTAGTAGCCCCGGTCGCGATAGGTAAAGCGCACCCGCTCAGAGTCCTCCTCCAGCTTGGAGGCGTCAAAGGTCTGAGCAAAGAGATTTTCAAAGATGATCGAGTAAGGAATACCGACCGGCTTCAAGTTCTTCATTGAGCGGCGCAGGACCAGCGAGCTGATGTGCTCATTGCCGGTGAACCGAATCTGGCCCACCTTCACTGTCGGGCCCTCTTTGATATTGAAGTTCACCTGCACCGAGGCCGGCGGAATAGTCTTGATCTCGGTCTTGATGGTGGCGAACTGATGCCCATGCTCGGAGAGCAGATCTTTTAAAATCGCCTCCGCCCGCTTGATCTTGGCCGGGTTGTATTGGCTCTCCACCGACAGGCCGACCTTTTCTTTCTTGAAACGGTCCAGAATGTCCGATTGAGAGATCGAGTTGTTGCCTTTGTAATTGATCTCGCGGATGGTCGGCTTCTCGACAACAAAAACATCCAGAATAATGCCCTTCTCTGTGTCCTCGCGCTCGATGCGCAATTTGTCAAAGTAGGAGGTATTCCAAAGCGAGTTGAAATCCCGTTCGATCGAAACCGGATCATAGGTGTCGCCGGGGTGGGTAAACAGGCGAGCCAAAATGGTCTCTTTGGGGATGCGCCGATTGCCAATGATCCGAATCGAATCGATGGTATCAGACTGCTGCGCAAAGGCCGAGCCGGCGGTCAGCGCCAGCGCTGCCCACAGCGCCAGTCGCGCTATACGGCCAGTCGTCCGTGCCATGCGGCAGATGCAAGTACGCTGTGTCTTCACCGGGCTGGAGCCATGCGGCGAGCAAAAATTCTGGTGCGGTCCATAGTTCAGCTTCACGGGAAGAATATCGGCACCCTCACTGCTTAAAATCTTAAAATCTGATCCTGTTACCGGAAAGATTGATTATATTTGAACGCGCCTGCCTCGCCCAAACCACCGAGCCCGCAAGCCATCCGAAAATCCTGTCTCTCCCTGGTCTCCCTGCCGCGCAATCAGCCTTCGGAGTCGGGACGGGCTCGATGAGGAACCCTACCACAGTCTAACGGACTCCAGCGGGTTAGGAGGACTTTTCCTTCTGCCGGCGAACGCAAGATGATCTTTAGACGCACGACAAGTGAACAAGACATCCAACTTGCAAGCAAGTTTTCCCAAGGAAGAACTCCAGCGAGCCAGTCTCCGGGCGTTCAGCTCCACGGCAAGGCAACTCTAAGGAACCTCTGTTGATGTAGAGGTTTTGAAAGGGTGCGGCTTTAAAGAGCCTCTGAATAAGTCGCTGTTTTGAAAGGGCGCGGCTTTACAGGCTGCGGAAAAACTCAATTCGGGCAGGTCTTGTAATAAGGGCACGACTTCAGTCGGGCCGCAAGACACTGATCATAAAGAACGGGCTTTAGCCCCCGAGGGAATCTTTGCCGCGAGGAAAGAAATAAATCAGAGGTTCCCCAAAAATCAACCAAATTCATCTTCCAGGCTAAATGCAGCCCAATCGCCTCATCGCTCACTTTTCCATTCCCCGCATTTAATCAAACACGACCGTCTTGTTTCCGTAGCAAAGAATGCGCCGGTCAAGATGCCAGCGCACGGCGCGCGACAGAACAATGCGCTCCAGATCCCGCCCCCGCTCCACCAGATCCTCCACCTGATCGCGGTGCGAGATGCGCGCTACGTCCTGCTCGATGATCGGCCCGTCGTCCAGTACCTCAGTCACATAATGGCTGGTCGCCCCAATCAGCTTCACGCCCCTGGCGTGCGCCGCGTGGTAGGGCTTGGCTCCGGTAAAGGCGGGCAAAAACGAGTGATGTACATTGATGATCGCCGCCTGATAGCGGGCGACAAAGCTGGGCGAAAGAATCTGCATATAGCGCGCCAGCACCACAAGCTCAACATGATGGCTCGTGAGCACCTCCAACTGACGAGCCTCGGCTTCGGCGCGCGTCGCGGCGCTCACCGGAATGTACTCGAAAGGGATGCCGTAGAATGCGGCGAGGTTTTCGACAGCGCGATGATTCGAGATAATCACCGGTATCTCGCAGTGCAGTTCGCCGGTTCGCCAGCGGTGCAGCAGGTCGGCCATGCAGTGCAGATATTGCGAGCAGAACAGCGCCAGTCGTGGTCCGCGATCCCCCAGCGTCAACTTCCAGCGCATTTGCAGCTCGCCGGCCAGCGGCGCAAACTCTGCCCGAAAGGCCTCCAGATCAAATCTCTCTACGGCCGAGCCAACACCTGACTCCGCGGAACCAAGCGCCCATTCCACGCGCATGAAAAAAAGACCCTGCTCGTGGTCCTGGTGCTGGTCGGCATGGAGAATGTTGGCGCCATGCCGGTAGAGCAGAGAGGAGACGCGAGCCACCAGCCCCTTCTGGTCCGGGCAATCGATCAGCAATACGGCGGAATCTTTCATACCTTTCTCAGCTTATCAGGCTTCAGAAAACTCGATTGAAAGGGAAAGGAACAAAAACGCCCAGGGCGAAACTGTTCACTGTCGACTATCCACTAACCACTGGAATTGCCATTCCCGCCGATTCCCCCTACAATAGAAGAGAACGATTGCAGGAAAGGTCTGTCCAGAGCGATGCCCAAGGAAAAAATTCACCCCAATTACGCCGCAGTGAAGGTTTTATGCGCCTGCGGAAGCAACTTTGAGACCCGTTCGACCCACAAGGGCGACGTCCACGTGGAAATCTGTTCGGTCTGCCATCCTTACTACACCGGCAAACAGCGCCTGGTGGATACGGCCGGCCGTGTCGAGCGCTTCCGCCGCAAGTACGCCAAGAGCGACAGCGCCGTGGCCGCCGCCGCCAAGTAACTGCGTCCCGGCCAGCTTCGCAACCCATGGGCCTCCGCCAAGGCGGGGGCCTTGCTGTGTTGCTCTTCGCTGGATTGATCTTGCACGAATGGCTCTGTTTTTTGATTGGAAGCAATCCGGCTTGCCGCATCAAGTCACGGCAAGCATAAACTTCCGCCAACCCGCTAACCTGCTATCACCGCGCAGTGGTGGCTAACTCGCTGATTTTGTTTATCAAAACATTCCTTTCGTCATCCTGTTCGCTGGGAGATCTGATTCGCTATGCCCCGCACAAAGCGCTCCATCCAGGTAGCCACCACCATCGACGGCGTCCCGCTGATCTGGCATCTGCATCGTGAGCAGCAGTTGACCACCGCCGAGGGCTGGCGAGGCGTGGCCATCCACGTCAAGGTTGCCGAGGGCGTGCGCAAAGAGCTGTGGCTGGAGTATCCGGCGGTGATCACGCAGAAGGCTGCTTTCACCCGAACCGATTTCGTCCAACAGAATATCTCGCCGGCAAAGGTCGCCGAGCACATTCGCCGCGCCATCGAAGCCGGCTGGAACCCGGAATCAAAAGGCCAGCGCTTCATCTACGAAGTGGATGAGCTGCCGGGGTAATCTAATCTCTCGATAAAGTGAATGAGGTTCACATGGCGGGCAAAGGCTTTACCGTGAGGAAGAACTGGGACAACCCAGCCGAGCACGCCATGCCCGCCACGGCGCGCGTGCCTGCCGAGATGCGTATCGGACCGGTACTGATTACTCCAGCCACCGTGCTGGCGCCCATGGTCGGCGTCACCGACACCGTCTTCCGCCGCTTCATCCGCCATGCGAGTCTCTTCACCGCTGCTTCACAGAACACGCAGATTCTCAATCAAGATCCTGCTTTGTATCAGGGCACGACTTCACAGGCTGAGGAAAAACTCGATTCGAGTAGGTCTTGTAACAAGGGCACGGCTTCAGCCGTGCCGCAAATGCCGCAAAAGGAAGCCGGGGCTATACAGGCTGCGGAAGAACTCAATACATGCCCAGGAGTGTCAGGGCACGACTTTAGTCGTGCCGATAAAGCTCATAAAATACATGGGGCTTTAGCCCCTGCGTCCTCCATCGACTCGGCAGTCACCAACGCCCAATCCGGCTGCGGCCTCTTGATGACCGAGTTCACCTCCGCCGACGGCCTGGCCCGTATGCGCGAGACCAAGCGCCAGCGCTATCTGACCTTTTATGACGACGAGCACCCCATCGGCGCGCAGCTCTTCGGAGCCAATCCTGAAACGCTGGCCGAGGCGGCGCGCATCGTCGAAGAGACCGGCTTTGATCTGGTAGACCTGAATCTGGGCTGCCCGGCCAAGCGTGTCGTCGGCTCCAATGGCGGCTCAGGCCTGCTGCGCGACCTGCCCCGTATCGGCGAAATCTTTCGCGCCATTCGCAAAGCAGTCACCATTCCCTTCACCGTCAAGTTCCGCCTCGGCTGGAATGACGCCGACATCATCTGCGTGGAACTGGCGCGGATGGCCGAGGCCGAAGGGCTCAATGCTCTCGCTCTGCACGCCCGTACCCGCGAACAGGGCTACAGCGGTCAGGCGCGCTGGGAATGGATCGCGCGCGTCAAAGAGGCGGTAAAGATTCCGGTCATCGGCAACGGCGATATAAGAACTCCCGAGGACGCGGCGGCGATGGTGGCCCTCACCGGTTGCGACGCGGTGATGATCGGCCGCTCCGCTCCAGCCAATCCATGGATCTTCAGGCAGATCGCCCAGTACACCGCAACCGGCAGTTACGACCGGCCCACCGTGGAAGACCGCTACCGCATGATCCGCGCCTACTTCCAAATGCTGCTCGACGAGGCCGAAGCAACCAAGGATCTGCCCCGCGCCGCGCGCCTCGGCGAAACCTCCGGCAAAATGAAGCAGTTCGCCACCTGGTTCACCCACGGCGTAACCGGCGGCGCCAAGCTGAGAGCCGCCATCTATCACTCACGCACCGGCTTCGAGGTGCTCGCCCAGGTGGACGCCTTCTTCGCCGCCCAAATTGCCGCGGGCGAGGCAAATCAAGAAGCAGAGCCGGCGGATTTTCCGGAAGATATGCTGATGGATTGTGCGCAGATCAACGAAAGCGTGGCCGAGTAGCAGAGTTTCCGTTCAAGCTGCATCTCTGCGGCAAGCCGAGCCTTCCATAAAGAGAATGGCTACATCAGATACCAGATCAGCGCGACGACTCCTGCCACGGCCAGCACAAAGACCGTCAGAATCACGCCCAGCGAGATCGGTGGATGCTCGCGGTGGCGTTGGCGGCGCGCGGCGGCAGGCAAAATAATCCGCGCAATCTCAATGCCCACGCCATCCCTGCCGCCGGCAGCAAGAGCCAGCGCCAGCAGATTCTGGCCAGCCGAATCGGCCGTCGCACTGTCTGCCGCCGCTTGAATCTCCAGCCCCGGAACGCGCCTCCACAGGCCGCCGGAGCAGAGCAGCAGCGTATCACCCACAGCGAGCGGAACCTGTTCGATTTCGACCTCGACCACCAGCCGCTGGCCCAGGCTGCGCGTCAGCACTGCGGCCTCCGGATGGTGCAGCGCTTCAGCAGCAGAGATAATCTTGCGGTCGACCATCTCCTGAACTCTGGTGTGGTCGGTGGTCAACTGGTGCATGCGTCCAGCGCGCAGCAGGTAAGCGCGGCTGTCTCCGATGTGAGCAATCCAGGCGTGGGTGATATCTCCATCCTGCTGCAGAAGTGCGGCGACCACCGTGGAGCGCGCGCCCCGCAGGGACGAATCAGGCTCAGAGGCTACTGCCAAAATGCCTGCATTGGCGCGCACAGCAGACTCGCGCATTGCGTTGTCTGCCGGATAGTCAGGCGGAAGCGCAGATAGATGCGCATAAAAATGCTCGGCCACCATGCGCGACGCAAAGGAGCTCTCAGGGCTGCTCTCGCCGCCATCAGCCACCAGCATTAGATCTCCCAAGGCAAGGCGGACGTGGAGAACAGAAACCGGGCTCTCCCCGCGATTCGCGGGATGTTCACACTCCTCGGCGAATACGATATCGGGTTGTGCGTGGATCGCCAGACTGCTCATGCCTGAACCTCATTTGCAGGACAGAACGGGCGCACGAAGGAAGGCGCTATAAGAAGCAATGCAAACCAAAGCAAAGCAAAATCACTTCGTCTCCTTCCGCACAGTGCAGCGAAAGAAGAATGATTGTTGGCCGGTCTTGCTGAGAACTGCCAAACCATGCAAACCACAGTTCAATGAATGCAGACCGTTACTCAACACATCCTATTTCGAACAAAAATCTAATCATATATTAAGACAGAAAAACAGGAAAATACTAGGAATGAATACTTTATGGCATGGATATTTCTCCTCGAGCCGTGGAAAACCAGGCACAAACCACGACGCCAAGCTCCCTGAGAGCGATAAACAACCTCAGAACAGCCGTTGCTGAGCTGGCTCCAACTCCAACCGAACCGGGACAAGCAGGGATGCGTCGTTGTTGCCAATCTTGCCGACGCGCTGGCTCACCGGCCAGGCCAGCATTCGATCCGGAGCGTAGGGGTGCAAAAGGTCGAGAGGCGGTGCAATCCGTTCGTCCCTATCCAGCCACCGTTCGTAAGAAGAGCGCTCAATGATCACCGGCATGCGGTCATGAATCGCGGCCAGCCTCTCGTTCGCACAAGTGGTGAGAATGGTAAAGCTCTCCAGCAGATGGCCGCCCGCGTCGCGCCAGTTCTCCCACAGGCCGGCAAAAGCAATCGGTTCACCGCTCGCGAGCGCAATGGCGTAAGGCTGTTTCGTCTTCGTGCCGGATGGTTGCCACTCGTAGTAGGCATCGGCGGGAACCAGGCAGCGGCGCTTCTTGAGCGCGGCGCGGAAGGCGGGCTTGGTCTCCACCTCCTCGGCGCGGGCGTTGATCGTCTTCAGCCCGATGTGCGCGTCCTTGGCCCAGGAGGGAACCAGTCCCCAGCGCAGCAGAGCCGCCTCGCGCTGGCCGCTCTCGCTGCTCAGGCGCACCACCGGTTGATAGCTCTGCGGCGCGGCGTTCCAGGTGGGCGCCCAGCGCATCTGTTCCAGATCCATCTCAAACCACTCGGCTAAAAGCTCTTGCGCGGATTTTCGGGCGTAGCGGCCACACATGATGGCTCCAGAATATCCGGAAACGGCGGCAGAGGGATTGACAAGCAGCCAAATTCAGTGAATGATAGGCGAATATAAGGCGAATACGATGCCCTCTGCCGCTGCCCTACGCATCCAAATCGAAGATGCCCTCGCAACCCGCTTTCCCGCGGCGCTGACCCCGGTTGCGCGCACCCTTCATGAGACAGCGCCCACCGGCATTGCTGCTGTGGACACGATGCTCGACGGCGGCCTGCCGGTGGGCGCAATCAGCGAGCTCGTGGGGCCGGAATCTTCCGGACGGACAAGCCTGGCGTTAGCCTTTCTGGCGCGCAGAACTGCTGATAACCAGGTCTGCGCCTGGATCGACGCCGGAGATGCCTTCGATCCAGAGTCGGCCGCGGCCAGCGGCGTCAGGCTTCGGCAACTGCTTTGGGTGCGCTGCGGCGGCCGTGTGGCGGAAAAACTCGATCAGGCTCTGCGCGCCACGGATTTGCTTTTGCAGGCGGGCGGCTTTGCGGCTATCGTCCTGGATCTGGGCGGCCTGGACCCGGCACAGGGAATGCGCATTCCGCTGGCTTCGTGGTTTCGATTTCGTCAGGCGGCCGACCGCACGCGTTGCAGCCTGTTGATGCTGGGCCGGGCCTCGTATGCGCAATCGAGCGCCGCGGTAGTGTTGGATTGCGCGCCGCTTCGCGTTCAAATCCAGAGAGGAACAGTACTTGCTGGAGCCAGCTTTCATTTCAGCCAGCAGAGGCAGCGTTTCAAGCCGCCGATGGACGGCCAGCGCAAGCCGCCCGTATCGGCATCGGCAGCGCAGGCTGCCTGGACCGCGCAAGCCGCCTGGACTGCGGAGAGGAGCGCATGAGCCGCGAACTCTACGCCTGTGTCCAAGCCGCCGAGTTTCCGGCGCAAGCCGTGCTGCGTTTGCGCCCTGATTTGAAAGCGCAGCCGGTCGCGGTGCTCGATGGTCCCCCGCACGATCAGAGCATCTGCGCCTGCAACCGGCTGGCCGCGCAGCGCGGCGTGGTGCATGGCCTCGCGCGCATCGAGGCGGAGAGCGTGGCAGGCTTGCAATTGCTCCCGCGCTCGCTCGCCGTCGAGCAGGCCGCCCGCATGGTGATGCTCGAAGCCGCCGCCCACTTCTCGCCGCGCATCGAAGAGGTTAGCGCGGCGCATACATGCTCGTTTGTGCTGGACATTGCCGGCTGCGAGCTGCTCTTTGGCCCCGCCGCAATGATCGCCGCGCGGCTGCGCGAGGCCATGGCCGCGACGGGCTTTCGCGTCTCGGTTGCAGTAAGCGCCAACTTTCACGTCGCGCGCATGAAGGCTGCAACAGCCCGTGGCGTCACGATCATCCCCGCCGATGAAGAAGCCGCTTCAATAGCCAAACTTCCACTCAGCGCGCTGAATCTTGCTGAGAATCCCCGCGAAACCTTCGCCCTCTGGGGCATTCGTACCCTGGGCGAACTGGCCGCGCTGCCGGAGGTCGAGCTGATCGCGCGGCTGGGCGCGGAGGCTCGCGAGTGGCGGTCTATGGCGCACGGCGCGGCGCGGCACGCCTTTCAGCCGATCGAATCCGCCTTCACGCTGCGCGAGTTGTACGAGTTCGACTCGCCCGTCGAGCAGATGGACGGCTTGCTTTTCATCGCCGCGCGCATGATCGATTGCCTCGTGGAGCGCGCCGCAGCCCATGCCTTGTCGCTGGCCTCGCTGGCCGTGGAGATGCAGCTTGAAGGCCGTGCAACCCACCGGCTCCATCTCCGCCCCGCGCTGCCCACGGTCGAGCGCAACTTCCTGCTCAAGCTGCTGCATCTCGAGCTGGCCGCGCATCCTCCGCCGGCAGCGGTGCTGGCGTTCACGTTGACCGCCGAGCCAGGCCAATCCAACAAGATTCAACTCGGCCTCTTTGCGCCGCAGACGCCGGAGCCATCGCGGCTCGACGTGACGCTGGCGCGCATCAAGGCCATCGTTGGCGAAGAGCGCGTCGGAACGCCGGTGCTGGAAGACAAGCATCAATCGGCGAGCTTTCACACCGAGGCCTTCCGCGTGGATGCGAACGCCACCCCCTTAGATCCGCCGCCCGCGCGCATGGCGTTGCGCCGCGTGCGCCCTCCGCGCGTGATTCACGTCGCGCTGCGCGACGGCAACCCCGTGGCCTTTCGCGACTGTGGCCAAAGCTTTCCGGTTGCCGCGGCCTACGGACCCTGGCGCTCCAATGGTTGCTGGTGGTCGGTCGATGCATGGGATACCGAGGAGTGGGACGTGCTGACCGCCGACCGCGACGGCCTCGCCCTGAGCTGTTTGCTGGTGCACGATCGCTTGCGCGGCGAATGGCGTTTGGAGGCGCTGCTTGACTGACTATGTTGAGTTGCACGCGTCCAGCGCCTTCAGCTTTCTGGCCGCGGCATCGCAGCCCGAGGCGCTGATCGAGCGCGCCGCGGAACTCGAAATGCCGGCGCTGGCGCTGGCCGATCGCAACGGCCTCTATGGTGTAGCGCGCTTCCACACCGCGGCGCGGCGCGGCGGCCTGCGCGCCCACATCGGCGCGGAGATTGCCGTCTCATCCTTCGGCCAGCGATTGCAACCCGCCGCATGGCTGCCGCACACGCCGCTTGATGAGCCAGCGCGCATCGTCCTGCTCTGCGCCTCGCAAGTGGGCTACCAGAATCTCTGCCAGTTGATCACACGCTTCAAAATGCGCGAAGAAACCAAGTCCGAGGGCGCGGCTACGCTTGACGATCTGGCCGAGTTCTCCGCCGGACTCATCTGTTTGACCGGCGGCGACGAAGGCCCGCTCGCCGCGGCGCTGTCGAATCAAGGCAGCCGGCGCGCCGCATCCATCGCCGGGCAGCTTGCCGCCATTTACGGACGCGGCAATCTCTACATCGAGTTGCAGCGCCATCAGCAGCGCGATGAAGAGGCGCGCAATCAGGCTCTGATCCAGTTGGCGGAAAAACTTCATCTGCCCATCGTTGCCACCAACGGCGTGCGCGCGGCAACGGAAAAAGACCGCGAGATTCTTGATGTGCTCACCAGTATTCGCAACCACACGCCGCTCGATTGCGCCGGCCGCCTGCTCACCGCCAACGCCGCGCGCAGCCTGCGCAGCGCTGGCGAAATGCGTCTGCTCTTTCGCGATCTTCCCGAAGCCCTCGCCAACACAAGCATCGTTAGCGAGCGATTGCAATTTACCCTCGACCATCTCGGCTACGAATTTCCCCATTATCCTGTTCCAGAAGGCGAAACCATGGACAGCTTTCTGGCCATGCGCGTCGACGAAGGCGTTCGCAAACGCTATCAGATTCCCTTGAAGCGCCATCTGTTTGAAAAGGCGCGCACCCAAGTGGCGCGCGAGCTGGCTCTCATCGCCAAGCTCGGCTTCGCCGGCTACTTCCTCATCGTTTGGGACATGATTCGCTACTGCCAGCGGCAGGGGTTCTTGGTGCAGGGACGCGGCTCAGCGGCCAATTCCGCCGTCTGTTACGCTCTCGAAATCACTGCCGTTGATCCGGTCGGCATGGAGCTTCTCTTTGAGCGCTTCCTCAATGAAAGCCGCAACGAGTGGCCGGACATCGATCTCGATCTACCCTCCGGCAGCGAGCGCGAGAGCGTGATTCAATACGTTTACCAGCGCTACGGCTCGCTGGGCGCGGCCATGACCGCCAACGTCATCACCTATCGCGGACGCTCTTCCGCGCGCGAGGTCGGCAAGGCGCTCGGCTTTGAAGATGAGCAGACCGAGCGACTCAGCAGCCTCATGGGCCACTGGGAGTGGCGTGGCGAAAACGACACTCTGGATCGCCGCTTTGCGCAGGCCGGCTTCGATCTGAATCATCCGCGCATCGCGCACTACTTCAGCCTCTGCCAGCGCATCAAGAGCCTGCCGCGCCATCTCGGCCAGCACTCCGGCGGCATGGTCATCTGCGCGGGAATGTTGAATCGCGTCGTCCCCATCGAGCGCGCCTCCATGCAAGGCCGCACCGTCATTCAATGGGACAAGGAAGACTGCGCCGACCTCGGCCTCATCAAGGTGGATCTGCTTGGCCTGGGCATGATGGCTGCGCTCAAAGAAACCATCGAGCTGATTCCGCGCCACTACAACACCAATGTCGATCTCGCCGCTCTGCCCGAGGATCCGCTCGTCTATGAGACGCTGCGCAAGGCCGACACGGTGGGAATGTTCCAAGTCGAGAGCCGCGCGCAGATGGCCTCGCTTCCCCTCAACGGGCCGGCGCGCTTCTACGATCTGGTGGTTCAGGTGGCCATCATTCGCCCCGGTCCCATCGCCGGAAAAATGATGCACCCTTATATGCGCCGCCGTCAGGGCAAAGAAGAGGTCACCTATCCGCATCCCGCGCTGGAGCCGGTGCTGAAGCGCACGCTCGGCATACCGATCTTTCAAGAGCAACTGCTGCGCATGGCCATGGCCATTGCGAATTTCAGCGGCGCGGAGGCCGACGAACTGCGCCGCGCCGTCGGTATGCGCCGCTCCATGGAGCGCATGAAAAATCTCGAAGGCCGCCTGCGCGCCGGCATGACCCGCAACAAAGTCAGCCCCGAGGCGCAGGACAACATCGTACACAGCATCTCGTCCTTCGCCATGTACGGATTTCCTGAATCGCACGCCGCCAGCTTTGCGCTGATCGCCTATGCATCCGCTTACTTGAAGGTGCATTTCCTTGCCGCCTTCACTTGTGCGCTGCTCAACAATCAGCCGATGGGCTTTTATTCGCCCGCCGTGCTCATCAAGGATGCGCAGCGCCACGGCCTGCGCGTGCGGCCCATCGACATCCAGCGTTCGCAAGCCATTTGTTCGTTGGAAGAAGAGGCCGATCAATCAATCTCCCTGCGCATCGGCTTCAACTATGCGCGCGGCATGCGCGCCTCATCCATCGACGCTTTGCTCGACGAGCGCCATCAGCGCGGACCATTCGCTTCCGTTGACGATCTTGCGCAGCGCGTCCCCGTCCTCAACCGCAAGGAACTCGTACAGTTAGCCCGCCTCGGCGCGCTGAACCCGCTCGATCGCGTTGACCATCGCCGCGACGCGCTCTGGCAGGTAGAAGAAGCGGCGCGCGGCACGGGCCCCCTGTTGCGCGGCGCCTCTTCCACCCAGCAAAAGCCTTCGCCGCTGGCCGCCATGACCACCGAGGAGCGCATCGTCGCCGATTACTCCGGCGCGGGACTCACCACCGGCCCGCATCCCATGGCCTATCATCGCCCCGCCTTGCGCGCCAGCCACATTCTCGCCACATCGGATCTGTCTGACTATGGCTCCAAAACCTCTGTCCACATCGCCGGCTGCGTCATCGCCCGCCAGCGCCCTGGAACCGCCAAAGGCTTCGTCTTCCTCTCTCTCGAAGACGAAACCGGCATCGCCAACATCATCCTCACGCCCGATCTCTTCGAGCGCGACCGCCTGATTGTCACCCGCAACCGGTTTCTGCTCATCGCAGGCAAAGTGCAAAACACCGATGGCGTAATCCACGTCAAGGCGGAGAAGATCACTCCGCTGGAAATTACCGCGGCCGCCACCTCATCGCATGACTTTCACTAACGCCGCCAACTCGCCCCACCGAACCACCGAAAAATTCTTTACCCGCCCGTACCCACTCAGGTACGCCTTTTCATTAAAATTCCATGCTCGCCGCATTGACTCCCGCCTTCCAAGGCGCTAATCTCTACCCCAGAACGACTTTTGCCACCGAATTTGGTAGCCCACTCCAACCCGCGCTTTCGTCCCCCAGCAGGGATCGCCAACCTCCTGCCGGGCTCCCCAACGAGAGGTTTCTGCTCGATGCGGCGGTTGGCCGGCTGTCGCGTTGGCCTCCCGGTTCGCGCCCAACTCTATAGCTATACAAAATATGCCCCAACACTCGATTTCAATCCCTCGGAACTTCCACTCACCCCAACCCAACGCCCCATCGGAGGCCATCGAAAACATTGAAGATCGCTTTGGAGATCACGCCCAACCTGGAGCCCCTCTTCGGGACTCGCGATGAAAACCTCAGGCTTATGGAAGACTCGCTCGGTGTGCGCATCGATCTCCGCTCCGACGCCGTTCACGTCGAAGGCCCGCCCGCCGCCGTCGAGCGCGTCCGCGGCATCTTCTCCGACTTCGAGGCTCTCCGCAAGCAGGGCGTCAACCCCCACAACGGCGAACTCAACGGCCTTCTGCGCCTCGTCGTCACCGACTCCGCCACCACCCTGCGCTCGCTCGCCGATAGCGGCAAGCAGCGCTCGGCCGGCGTCAAGCGCACCGTCCAGCCCCGCTCCATCAATCAGCGCAAATACGTCGAAGCCATCGAGCAGAACGACATGGTCTTCGGCGTTGGCCCCGCCGGCACCGGCAAAACCTACCTCGCCGTCGCCATGGCCGTAGCTGCGATGAACGCCAAAAAAGTCAGCCGCATCGTCCTTGTCCGCCCGGCAGTCGAGGCCGGCGAGCGCCTCGGCTTCCTTCCCGGCACGCTGCAAGACAAAGTCGATCCCTACCTGCGCCCGCTCTACGACGCCCTCTACGACCTCCTCGACCCGGAAAAGGTCGACAAAATGCTGGAAAAGAACGTGATCGAAGTGGCCCCGCTGGCCTTCATGCGCGGCCGCACCCTCAACGACGCCTTCATCATCATGG
>CAZXVX010000027.1:0-28654 GCA_964644105.1 uncultured Occallatibacter sp. | reverse complement strand
AGCGTATTTGTCTTCCCTCACCCACTCATCCACCCATCCAAAATACACGGCATTAGCCTTCTGATAAGTCCTATTCTTACCGGTTTAGTGATGGCGCAAATGGGTCTTTTGCGGCAAAGAAAAAATCAGAAAGCCGTCAGGATTGAAAGCTTCTGGTATGGGTTCACATTTGCTTTCGGAATAGCTTTGGTTCGCTTCCTCTTTGTAATGTAGCAGCGGAAATTCAAACTCATATCCGATGGTTGCGCCACATTCGCAACGTTTTTGATTTTGCAGCTAGGATGGGATGCCTTGAACCTCAACCGGCGGTCTTTCCTGCGACGAACTCTTTGACCCACTGGCCGCCACGCGCCCCACGCCGCGCAGCAGAGCCTTCACCGGCCAGCGGCCGTCGGCGTCGGGAAAGAAGATCTCTCCGGCGCGGCGGGCTTCGGGGCGGTAGTACCAGCGCTTGACGAGCGCCAAATGGCCCTGGCGGAGGGTCGAGTTCGTCTCGGCGTTCGCGGCCAGTGCAGTTAAAACGGCTTCCATGCGGGCTTCCAGTTCGGCGCGGGAGAGCTTGGCGGGCGCAAGAATTTCGGATTCGGCGGAAGTTTCATCGGGACTTGGAGAAGATTTAGACATATTTCCCGAAGAACTTCCCTCGGGGGCAAGAGTCTCTTTATCTTGGCTGGCATGGATGTACGGACTAAAGCCCGTACCCTTCATCGTCTCAGCCGCAGGTGTCGCTTCAAACTCCGTAGTGCTGATCTCTGACCCCTGATCCCTGATCTCTAACCCCTGATCCCTCTGGATTTTCATGCCTAGCGTCGAAAATCCAACCGGGCCACTGAGCCGGCCATTTTCATAGAGAAAGACGGCCACTTCACTGGGGTTGGCCGAGGCTTGCAGAATCACGGCGCGCAGATCAGCGAGCGGGCGGACCAGCTCGGCGGCTAGCCCGCGGACGCTCTCCACGCGCTGAACCTGCGCATGCACAGCGGCTGCCGCCTCGAACTCCAGATTCGCCGATGCCGCGTCCCGCTCGGCGCGGAGCTGCACCAGACGGCTTTCGCCGCGCGTAGCCAGAAAGCGCTCGACCGACGCAGCCTCCTCGGCGTAACGCTCGTCCGTACATCCTTGATAACAAGGGGCTAGGCACATCTTCATCTCGGAGTAGACGCAGCCGGGGTGGTCGGGACGCGGCGCAAGCTCCTCGGTGCAGCGGCGCAGCAGGAAGAGCTTCAGCGCCTCGTCGGCAAAGCGCTCGGCGGCGGCGCGCGAAGGAAACGGCCCGTAGGACCAGGCGGCCTCGCGCTGGCTGGGGCGGTTGGTCACCGTGAGGCGCGGATAGGCGTTGCCGCCCAGAAAGCGGACGAACGACGGCGCGCCCAAGTGCATCCGTTCCAGGCACTTCGTGCCGTAGACTTTTTCCAGCAGTTCAAATTGAAGCAGAAGCGATTCAAACTCCGAGCCGGTCAACCGCCAGCGAATTTTTCTGACCCGCCCAGCCAACTGCAAGCGGCGCGGATGCTTCTCCGAGGGTTGAAGCAGCCGCTCCAGCCGCCCGCGCAGGTTCGGCGTGCGCCCAATGTACGGCTCGGCGTGCGCCTCCGCGCCATACAGCGCAAAGACCGCCGCAGCCGTAGGCAGTTGCGCCAAAGCGGCCTTCGCGTCGGCTGGATCGAAAGCGATATGTTCCATTGCAGTATCGAAAGGACGCATCGATTTTTCCATTTCGCCTTAATCCGTACTGTCCATCCACATCACACTTTTGACAAGAATCCCTTGCAAAATAACCTTCGAGATAAAGAAAGCGTCAGGGCACGACTTTAGTCGTGCCACAAATGGCCAACATAAATTCCGGCTTTAGCCGCTGCGGAATTGTAAACAACTGAAAACAACCCCGCAGGGGCTAAAGCCCAATCTAATCTTGTTACTCTATTGGCACGACTAAAGTCATGCCCTGACGCTCAATCGCTATTGAAATGAAGTATTTCAACAGACTCATAAGTCAGTGTTATTCATTGTTTATCTTCGTCAATGCACTTTCCCAAATGCAGCCTCCTCTGTAGGGTCCATCACCATCGGCATCGCATTGCGGATCATCGAAATAGATCCAATAAACTTTGTTCGTTCCCAGCGCACTATTCTCTTGCTGAGTTAGTCCTTCATCCCAGGGGCCAGATATTGAAGTAACCGCATCTGGTGGTGATGAGATTGTGCCTTTAGCGGACTTTGCCCAAAAGAAATCATCGGAGACTTGGACTCGATCTCCTGCAACGAACTGATTTTCCATACAAACCACACTTTTTCTCAAAATTGACTCGCTAACTTCCCGCAATGGTCATCCCATCGATGCGCAGCGTGGGCGAAGCAACAGCGCCGCGGAAGACCAGATCGCTGCCGATAGCCGTGACATTCTTGAGCATTTCGGCCAGGTTGCCGGCGATGGTTACCTCTTCGACGGCATGGGTCAGGACGCCGTTTTCGATCCACAGGCCGGTGGCGCCGCGCGAGTAATCGCCGGTGACCGTGTTCACGCCGAAGCCCATCAAGCTGGTGACGTAAAGCCCCGCCGGTATCTCGGCGATGATCTGCTCCGGCGTCTGCGCTCCAGGCTCCAGATAAAGGTTGCCGCAGCCGATCCCCGGCGCTCCGGCCAGTCCGCGCGAGGCGTTGTGGGTGGACTTCATGCCCAGCTTGCGGGCGGAGTAGGTGTTCAACAGGTAGCTTTGCAGCACGCCCTTTTCGACGACCACGGTGCGCCGCGACGGCAGGCCTTCGCCGTCAAAAGGTGAGCTGCCAAAGCCGCCCATCCCGTTCGGCAGCAGCATGATGTTGTCGTCAATCAGGTTAAAGTCAGAAGCCGCAATCTGCTCGCCCAGGCGACCGGCGAGAAAAGAGGCCTGCCGCCAAATGGCGTCGCCCGAAGCCGCCTCAAAGAGCGAGCCGAGCAAGGAGCCTGCCACCTCCGGTGCAAAGACGATGGGCACCCGCTGCGTGGGAACCCGCCGCGCGCCCAGGCGGCGCAGCACCCGCCGCGCGGCCTCTTGACCCACCGACTCCGGCGACTCCAAATCCGCTACCCGCCGCGCGCCGCTCCACCAATAATCAACCTGCTTGGAGCCGTTGGAGTCCTCGGCTATCGGCGAGGCCGAAACCCCGGCATAAGTTGAGCGGTAGCTGCCCAGAAATCCGCGCGAGTTGGCCAGCACCCGCCGCCCGGTAGCTGCCTGAAAGCTGCCGCCGTCGGAGTTGGTAATGCGCGGGTCAACCGCCAGCGCCGCCGCCTCGGCACGCCGCGCCCACTCGATACGCTCCGCTCCTTCAAGCGAATAGACATCCTCGCCGCAAAGATGCAGGTCGCCGGCATACGAGCCGAATTCGCCGGCCTCCGCCAGACCACTGAACGGATCTTCCTCGGTGACTTTGGCAAGCGCCAGCGCACCCTCGACCAGTTGGCGGATTCCCTCAGGCGTAAAGTCGCTGGTGGAGGCCGAGGCCGACCGCTTGCCCAAAAAGACGCGCAAGCCCAGCCCGCGCGAGCCGGAGTCCTTCAGCGTCTCCACCTGGCCCAGGCGCACGTTCACACTAAACTCATCGCCCTCGCGGACGGCGGCTTCGGCGTCACTTGCGCCAGCTTTCATGGCCAGCGCCACCACATCGGCGGCCAGGGATTCAAGGTCAAGGGCATCGGATTCGGGTTGCAGCAGTTCTTCGCTCATCCCTTCAAACTATCAAAAATGGGCGCGTTGTGCGCGGGGGCGGCGGCTTTCGTCCTGAATCCACTCGCGCGATTCAGGAGCGCCCGCGCTTTGGAGAAAACCGGCTTGAGGCGAAATGTCAACAGGCCAAGCTGTACAGAGGCGCGCCGATCTGCAAAGACCTCAATCCCGCAGCCGCACCCACGGCACCTCAGTCCCTAGCCTTGCTCCACCGCTCGCGCCACGCGGAAGGCCGCGCTCTCATTGAAGTGCTTGGAGAGCACTTGCATGCCGACCGGCAAGCCGGCTTTGGTTGTGCCACAGGGCACATTCACGCCGCAGATGCCCGCCAGACTCGCCGTCACCGTATAAATGTCGGCCAGGTACATGGCCACCGGGTCGTCGCATTTCTCGCCCAGCTTGAAGGCGGGCGTGGGCGAGGTCGGCGTCACAATCGCGTCAACTTCGGCAAAGGCGCGCAGAAACTCCTCGGCCAGAATCCGCCGCACCTGCTGCGCTTTCAAATAATACGCATCGTAGTAGCCCGCACTGAGCGCGTAGGTGCCGAGCAGAATGCGCCGCTTGACCTCCGCGCCAAAGCCCTCGTCGCGCGAGTGGCTGTACATATCGGCCAGCGTGGTGGAGTCCTTCGAGCGCGGTCCGTAGCGCACCCCGTCAAAGCGTGCCAAATTGGCGCTGGCCTCGGCGGTGGCGATCAGGTAATAGGCCGGAACCGCGTACTTGGTATGCGGCAGGGTGACCGGCTTCACCGCGCATCCGGCGGCCTTGAGCTTGGCAATCCCAGCCTCAATACAGGCGCGCACTTCGGGGTCAAGCCCATCGGCAAAGTACTCGGCTGGAACGCCGATGCGCAGACCCTCAGCGGGTTTGTCGCTCTCGGCGGCGAAGTCCGGCACGGGAGCCGTCGAGCTGGTGGCGTCCATTGGATCATGCCCTGCAATCACGCCGAGCAGCGTGGCCGCGTCGCGGACGTTGGCGGCAAAGGGGCCAACGCGGTCAAGCGAAGAGGCGTAGGCGATCAGCCCGTAGCGCGAGACGCGCCCGTAGGTCGGCAGCACGCCCACCACGCCGCAGAAGCTGGCAGGCTGCCGAATCGAACCGCCGGTATCCGAGCCGAGCGTGGCCGCGGCCATGTTGGCCGCCACCGCCGCCGCCGAGCCGCCCGACGAGCCGCCCGGAACCCGCTCCGTGTCGACAGGATTGCGCACCGGTCCGTAGGCCGAATTCTCATTCGAGCCGCCCATGGCGAACTCGTCGCAATTCGTTTTGCCCAGCAGCACCGCGCCCGCCGATTCCAGCCGCGCCACCACCGTTGCGTCATACGGCGGTTGATAGCCCTGCAAGATCTTCGACCCCGCCGTTGCCGCAGCGCCGCGCATCACCAGCACGTCCTTGAGGCCCATGGGAATCCCGGCCAGCGGCGGCAGCGGATCGCCCTTGGCCGCGGCGTCGTCTACCTGCGCAGCTTGCGCCAGCGCGCGCTCTTTGGTCAGGCTCAGGTAGACATTCAGCCGCGGATTCTTTTGCGCGATGCGCTCATAGTAGCCGGCGGCAAGCTCCGTGGCCTTGGTCGCGCCCGACAAAATTCCAGCGCGCAATTCGGCTAGAGTTTTTGGATGTTCTACAAATGATTCCGTCATTTTCTATCCATCTCCAGGAAAAACGATCTATCGCCCTTAGCGCTCAATCACCTTGGGCACTTTGAAGAAGACGCCGTCGGCCTCCGGAGCTTGCGAAAAAACCACCGCCCGGTCGAGCGAAGGCCGCAGCACATCGGCGCGCAGTTCTGCCGCGCCAGCCCCATCGAAGAGCTCGCTCACCTGGGCCAGCGGCTCCACGCCCGCGGTCTTCAGCTCGTTCAGCTCGGCCACATAATCCAGAATGGCGTTCAGATCCTTGAGCATGCGCGGAGTCTCCTCCGCTGTCAGCTCGAGGTGGGCCAGTTCAGCCACCCGCTCGACCTCTTTCACCGTCACTTTTCCGCTCATTGTCTCTTCCCCATCCGCAGCTTTTTCCGCGGCAATCCGCACACTCTGCCCGCAAAGCTCCGAAGATAGAGTATAGCTGGTTTGATCTCTGCTCAGTCCACGGTCAGCGTGAGCGTTGCCTGGTGCGAGACGCCGTTCGAGCTCGCGGTGACCACCACCGAGTAGGTGGCTGGCGGCGTGCTTCCGCTCCCGGTCTTTGACCCGCCTGTACCCGACCCGCCGCTGGATTGCGTGCAACTGGAGAGGACGCTTGCAAACAGCGCCGCCAAGGCAATCAGCGTAAGAGCCTTGCGCCGTCGCCGCAGGGCCGCTGGCAGAAGCGCCAGCCCGCAGACAAGCGGAAGAGCAGGCCATGGCGAAGGCGGCGCTGAGCCAGTGCTGGCCTCAGTAACTCCGGTGGCGATCTCCGCCACTACATTCCCGATGACGTTCGGGGGAAGGCCTTCACTGGCCGGATTGAAGGTGCAAGAGCTGTTGGAGGGCAGCGTACCGCACTGGAAGGTGAAGATGCCTTCTGAGCCGTTCAGCGGCGTAACCAGCAGGTTATACTCCGCCACCTGGCCGTTGGCGACAGCCTGCCTGGACGATCCGCTGGAGGTAAAGGTGAAATCGAAGCCGAGGCCTGAAAGCGCTAGAAAAGAGCCGGTCGGCAGAGCGCTGCTGGTTACAGTCAGGCTTCCGTTCTGGGCTCCGGAGCTCACCGGCACAAATGCAATCGATGCGCTGCAACTGGCTCCGGGGGCAAGCGTTGTTCCGCAGGTGGTGCTGGTCAACTGAAAGCCCGCCGTAACGGCCAGCGCCAGATTGGTGAGGCTGCTTACGCTGCTGGGATTGGTGACGGTGACGGTGCTGATGGCGCTGGTTTGGCCCACTCCGGTTTCGTTGAAGCTCAGCAAGCCGGGCTGGAAGCTCACCGAGCCCGGCGTGCCCCCGATTCCGCTTAGCGCCACGCCGGCCGAGGCTGACGTGGAGGAGGAGGCAACGGTCAGCGTGCCGGTGAAGCTGCCGTTCACTGAAGGCGCAAAGATCACCCCGGTTGTGCAGTTGGCGCCGGCCGCCAGCGTGCTTCCGCAACCATTCTGGACCAACTCAAAGGGTGAACTCACGACGAGTGTCAGCGCATTGGCCGTCGAGCCGCCGGTGTTCGTCACGGTCACCGTCTGCGCCACGCTGGTTTGCCCGGCTGCGACAATCGGAAAGGCGATCTGCGTTGGAGTTACATTCAGTCCGGCCGGCGTCAGTCCCGCGCCGCTCAGCGATACGCTCACCTGGTTAGGCGTTGAATTCGAGCTGGTTATCACCATCGAAGCCGATGCACCGCCCGCCGAGGCCGGAGTAAAGATGATCTGCACGGAGCAGCTTGTGCCGTTGGCCAGCGTGGCGCCGCAGGAGTTCGCACTGATCGAGAAGCTGCTCGCCGAAAGTCCGGTAATCGCGAAGCCAATATTGGCCGCCGCCACGCCGCCCGTGTTGGAGACCGTCACCGTCTGCGCCGAGCTGGCCTGACCTACCGTTTGCGCCGTAAAGCTCAAAGTTGAGGGAGCTGCCCCCAGCGTCGCCGGTTCCAATCCGGTTCCATTCAGCGAGACATTTTTTGGCGAATCCGCAGCGCTCGAGCTGATGGTCAGCTTGGCGGATTCGGAGCTGCTCGTCGAAGGGTCGAATTGCACGCTGACTTGGCAGCTTGACTCCGCTCCCAGGCTCGAGGTGCAGGGATTCGTCACCTGAAAATCCGCGGCATTGCTTCCGCTTACCGCAATGGAAATCGAGGTCAGCGGCTCTCCGCCGGTATTGGTCAGCGTCACCAACTTGGCGGCCGAGAGCTGCCCCATGACCGTGCTCGGAAACTCCAGTGCGGACGGCGTGACGGTATCGGTGGCCGTCGACAATCCAGTTCCACTCAGCGCCACCGTTTGCGTCCCGCTGGTGTCGGTAAAGGTGAGTGAGCCGGTGGCCGCGCCTACCTGCGTGGGCGTGAAGGTCAGCATCAGATTGCAGGAGCCATCGGCTGGAATCAAGCTGCCGCAGGAGTTGGTGGCGATGGAAAAAGGCCCGCTGAGGGCGCTGGTAAAACTCAGCGCCGGCGAACCGCTGTTGCTGGCTGTGACCTGATAAAGCCCAGAGGTTTGTCCCACCAGAACGCCACTGGACGTGCCGTTGAAGTTGATCGAAGCCGGAGAAAGACTCACCGCCCCCGACGGCGTGCCCGTGCCGCTGAGCGAAACCGTCAGTTCCCCGCCGGCCACAGTGGTAAATATGGTCAAAACGCCTGTTTGGATGCCGATCCCGGTGGGCGTAAAACTCACTTGAATGGTGCAACTCTTCCCCGGCTGCACGGTGTTGCCAGCGCAGTTGTTGGTTGCGCTGAAGTTTCCGGTCGCGGTCACTGTGCTGGTGGTCAAAGTGGAGCTGCCCGTATTGGTCACGGTCACCGTCTGCGCGCTGCTGGTCGTTCCATAGGCCTGGCTGGAGAACGTCAACGCCGCCGGCAACGCCGTGGCCGTTGTCAGATACTCCGTTGCGGTCCACAGCGAAGTCACCCAGATGCCTCGCCCATAGGTGGCCGCCACCAGATCATGCACCGATGCCGTTTCAGGCGCGGCGCTGATCTGAACCACCGGCGACGGCGGCAGATCGCTGCCAAAAGCAGTCCAGCAACTCGAGGTTTCAACGGCGCAACTGGAGATCGCGCGTGTCGAATAAACTCCGGCGTCCAGCGCAACATACACGGTATTGGCGTCCTGCGGATCCACCACAAGACTGTTGGCCGGCGATGTGGGCAGGTTGTTGGTCAGCCCCGCCCAGTGCGCTCCGCCGTCGGTCGAGCCATACACGGTGTGAATCGTCTCCCCGACGGATGAGAATCCGGCCACCGTCACGTACACCGTATTCCCTGTCGCATCATGAGGGTCGATGTAAATGCTGGTGATGTCCATCCCCCAATAGTTCATCGTGAGGCTGTCGTTGGTGACCGGGTTCAGCGTCAAATCGGTCCACACGGGCATCGCGCTGCTCGCAAAATTCACCGTCGCCGACAGCACGTGCCCCGGCAAGGCTGCGCCCCCGTTCGCCGTGCTGTACATTCCCACATAAATTTTCTCTCCGCCGCTGGGAAGAGCAGCGGAAGAGGCCAGCGGCAGCGCGGCTATCGAGCGAATCAGCGCGTCTCCATCGCAGGTTGTGTTGCCCGTAATTCCGTCCAGAATCGGGCTGATGGCATTCGAATTACTCCAACCCACGCCGCTCGCAGGCCCACGCCACACCCGGCAGGTGGCAACCAGCAATTGGGAGTCGGCAACCGGGTCCACCAGAAACGGCGCCGCGGTGTACATGGTGTACCCGTCTTCGACCACTTCAGCCTTTGGATCCGTTCCCGGCGACAAAACCGCCGCAAACGTGCCCGGCGTCGTGCCCGTGGGCGGCGATCCTTCATAAATCGAAACCCCTGCGCCGTTATTCACATACCATTTCGAGCTGCTGCCTGGATCAATCGCCACCGGACCGCCCTCGCCTCCCAGAACTTCAGGCCAGTCCGCCGTCACCCCAGTGCTGCTATTCACGCCCGCCGTTCCATTCTCTCCCAGGCTGGCCATCATGGTGTACGGCGTTGCGCCTGTTTGCGAAAGGCTCACCACCTCGGCCAGCGATCCCAATCCGCCATTCAAATTCTGAAAATGCGTCGCATCGCTCGCCGCGCATACCGTGCCCGTTTCGCCAATCGCGTCCATCGAGCGCCAAAGCCCGCTGTCGTTGCCAATAAAAATCTCAAGCGAATTGCTCGCATTCCAGGCCAGCGCATGCTGGTATTCGCCCACTCCGGAGCAGAATCCAACCGTCGAATGGGTTGTATTCCGCCATGAGCAGCCCTGCGAATACGGGCAGGTCGTCTTCCACAGATCGTTGGCCCCGGCCAGCAGGATCGTCTCCTGGCCTGAAGGAATCGCCGCCAGCGACAGGTTATAGTCGCCATTCTCAATCGTCGACCCACCCTGCAAGGTATTCGACTCCAGCGCTTGCGTTCCCCACTGCTGCGCAAAGGTGATCGTCAAATTGGTGCAGGCATTGGCGCTCGCCACGCACTCGTCCTGCCAAATGCCCTGGTCCTGGTTGTATTCGTCCACCGTCCAGGCAAAGGTGTCGCCGGTCAGCGGATTCACCGCCAGCGTGCCGCGGAAGATCGGGCAACTGATCAATCCCGTGCCGCCGGTATTGGTCGGGCAAAGCCCTGCACTGGCTGCCAATTTCGCGCCCGGCTGCGCCGTCATCCGCGTCCACGTGACCCCATCCGAGGATTGGTAGTAGCCGTGAAAGCGCACCGCCGCGATAAACAGCTTCCGGATCGGATTCCACACCACCGACGTCACGCCATTTCCATCCGGGTACACAAAGCTGTCGTTCGGCCCCTCGATGTCACTTCCGCTGCCGTCCGTGATCGTCGCCAGCGTCCAGCTCGCCCCGCTGTCCAGGGAGTAGTAGAGCCCCTGATAGCTGTATCCGGGCACCACCGCATTCACCAGTGTGCCTTCAAGCGCCTGAGAGACCGCCGCCACCACGAGCTGCGGATTCACCGTGCTCCAGGCAAAGCCCGCAATGCTCTCACCCTCAAAGACGTAGACCTGGTTTTTGGTGGCGCTGATCAGGTTCCAGGTATTGCCGCCATTGGTCGAGCGCAATATCCCCGCGCCGTAATAAGAGTCCAGCGCATCATTCGGATCGCCCGTTCCCGCCAGCACCACTCCCGTCCCGCCCGGTTGCACGCTCAGCGCGCCAATGCTGATCGATGCGTCCGTCGCGCCGCTCATCGCCGGCAGATCATCCGTCAACGGCACAAAGCTGATCTGCGCCGCGCTCGAAGTGCCAGCATTCTGCGACCGCCAAACCCCGCCGCCTGTGGTTCCCACAAAAAGCGTATTCCCGGTTGTATCCGATGGGTCCAGCGCCAGCGCCGTAATGCGCCCGCTCACCAGCCCGTAATTCGCCGAGATCACCGCCTGGGGCCCAAGCGGTTCCCAGCTCCACCCGCTCTGCGCCGCGACAGGTGCGGCAAAAGCCAGCGCCATCCAAGCAGGCAGAGCCAGCCATTTGATTGATCCGTATCTCGAAATCAAACAGGGATCAAGGCAACCTATCCTCGCCGCATCATTGCCTTTGCGCCCAGTGCCGGAAGCAAAGCCCGCCACCCGCGCAAAAACACACCTCGGCCATCTGCCGCTAAAGGCAGTGCAACCGCGAGGCCGATTGATAGCCCTAAGATTCACACGCACCCTGCCTGCGACTCCGGCTTCCCCTCTCTTTATCGGCAATCTATGCGGGGGACTTCACCGGAATTCAACTTCGACCATGGTGTGAAACGCGCAGCGAACGGGGCAAATAATTGGTTGGATTATAGACCATCGGCGCAGAGATTGGCGCGCTCGAGTCAATTTCGTCACGGAATGCTTTCTTTGGAAGAAAGTCGAGGTCAATTCCGACCGGATCGCGGCGCCTCTCCAAACACGCACTGGCCGGCGCCGTCCACGCTCCTACCAGCTTCCCCAGGCGCGGCTGAAGTAATCTGTCAGGGTCATTGAAACCAGAATTAGAAAAGTAAAAATGCCCGCGAATACAGTGAGTTTGGTCAGCTTCGAACTGTACTTTATGCCCATGAAAAACAGCACCACCAGCGAGGCCTTCGAGGTGGCGATGGCCAGCGCGATAACCGGATTCCAGAAGCCCATATCGACAAACGACGCCCACACGGTAAGCGCGGTGCCCACCAGCAGCGCGATGAGAATCAATACGTAAGTCTTCGGCCCAACAATGAAATGCGCGTGTTCGTTTGGTTCGCTCATATCTTTTCCTTGGTTCGCTGTTATCCGCTGCCTGCTGTTGACTGCCTGCCGTCAGTGCCGGCTGATCAAGTACAACAGCGCAAACAGGTATATCCAAACAATGTCCACAAAGTGCCAGTACAGTCCAAAGTTCTCGACAAATGTAACATGGCCCGAAGTGTAAGCTCCTGCACGAGCGCGAAAGATCATAAATGCCAGAATCCCGATGCCGATAATCATGTGCAGCGCGTGCATGCCGGTCATGATGAAGTACAGCGAAAAATAAAGCTCGGTGTGCTGCGCCATGTCCAGAGCCAACGGCTTGTCGTGGTATTCCTGATAGACCTCCGGATTGGATTCCGGATCAAGAAACGATTGCAGGCTGTAGTGAAATCCGGGAACGTGATGCATCTCGATCTTTTCCCGGTACTCAATCGCCTTGATTCCCAAAAACACCAATCCAAAAATGAAAGTCAGCGACAAACAAAGTACCAGGCCCTTGCGCCGTCTGGTCTCCGCGCACCAAACTCCCATCGCCATGGTGAAGCTGGAAAAAATCAATACCGCCGTGTTGGTCGTGCCCCAGATTACATTCAACTGATGCGAGCCGGAAACAAAGGCCGGATAATACCAGTTGCGATAAATCAGATAAGCAGTAAACAACCCGCCGAAGAACATGACTTCAGTCAGCAGAAAAAGCCACATGGCAAAGTGCGTGCTGTCAGCCTGCTGCTCTACGGAATTAAAATGATGCCGCAGATATGCAGGATGCGCAACATGAGAGGTTTCAGCGGAATCGCTAATGTTATCCGGCATGAGTCACCTCCGTCTCGTTCGCTGTCTGCTGCTGGCTCTCCAGCCACTCATAATCGTAAGCCTCATGATCCATGACCGGCGATTCAATAAAGTTCTCGGTCAGCGGCGGAGACTGAGTCTGCCACTCCAGGCCGGTAGCCTGCCAGGGGTTATCGCCCGCAATGGCGCCGTATTTCAACGACCAGATCAGGTAAAGCACGGGCATAAGATAACCCACGCCGAGTATCGTCGCCCCAGCCGTGGAAAATACATTCAGCACCTGGAATTCCGGCGGATAAGAAGCAATCCTGCGCGGCATGCCCAGCGTGCCCAGAATGAACTGCGGAAAGAAAGTAAAGTTGAAACCGATAAAAGTAACTACGGCGGCCAACTGCGATATCTTCTCCGGATACATCCTGCCTGTGATTTTTGGCCACCAAAAGTGAATGCCGGAAAGAAACGCCATCAGCATCCCGCCCACCATCACAAAATGAAAGTGCGCGACAATAAAGTAAGTCTCGGTCAAGTGAATGTCTGTGCCCGAACTGCCAAGAAAAACGCCCGTCATGCCGCCAATGGTAAACAATCCCATGAATCCGAAAGCATAGAGCATCGGAGTTTCAAAAGTGATGGAACCCTTGTAGAGAGTGAAAGTCCAGTTGAAAATCTTGATTGCCGAGGGAACCGCAACCAGCATCGTCAGCAGCGAAAAAACCAGCACCGCATAATTCGAGATGCCCATGATAAACATATGGTGCGCCCAGACAAAAAATCCAAAAACCGCAATGGCAACCGACGAAAAAGCCACTGCCGTATAGCCGAAAACCCGCTTGCGACTGAAGGTGGAAATAACTTCGGAGATAACTCCCATGCCCGGAAGAATCATGATATAAACTGCCGGATGCGAGTAAAACCAGAATAAATGCTGAAAGAGCAGGGGATCGCCGCCCTTGGTCGGATCAAAAACTCCAATGCCGAGTGTGCGCTCCAGGGCCACCAGCACAATCGCAATCGCCACCACGGGCGTTGCCAGCACCATCAGTATGCTCGCCGCATAATGCGCCCACACAAAAAGCGGCAACCTGAACCAAGTCATTCCCGGGGCGCGCATCTTGTGAATCGTGACAATAAAGTTAAGTCCGGTAAGAATTGAACTGAATCCGGCAATGAATACTGCCAGCCCTGTGGATAGCACGTTGGTGTTGACATAGTGCGTGGAGAGCGGAGTGGTAAAGGTCCAGCCGGTATCCACGCCGCCGGTCACCATTGTGGCAATCACCAGAATGCCGCCGATAATGTACAAATACCAGCTCAGCAGATTAATCCGGGGCAGAGCCAGATCCTTCGCCCCTATCATCATGGGAATAAAAAAGTTGCCCAGCGTAGCTGGAACGGATGGCACCAAAAACAGAAATATCATCACAATGCCGTGCATCGTGAAGACCTTGTTGTAAGTGTCGGTGGCCATCAGATCCGTCTGCGGCGTCAGCAACTCAAGACGAATCAGTCCGGCCAAAGCTCCGCCAATAAAAAAGAAAAATGTAATCGAGATTAAATACAAAATCGCAATACGTTTGTGGTCGCCGGTTAATAGCCAGCTCAGCATGCCGTTCTCGCGCGTGATGAAGTTATCCCTCGGAATCCGCGCCGTCGCTTGATCGGGAAGTTTGACAATCGTTTCACTCATGGCTTCACCGGTCCTTTCGCGGCCGCGGTTGGCTTGCCTTCGCTCTCCGGCAGCATATCTGTTGTCGTAAGTGTCTGCTGGATGCGATAATCCGTGTCAAGATTCTTGATATATTCAATCAGTGAAATCACTCCCTCTTCACTGATCTGCCCTTGGTAAGTCGGCATGATCGGCGCGTAACCCTGCGTGATATGTTGGGATGGGTTCAAGATAGCTTCTCGCAAATAAGCATCATCCGCCGTCACACTTCCGCCGGAGGCCAGCGGTAGCTTGGCGCCGTACACTCCAGCCAGATTAGGACCGCGCGCCTCCGGCCGCGAGTTATGGCAAGCCGCGCAACTCAGGCTTGCAAATAACCGCTCGCCATTCTGCGCCAGCGACATTCCGGAAGTTGAGCTGGCTAGCCATCTCCTGTAATCTTCAGGCGTCATCACCACGATGTCGCCCGTCATCTGAGAATGATTTGTTCCGCAATACTGTGTGCAAAAAAGGTGATAAGTCCCCGGGGTTGTAGCTTCAAACCAAACCGTTGTATAGCGGCCGGGAATGGCCTCGCGCTTCACGCGAAAGGCGGGAATCGAAAAACTGTGAAAAACATCCTGAGAAATCAAAGTCACCTGAATCGCGCGGCCGGTGGGAATGTGCAGCGCATTAATCTCGTGCTGCCCGCCTGGATGCTCGGCCTTCCACATCCACTGCTTGCCCACGACGTATATGTTCATCGCATTCGCCGGCGGCGTGAAGACACGGAAATAGATCAGCGCGCCCCACACAAACATGACTAAAAACAATCCAAGCGGAATAATAGTCCAGGTGGCTTCCAGCAGTGTCGACCCTTCAATCTGCACCGCCACCGGATGGCGCTTTTTGCTATAGAGAATCGAAAAGGCCATCACCAGAAGAACCACTATCGTCAGCCCAATCAAACTCACCAGCACCATAAAAAAATAAAGCGCGTCCATTTGCGGGGCAATCTTGGACGCCTCCGGCGGAAACAGCGCGAAGTTCGTCAACCATTTGACGAGAAACTGCGAGATTACTGGACTAATATGATCCATTCCGTTATCCGTTCACCTTTTTGTCTGTCCCTGGCCGGTTGTCTTTCTTTGCATCCTTGCGAAACATCGCCAGCATAAATCCACCGAGCGAAAACACTGTCAGCAATCCGCCCAACTGCACCACACGCGCAATAATCAATGTGTGCTTGCTGGTTGTGGGGTCGTAGTGATAACAGTAAGTCAAAATGTTATCCACCGGCGACCCAATGCGATTGGATGAAGCCTCCACAAGTCCCAACCGCAGATCCTTTGGTGAGTATTCGACACCCATGTAATACTGTGCCAGCCGCCCCTCCGGAGTAACAATCTGAATCGCGCTCGCATGCGCAAACTGCGTCAGACGCCCATCCGGCCCTGGAATCTTCACATAACCAAAACCAACCGCCTGCGTCAGTGCATCAATGTTAGCCTGCGTGCCCGTCATAAAGTGCCATCCGGCCGCTGTTTCCGCATGCCCGTAACGCTTGAGGTAAATTCGCTTCTTGGCCGCGGCCAGTTCAGTGCCTTCGCTTGGATCGATGCTGACCACGAGCACGTCAAAATCCTTGCCGGGAACAAAGTTCACCATCTCCAGCGCACTCGTCAAACCGTTCAGCTCCTCTGAACAAAGCATTGGGCACTGATAATAAACCAGCGCTAAGATGACTGGTTTCTTGCCAAAGTAACTTGCAAGTTGCACATTCTTGCCCTTATCATCAGTAAACGTAAGCCCCAAAGGCAATTGCTCGTTCAGCCTCTGTGCAATGCCGACCTTGTTTAAAATCGACGGCGGCTTGTCACTGACAGAAGCCATCTCCTTTTCGTCGTAGCGGGAAACCTGCGCAGAAAGCACTGGCGCATGCAGAAGCATGCATACCGAAAGAACTGAGACTGCGCCCAGCTTGCTCCTCCGAAGTTTATCAGCGTTTAACATACTGCCAAATTTCTCGCCAACAAGCGATTTCATTTCATTCGAGGTTCGGCGAAGTTGAAAGACTCGCGCCTTCCTCCCTGATTTAACTCCCAGCGGCAGCCGGATTATAACTCCGATATCTGCTCTGCAAGTGACACTTAACGCTCTTTGCGCCCCGTCATTGCGGCCTGATCCAACTCATAACCAGTTCGCGCAAACCCGTTCGTTAAAGGAACAGCCACTGCCAATCTCTCATCTCCCGCCAACAACGGACCCTGATCCATTCGTGTCGCAACCGGCAATCCGCGTTGCGCAACTAACTCCATCGCTCGTTCAATTGGAATCCGAACCTTGCCCTGCGCTTGATTGACCCAGCTATAGTGCTCTAATAGCAAATCCTCGCGCGCGTGAAGCTCTGCCACATCCTGATTACCGTCATCCGACTGAACCCTTGGCGTCGGGTTACTTAGAGCCGATGATGCAACCGACTTTTCCATCTCTGCGCTCGAAACCATATTGCCGAGCGGCCTATCCTCAACCGGCTGCGCCCATTTGCTCTTTGGTCCATCTTCCTTGCTCATGCGCGCATTCATCCATCCGCCCATTCCGTAAGTGATTCCACCGATTACTGCCGCGACAATACTCAGCACGACAAGAAAAGTAACAACACCTGAGACGCGCGCGTCTGATTTCTCGTAGCCCAGTGAAGTATCAATTTGATCCGGATCTTGCCGCTTATGCGTGTGCATGATCATCCTCCAGTATCTCAGTCAGGTGCGGATCGTTGGTCTGCACCAGAGGACGCGCCTTCAGCTCAAAGCAGAAATATGCAATCCATATTGCCGTCATCGCCACCGGTACCGCGAGGTACTCCAAAATTCCCCAACTGAAATGAAGATTGCGCGCCGCATCCTTGAAGTTAGGCTCAATCAGCCAAAACAAATCAAAGGCTTTTGCAAAAACCATCCACTGGCAAATCCATACCATGCGACGCTTGTTGCGCTTCAAATCGCGCGATAGCAATAAGACGAAAGGAATCAGCCAGTGAAAAATAAAATCAAGCGTGATAATTACACCCCAACCGCCCATGAAACGATCAAGGTACCAGGGAATCTCCTCAGGAAGATTTCCCGACCAAATAATCAAAAACTGAGAAAAAGCCAGGTAGATATTCAGCATGACAAAAGCGAAGGTAAATTTACCAAGATCGTGCTGCTCAGTCAGCCTGAGAACCGTCTTGAAGGGTTCACTCTTGGAAAGGGAAATAACAACAATAATAGAAAATGCCAGCACCATGTAGCCTTGGCCGACAAGAAACAGCAATCCATAAATGGAAGAGTACCAGGTTGGATCCAATGACATGACCCAATAGATCACCGCCGCAGTCATGGTAAGCGCATAAACCACAATCCCCGGTCCACTGATATTCTCCATGCGCTTGATCCACTTTGGTGTTGTTGTCAGCGTTTCGGTATCGCGCTGCAAACCTAGGGAGTTCAACCGCCACGTATAAAAAAACCAGACAGCGAAGCAAAATATACTTACAGCCCAAAAAACCTGAGGATTCAGCATCGGACGTTTGAATTCAATCGCGTGCTGCTGAACCTGAGTAATCAAACCCGCCTTGAAGGCGGCGGCAGGATCCATGATTCTCGCCCATAGATAAAGCCGCTTCAGCAACAGCGCTACCACCAGCCAGTAAACAAATATTAGCGGCAAGGTGCGGCTCATCGCTTCCAATGGCCTGCGTAGCAAAAGTCCCCACTTACCGCCGGTGACATACTGAACCATCAGCAGTGCGAGAGCGCCCACTGCAAATCCAAAATTAAGTACCATGCCCAGCAGCCATGCGCGCAATAAGTGATCAATCGACTTATCTGCAAACGCCAAACCAACTGCAACAGCCGAAGAGACCACGCCGGTTACAAGTGCACGCCTCCGCCATCCGTCCACGAAAGCCGGAGCGTTCAGTTCAGCGGGAAGTCTTTTTGCGTGCGTCACGTCAGCCATTCCGTGCATCCTTTGCTCTTAATTCTTGATACAGCAATAACCGCATGAATACGTTACCGCTCACTTAGTCGTTGGAATCCTGATTGCCGGATCTGCAGAATTTGCCGGAGCCATCGCTGGCGCGCCCTGCTTATCGCCAAGTGGATTCGCTTGCACGGCGGTAGACGGCATCGGCCAGTTATCCGCGAAACTCTCCGGTAGAGAACCTTCCGCTGCAATCTCTTTCAAGCTCCTTACCTTCTCCACCGAAGGCGCATCTGCTAAAGTCGCCGCTTGACTCAATTGCAGGGCGCGAATGTAAGCCGCCACTGCCCAGCGATCAACCGGAGTAAGTTGAGCCGCATAATCCGGCATCGCCCCATAGCCATGGGTCATCACAAAAAAATAATGCGATATTGGCTGCGAAAGCCTCACTTGATCATGCAGATTCGCCGCCGGCTTGTAGCCGCGCTGAACAATCTCTCCCAATCCATTGCCAACACGCGAGTGGCATGGAGAGCAATAGATATTAAAGCGCTCCTGCCCACGCTTCAAAATATTGAGTGTTACCGAAAATGGCATCTCATTTTTCTCTTCGCGATAACCATCCGGTGATTGAATTACACCTGTGTAAAAATAACTATCCTCGCGCAATTGCCCACGAGCCACGGTATTTGCCACCTGCGGACGTGCCCCACGGTGGTCGGCAAAAACCTCCGAGCCGCGCTGCGAAATAATCTTAGGCTGGTCCTGCATATCCTGCCGGCAGCCAGCAACAAATTGAACTGCGGCCATACCCACGAACAGTACTCCACGCAGCGCAGCCCGAGAGGCTGAGAGCTGAAAGCTGATAGCTGATAGCTGCTTGCGCATCAGTAGTCCACCTCCACCACCAAAACCGGCTGAAAGCTTTCCAGATATCTTTTTGCTTCCGCTAAATCAAACTTCGGGTCTAATGCCTCCAGGCACAAAAAGAACTTATTCGTTGTTGCTCCTTCGCGAAAGTTAGGCGCATTAAAGAGCGGATGATAGAGCGCCGGCAATCCGTTCAATGCCAGCATCCCGAAGGCCGCCGACAATCCCGCAAACAAAATCGTCCATTCATACGCGGGAACAATGAAGGCCGGCCATGAATATGTCGGTCGACCAGCGATGTTCAGCGGGTAGGCCCACACCGAAATCCAGGTCTCCAATAAAAACATCGCCGTCAATCCCATCAACCCACCAATGAGTGTAATCAGCGGAACCTTGTTGCGATGAAAGCCAATTGCTTCCGCCGCCTCTTCCACAGGATAAGGAGTGTAACAATCCATGCGGCGCCACCCATCCTTGCGCGCCTGTTGCGCGGCGCGGATCAAGTCGCCAGGAGTCTCGAATTCGGCAAGAAGGCCGTAAGTTCCTTCACGTGGGGGCATATTAGTCACCAGCCTCCGCAGTCTTTTTGGGCGTTATCTTTGCACCGGGCAGCATCATGCGAATCTCAGACATTGGAATCATAGGAAGAAAACGCACAAACAATAAAAACAACGCCGTGAATAGTCCCAGCGTTCCCACATAAATCATATAGTCCCACCTGGTTGCGCGATAAGTCCCCCACGACGAAGGAAGAAAGTCGCGATAGAGGCTGGTCACGACAATGACAAAGCGTTCAAACCACATTCCAGTATTCACAACAATGGAAATAAAAAACATAAACGCAATATTCGTGCGCAATTTACGCGACCACAGCGTTGTAAGAGGAATCGCAAGATTGCAGGTTACCAGCACCCAATAGGCCCAGCCCATCGGCCCAAACATGCGGTTCCACATCATGAAAGCCTCCCAGTGCGAGGCCGAGTACCATGCCATGAAAACTTCCATCCCGTAGCCGTAGGCAACAATAAATCCCGTTGCCAGCATAACCTTGCCCATGTTATCGATGTGCCTCTCGGTAACCAGGCTCTCCAGGTGATAAAACTTGCGCAGCGGTATGGCCAGTGTCAACACCATCGCAAAGCCGGAGTAAATCGCGCCAGCAACAAAATACGGTGGAAAGATCGTCGTATGCCATCCAGGCAAAACAGCAACGGCAAAATCAAAACTGATCACCGTATGCACGGAAAGCACAAGCGGGGTGGCCAATCCTGCCAGCAACAGTGAGGCAGTCTCATAACGCGCCCAATGACGCACCGATCCACGCCAACCCAGTGCCACCAGGCCATACGAATATTGGGCAAACTTCGACTTGGCGCGGTCGCGCATTGTCCCGAAATCAGGAACCATGCCGATATACCAAAAGACCACTGAAATCGTCGCATAAGTCGAAACTGCAAATACATCCCATAGTAACGGCGAGCGGAACTGCGGCCAAACTCCCATCGTCAGCGGAACCGGCAGCAGCCAGTAACCTAGCCATGGACGGCCTACGTGAATCAGCGGGAACATGCCGGCGCATACCACGGCGAAGATTGTCATCGCCTCGGCGAATCTATTAATAGAGTTACGCCAGCCCTGCTTGAAAAGAAGTAGAATGGCAGAGATCAAGGTACCCGCATGGCCAATGCCGATCCACCAGACAAAGTTGATAATCGCAAAGCCCCATGCCACCGGTTGCGTAATAGCCCAGATACCCACGCCTTCAAGAAAAAGCCACGTAACGGCCACCAGTAACATCGTTGCCAGCGCGCCACCCACGCCGAAGATCGCAAACCAACCCAATGGCGTGGTCGGCGTCAGCACAATGCGCGTGATCTTCTCGGTGACCGACAAGAAAGTCTGTTCCGGTGCGATCACATTGAATTCGCCGGTCGCGGCATCAAGCTTCGGGTTGTCTTTCAATTCGACTGCCATCCTGGCTCCGATAACTTTCTGTTTCACTTATTTACTAACTTCTTCTAGCCCTCGATCCCATGCTCCACAGGCTTGATTTCCAATTCCGGGTTCATATTCAACACCGCTGCCACATATTTCGTCCGGGGCCTGGTATTCTGATCGGCCAGCACCTGATAACTGCGCTCATCCGCTTGCAACTTGGCAACCTTACTTTGCTTATCGTTGATATTCCCGAAGGTGATAGCCTGAGCCGGGCATGCTTGCTGGCAAGCCGTCACAATCTCCCCGTCACGTACCGAACGATTCTCCTTATCCGCCTCAATCTTTGCCGCCGAAATCCTCTGCAAGCAGTAACTGCACTTCTCCATTACGCCGCGCGAACGCACAGTCACATCCGGATTGCGCATCAACTTCAAGCTTTCTGTCTCGAAATCCGAATAGAGAAGGAAATTAAATCTGCGCACTTTGTAGGGGCAGTTATTCGAGCAATAGCGCGTGCCCACGCAGCGGTTATAAACCATCGCGTTCAAGCCTTCGGGTGTATGCACCGTCGCACCCACCGGACAAACCTGTTCGCACGGTGCATTCTCGCAATGTTGGCAGGCCATCGGCTGGAAGTGCGCGCGCGGCGCAGATAGATCCCCTTCAAAGTAAGTATCAATGCGCAGCCACTGCATATTACGCCCAATGCGCACCTGCTGCTTGCCGACGACCGCAATGTTATTTTCCGCATAGCAGCCCACGATGCACGCATTGCATCCCGTGCAACTATTCATGTCGATCGACATGCCCCACGCATTCTCTTTATACTCACAGTTAGGAAAGAGAGAAACGCTCTTATCGGTCGTGGTATGCGTCTCGCCTTCGTTGGCAAAGCCCGGATTGGCCTTATATTCCTCCAGCGTTGCATAGCGGATAATGCCGCGCTCGTTAATTGCCTCATCGGCTTCCAGCGAGTTATTACCGCTGCCTTGTCCACCAAATAGTTTCGGCCTGTGATCCTGGAAGTGGCTCTTCGTAACTGCAATACCCCACTTGCCTTCAACCTTCTTCATCGAACCCACTGTATAAAACGGCGCATCCGATGTGCGAATCAAATAAGCATTGAAGCCCGCGCCAGAACCGACGCGCCCGGCATTCGACCGCCCATACCCCAAGTGAACCGTCACCGAGTTATCCGGATGCCCGGGGGCAACAATCACCGGCGCATTCACCTTGCGGCCATTCACTGATAACTCGACAATATCGTCTTCTTCCAGGCCATACTTGGTCAGCGTCGCGCCAGACATGATCGCCGCATTATCCCAGCTCAAGTTAGTCACAGGCTTGGGCAATTCTTGTAACCAACCCACATTTGCCCACCGCCCGTCATACACATTCGGGTCCGGCCGGAAGATGATTTCGACGGAGCCATTCGATCCAACCTTCGACAACGGGGCGGGAGCCTTAGGATGAGCAGAAATGCCGAATATAGATTGGTAGGTGCCCAAATAGGTTGTTGTTTCTATCCAACCAGCATGCAGCGCCTTGCGCCAGCCCAATTCAAAGTCACCTTTAATGACTGGCTTCCAGGTCAGTCTAACTGCCTCATAAGGACTCAATCCTGGCTCATCTAGCAACGCTTGAAAGAAATGGTGTGCTGTCTTCCCGCCATACAGCGGTTCAATTATCGGCTGCACAATCGAAATTGTTCCGTTATAAGCCCGCGCGTCAGACCACGACTCCAAAATGTGTGCAGAGGGAATATGCCATTGAGCGTTTTGCTCGGTTTCGTCCAGATGCGAGCCGAGATGCACTGTCATCTTCGCCTTCTCAAAGGCAGAAGAAAAATTCAAATCGGCAGGGGTGCTATAAATCGGATTGGAGTTTAATATTACTAGCCAATCGACTTTGCCGGCATTCAAATCGCCAACCAACAATTTAAGGTTAGCAAGTTGATTTGAAGACTGGGGTTCTTTCAGTTCTATGGAGGCCAGATTCTGGGGATCGCCTGTCAATTGAGTTGTTAAGCTATTGCCTAAAGCGATATTGATAGCAAGAGAGGCCTCAACGACAGAAGAATCCTGATAAACTCCTGGAATCACGACACATTTCCCTGCGTGAGCCTTCAAGTCCTTCGCCAGTACAGCCAGGAATTTCTTCTGCTCATCGGTCCAGTTGTACGATGGAGCCTCAACGCCCAAGACACCAACAGCCTTCGCTAACTCGGCTGCAAAGGCCGGAATTTCACTCGCGCGCAGCCCAAGCCGGTGTTCGGCCTTGAGGCCGGTTGTCGTCGGCATGGACTCAATTGCATACAGTCGATTCAACTTATTTGGGTCTTTGCGGCGTTCCGCATATTGACGCACTAATTTATGGAAGCCGGGAAAACTCGCGCCAGAAAGAAAATCCGCGTCAAGCGAAACAATGACGTCCGCTTCGGCCAAATCATATTGAACATTCAGCCCATTCTCTAGCGCAGTCCCCGCAACCGCCGGGTCATACTGCACTAACTTCGCCTTCGGGTACTTAGCCTGCACTTCGCGCCACTGCCGCGTAAGCGTCGGCGAAGTAATTGTCTCACTGAGAAAGTAAATCCCGGTACCGTCTCCGGTTGAAATAACTTTATTGCGAAACTCGACGGCAAACTCCGCCCACTCGCGATTCTCGCCGCGATAAGTCACGTGCTGCGAACGGTCCGGATCGTATAAGTCCAGAAGCGCAGCCTGTGAGAATGGGTCCGACGAACCCTGGTTATACGGGTGCTCCGGATTGCCATCAATTTTGATCGGCCTATATTGATCGGTCTTGACTAACAGCGGCACTGCGCCTGTTACAAATGGCATCGCCGTGGCAAAGTAATTCGGCTTGCCGAGAACCAGATCCTCCGGCGCCTTCACATACGGATAGATCGGCTCATCGGGTTGCTTGGTGCAGCCGGCCAACCCTGCCAGCGCCGCAGATGCACCCATGAATTTCAAGAAGCCACGCCGCGAAACCTCATCGCCCCAAGCATGAGGCGACGAAGGAAACTCTTTCTCCACCGCCGCTTGAAACTCCGGCGTATCGGCTAACTCATCCACCGAGCGCCAATATTTTTTACCGCGCACGTTCTTCAACTTCTCACGCACTTGCTCCAGCGTCAGCGGCGCGGGCTGAATAGTGCCCACCAGATTGTTTTTCATCTCGCTCATCGGTGGCAGACCTCGCAACTGGATAACTCATTCGGCGTGCGGATCTTGTAATGATCCACAAGAAAGCTCCCTAACTCATCCTGGCTGGTGAATTTCTTATACGACGTCAAACCCGGCTCCTGCGTCGTGCAACTTACGCTTTGCGCAGTCGGCACGCCCGTCTTCTCATCGCCCAGCGCGCACCACACTGGCCTTTCAACCGCCGGCTTCTCCCAGGAATTGTTATAAATTTCGCTGGTCGGCCGAAGATTCTTTGCCGGATTACGATGGCAATTCAAGCACCATTCCATCTGCAAAGTATTCTCGGCGTACATTAGCGGCATCTGGTCCACGCGCCCGTGGCAGCTGGCGCAGCCCACACCTTTATTCACATGAATCTCATGGCTGAAATAAACATAATCGGGTAAGTCATGCACTTTAATCCATGGGATCGACTTACCTGTCGCCCAGCTCTCGCGCACCGGTTCCAGCAGTTGCGCATTGGTCCAGATCTGCGCATGGCAGTTCATGCAAGTTTTGGTGGGTGGAATTCCAGCGTAACTCGACTTCTCGACTGAGACGTGACAATACTGACACTGCAAGCCCAGTCCTTGAACGTGATGCTTGTGGCTGAATGGCACTGGCTGATCCGGCCGCTGACCTTGCCGCGTCACCCATGGCGAGCGCTGCAATGCATCCAGCGTCACCCCAAGCCCGATCACGATCAGCCCCGTCAATATCAGGCTCGCACGAGCCAACGCATTCGAGCTGCGGTCAAATATTTGCGCCATTCGTACATTCCTTGCCTGGTTGGCGTTTATTTGATGTGCGCGCTGTGTCGGCGGTCACATAAATTTATTCAAGAAAGTGATCCGAGACGTTTTACCCGTTCAATGCGGAACACCTTAGAAAAAATGCGCTACTGCCTGAAGCCGGCGTCCAAACAAAAAGAATGCCGGATCATTCAGAATAAACCTCTACCGTTCATCTTTGTAATTCAAAGATTTAGAACCATTTGCAATGACAACTGGGGGAGGGGTAGCCGCATAATCGATTCGGCAGCCTGCAGAGCCGAGTCAACCACTAACAACAAAGTAGCACAGGAAAATAGACAGAGCTAGTCCAAAATGGAAAACGTACCACTATGCGGTAATCGCCTGCCAGAAGCGTTTCACTGCTCGACCTCCGCGCGGCTGGAGTCTTTGGATCCTCAATTGAAGTGGAATCCGTCTCAGCGAAAATCCTCTTCCGCGGGATTATCATGGTGGCAATCTCAGAAGTGACAGGAGGCGTCACAGTTCGCCATGAAAGCCCAGAACGTCTTTCCCACGCTTGAATCCTTTCCCAACTGCCCCGCTCGCGACGGCTGCCACTGCGTCACCAACTCGCTGGCCAAAATCTTTCACCACGCCGGCCATCCACTCTCCGAGGAGATGCTGCTCGGCCTCGGCGCCGGAATGGGGTTCATCTATTGGCAGATGAAGATGGGCGCGGGCACGATTATTTTTGTGGGCGGCAGGGCAAATCCCAAGAACTTTTACAAGGATTTGAGCGACCGAACAGGCGTCGGCATTCGCGAGATCTGCACCGCAAGCGCCAGGAAGGCCGAAGCTGAGCTGCTGCGCGAACTCGCGCGGAAGAAGCCCGTCATGCTGGGCGGCGACATGGGCTTTCTTCCCTGGTTTCATTTCACTGGGGATTACCACTTCGGCGGCCACGCCTTTGTGGTTTGCGGCTACGACGGCGATCAGACGGTTCTGGCCTCCGATATGGACCCTCAGATGTCTGGCGTAAAAAAGGGCTTCTATGCGCCGGTCAAGCTGGAGCAGCTCGCCCAAGCCCGAAGCTCGCCCTTCAAGCCGTTTCCGCCCAAAAACCTGCGCCTGGAGTTCGATTTTGCGGGCTTCCGCGCGCCCGGCAGCCGCGAGATTCTTGCCTCCATCGCGCAAACCGCCGATGCCATGCTTCATCCCCCGATTAAAAACTTCGGCATTGCGGGCCTGCGCCATACGGCAAACCAGTTGTTGCGCTGGCCGGCGATCTTCCCGGAGAAAGAGCTGCGCGAAAACCTATTCAACCTCTATGTATTCATTGAGATCGGCGGTACGGGAGGCGGCTGTTTCCGGCCCATGTATGCCCGCTTCTTGGAAGAAAGCGCCGACATTCTCGCCCAGCCCGCGCTGGCCGGCGCAGCGGAGATCTTTCATCAATCCGGCGGCAAGTTTACGGAGATCGCACTGCTCTTCAAGGATGCCCAAAAGATGACAGGGATTGAAGACAGCGTGCGCCGCGCCTCCCGGCTCTTTGAAGAAATTTCCGATCTGGAAGAGAAGGGCTGTCGGCTTCTGGAGAAAATCGCCTCCGCGGGCTGACATTACTCCCGCCGAAACCGATTCGCCTGCTCGAACTCCTCCCGCAGCGCGGGCGTCTTCAGGTTCTCGCGCAGATGCTGGAGCCGCTGCTCCAGCGCGAAGATCGCCGCCTGCACGGCTTGGGTGTTCGTCGCGGCAATATCGCGCCACATTGAATACGGACTCGCCCCCAGCCGCGTCATCTCGCGCAGCGCGCGCCCGCCCACATCCTTCAACTCCGGCGCATCACCCACCCGCTCTTGCAACAGCGCGCTCAGCGCCGTCGCCAAAAACTGCGGCAGATGGCTCACCCACGCCACCATCTCGTCGTGCCGCGCGGGATCGATGTCGATGCACTTCGAACCCATTGCCGCCACCAGCGCCCGCCACTCCTCGACCAGCTCCGCCCCGCGCGCCGACCGCCGCCAGTTCGTATCGTCGGTAAACAGCCACACCGTCCCGCGAAAAAGCTCCGCATCGCCCAGCGCCGCGCCGCCCCGCTCCTTGCCGGCCATCGGATGACCGGGCAGAAAGGCCGCCCGCTCCGGCGTATTGAAGAGCCGGCCAGCCGCTTCGGTGATCGTTCCCTTGGTGCTGCCGACGTCGGTCACCAGATGCTCAGGGCCCAGCACGCTGGCCAGCTTCTCCATCAGGTCCAGCGTCGCGTAGATCGGCACCGCCAGCACGACGACCTGGCTCTCAAGCGCCGCCTGCAACGGATCAGCGGCAATCGCGTCGATGGCGCCAGCCTCCAGCGCCAGCCGCGCCCCCTCCGCGCCCCGGTTCCAGCCGACTATTGCGCCGCCAAAACCCGACGCCCGCAGCGCCAGACCCACCGACGTGCCCAGCAGCCCGGTACCCAAAATTGCGATGCGTTCGATCATCTTTTCCTTGCCTTGGTCCAAAACAATTTCATAGTCTTGCTCCAATAATTTCCTTACCTTTCCAACAAACTCATAACGCAACTTGCTTTGTAACAGGGCACGACTTTAGTCGTGCCGATAGAGCTACAAAAAAATTTTGGGCTTTAGCCCCTGAGGGACAGCAAGTTATCAGCCAAAGCTCGACCACTCTCCTCAAAATGTGCCACCTCGCCACGCGAAACTCCACGTAGCATCGCTGGCTCCCAACTGATTTCATTGTTTGAGAAGCCCATATAGAATGCTCCACTGTTGCCTAGGTCTTTCCGTTTTGGTGATGGCGAATCAGAAGCAACCGGCAGATAGACCATCACCGAGCCGCGCTTCTTTGTTTCAGACTCTCCGCTAAACCAAACGAATGCCGCCTCTTTGTCAATGTCGGCAATACGCCTTTGCAAAGCAATTTTGCTCGGAATCTCGATATGCAGCGGTGCTGCCGCCACCGTCTCTTCAAAATCCGGCCCAACAAACACCCGCTCAGCAACGACGCGATGCGGAACAAACGGCGGCACATGCAGGCACGTCTTGTGAACGCCGATAGCAGCAGTATGGAAACCGCGAAGGCTCGTTCCGACAGTGAACTTTCCTGCAAAGTGCATCCACTTCGGCCCAAACCAGTTGTCAATTCGGATGACATAGAGGCGCGCAGGCTCATATTCCTGAGCAACGCCAACGGCAATCGCTCGCGCCTTCTCTATAAACTCCGCCGAATCTTCCTGCTTTACGGAAATAAACTCTGCAACAGCATCGAACATGGTTGCCTCCGAACAGGGGCTAAAGCCCGACCGTTATTAAGTGCCATTTTCGGCCCGACTAAAGTCGTGCCCTGTTACAAAACCTGTCTCCGATTGAGTATTCCGCAACCTAAAAAACGATGCAATTCCATGAAGGGTACGGGCTTTAGCCCGTACATTCATAGTCGCCAATGATTCCCGGCTTTAGCCGCTGAGGGAATGTGAACACGATTCGCCGATTTCCCTCAGGGGCTAAAGCCCAGATTCTAACAGCCCGGTTGATGTACGGGCTAAAGCCCGTACCCTTCAATCAGTCAGTCAGTCAATCAATCAATCAGTCAATCAATCAGTCAGTCAATCAACGGACTGCATTTCCAATCCAATTCTCCAGGACTTCCAACCAACTACTCCGGCAATCACCTATAGACTTGCCCAATCGGTGCTTACGCCTGACTCACCTTGAACGCCCACGCATACTCGCACGGCTTTTGCGCGGGGAGTACGATGCTCACTCCATCCCCATCGCGCTTCCATTGCAGATCGCCGTTGTAGCCCAGCAGCTCGACCTTGCCAATCTGCTTGGGGTAATGCGGCGCGTTCGATCCCAGCGACTTCACCGTCAGCTTGCCATCCCCCGGCCAAGCCAAAGCGATGGCATAGAGCGCGTCGCCTTTTTGCGTAAAGCGAATGTCGCCCGCTGCGTAGCTATGCTTCTCCAGCGTATACGCCCCGCCCGCGCCCGTCTGCGTGGGGCCTTCGC
>CAZXVX010000026.1:0-28697 GCA_964644105.1 uncultured Occallatibacter sp. | reverse complement strand
GGCTAAAGCCCGCATTTATTTTGGGCTATTTGCGGCACGACTGAAGTCGTGCCCTTTCAAAACATCAACTTATTCAGAGGTTCCCTAACGTATTCCTGTATCGTTTGAGAGTCAACGTGGACCGGGAGGTCCACATTACAGCCGGTCTGGAGACCGGCGCTACAGATCCCGGGAGACTGGCGCTGCAAATCGCAGTTAGGTTGGCGCTACAAGGTTCGGTTATAGCGACCAAGCAATGAGTTCCATCGGATCTGGGCGATCTCCTGGAGCATGCGGAGGCCGTCGCGCAGGTAGCTCATGCGGGTGCGTTTGTCGTGGGCCCAACTGACCGGCACTTCGGTGATGCGCAGGCTGTGCTTGAGGGCGATCAACAGGATCTCCGGATCAAAGCCCCAGCGCTCGATGGTTTGCAAAGGGAAGACGATCTGCGCGGCGTGGCGGGTAAAGGCCTTGAAGCCGCACTGCGTATCGGCAAAAGGAAGGCGCATGACGGCGCGGGTGACGCCGTTGAAGCAGCGTCCGAAGAGCTGGCGATAGAGCGGCTGGCGTCGGGTTTGGCGGCTGGTCTCGAGCCAGCGCGAGCCGATGGCGATATCGGCGCCCGCTTGGATGGCCGCAAAGAGGCGCTCGGCTTCTTCGATGGGCGAGGAGAGATCGGCATCAGTGAAGAGAATGATTGCGCCCCGCGCCTCGAGCATGCCGGCGCGCACGCTGTGTCCTTTGCCGCGATTGCCGGGATTCTCCATCAGGCGGACTTCGGGAGCGGATTGGGCAAAGGCGCGCACCACTTCGGCGGTCTGATCGGTTGATCCATCGTTGACTACCAGCACCTCGGCCTGCCAGGCGCGCGCGCGCATGCACTGCACCACCGCATGGAGGGTGGAGGGAATGCGCGCCCCCTCGTTGAAGGCCGGAATCACAATGCTGACCTTTGGCCCACCGCTGCCGCTTAAATCGTCCGCCACGTCTTTGTTCTCCGTTGGGCCATTCCCGCTATTGCCGGAAGTGAAGACCCAGCCATGCCTCTGTCATCATAAACGGCGGCGTGGGCGGATGGCGCGCAGGCGCGTCAAAACTCTTTGCAGATCGCCAAGCTCTTGAGGGGTAACGATTAAAAAAAACCGGGAACTCCATTTTTTCGTGCAGGAAAGGGGGGATTCCGGTTATGCTGTTTTTAGAGGGTTGGTGGATATGACAAAGGCAGACTTGGTGGAAAAGGTGACTGGAGCGGGCGACCTGACGCGCCGCGACGGTGAGGTCATCGTCGAAACCATCTTCGACGCGGTGATTGGCGCTCTCAAGAGCGGGGACAAGATTGAGATTCGCGGCTTCGGCTCCTTCCGCATACGGCAACGCAATCCTCGCATCGGGCGCAACCCCAAGACCGGCGAGCGGGTTGCGGTTCCGGCCAAGAAGGTGCCCTACTTCAAGCCTTCCAAGGAACTGCGCGACTTGGTGAACCCCAAGGAAGCCTAGGCCGCTTAAGAGCGCCCGCTGCGGATGCAAGCCGCCTTCGACCTGCTTGAGCTGGATGCGGGCTGAAGGCGCGGCGCGGAGAATCTCGACATGGCCTCGGTGCAGACTTCTGCATTCAAGTGGCGTAACCTGGCCACAAACCTTTCCTGGCAAACCGGCAAACGTCTGGCGCGTGCTGCGTTTACGCGGGCGGCTCTGCCGTACTGGAGCGTGCCTGCGGCTCTTGCGGCCGGCACGGCGTTGCGCGCCTTCTTCGTTATCTTCTATCCGAATTACGACGGAGATTCCGGCGTCTACGGGATGATCGCCAAAAACATTCTGGTTCATCACCAGTATGCGCTGGATAATCCCTATCACCTGACGCTGATCCGGCTGCCCGGTTATCCGCTTTTTCTGGCGCTGATCTTCAAGCTCTTTGGCATGGATAACTATGACCCGACGCGGCCTATCCAACTGGTGATTGATCTTATCTCGTGCCTGCTGATCTTCGGCTTTGTGCGCGATCACGCATCGCGGCGCGCGGCGCACTGGGCGCTGTGGCTGGCCGCGCTTTGCCCCTTTACGGCCAACTATGTGGCCACGCCGATGACCGAGACGATCTCCATCTTTTGCGTGGCGCTGGGGTTGTTTGCCGGCGGACGGGTGATTGGCGGCATCCGCGCGCGGAAGCGGATTCCGTGGGGCTACACGGCGCTGACCGCGGCGGCGTTGAGCACGGCGATTCTCTTCCGCCCCGACGGCGGGCTGCTGGCGGCGGCAATTGTGCCCGGCATCTGGTGGTATGGGCGCCGCGCGACGCCGAGCGCGGCCTGGAGCTCAACCGCGCTGCGCGCCGCGCTCGCCTGCTCGCTGCTGGTGAGCCTGCCATTCATTCCCTGGACGATCCGAAACTATCGCGTCTTTCATGTGGTTCAGCCGTTGGCGCCGCGCTATTGCACCGATCCCGGCGAAAGCACACTTCCGGGCTATGTGCGTTGGACCAAAACCTGGCTGGTGGAACTGGTCTCATCGGGCGAGGTTTACTGGAAGGGCGACAGCGAGGCGATCGATATGCAATGGCTGCCCAGCCGGGCCTTTGACACGCCGGAGGAGCAGGAGCAGACGCGGCAACTGATCGAGGACTACAACCAGCTCAAGACTATTACGCCGGAGATCGACGCCCGCTTTGATTCACTGGCCGAGCAACGCATTCGCCGGCATCCATTGCGCTTTTACCTTGCGCTGCCGTTGGCTCGCGTCGCCGATATGTGGCTGCGCCCTCGGACCGAATTGCTCTCCGACCCGCCGGCGATCGATTGGTTCAAAGGCACGGTTCCGCTGCGCTGGTGGGAGTGGCGGGAGAATCCGATGGGATCGCTCGTGGCGGTTGCGTACGGAGTGGCGAATGCAGCGCTGCTGGGGCTGGCCGCGATTGGCTTTGTCCGCCGCCGCGTGCCTTTTGCCGCGATGCTGGGCGGGTATGTGCTGCTGCGCAGCCTGCTGCTGGCCACCATCGAGAACGCCGAGCCCCGCTATACGCTGGAAGCCTTCCCGATTGTGCTGATCGCCGCCGCCCTGGCAGTTGCGCCGCGCACCAAGGCAGTGGCAAACCAATAATTGCGGACGCTCATGGTTTCGAATTCGGCGGGGAGACCATCGTGCTTCAGGCGCGAATGCCGATGACGCTCATCATGCGACCGGCGCGGCCCTGCGATCCGCGATGCGAAAAGAAGAGCTCCCGATGGCAACTTGTGCAGCCGCTGACCGCATGAATCGCCCGCGGTTTGAGCCCCGCGGCGAGCAACTGGCGGCGATTGGCCTCGACCAGATCCAGGTGCAAGCTCGGCCCTATCGGCGAATGGCCTGGGGCGCGCTGGGTGAGAAAGAGCATGGGGTACTTGCGATGCACTTCTTCGGCGTCGTCCACCTCGTGGAAGAGCTGCTGTGCGTAGGCGAATTGCGACTCGAACTCGGAGAGCATCTCTTCGCCCACCGCGTAGCAGCACTGGCCGATGCCGGGACCGATGGCGGCGACCAGATCTTCGGGGCGCGAACCGAATTCGAGGCGCATTCTGCCGATGCCGCTCTCGACGATTCGCGCCGCCGTGCCGCGCCAGCCGGCGTGAAAGGCAGCCACGGCGCGGCGCTTGCGGTCGGCAACCAGCACCGGAATGCAATCGGCGGTTTGAATGGCCAGCAGCAGGCCAGGCTCGGCGGTCATCAGTCCATCGGCCTTCCAGGGCAGCTCCCGGGTTGCGTCAGCCGCGCCCACCACGCGGGTGAGATTGGAGTGAATTTGCTTGAGCGCAACCAGAGGGGTCTCCGGGTTGCCGGTAATAGCTTCGGCCAGGAGGCGGCGATTCGCGGCCACGGTCTGGCGCGGGTCCTCGGCGGTAAAGCCTAGATTCAATTCGCCTGGCTCGCCTTCAGCACAGTAAGAAGTGCTTGATCCGCCGCGCCGGGTGCTGAAGCCATGCCAGAGCCAATCGAAGCGCTGCCAAGCCGGAACGCTGATGAATGGAAGGCCATTCGGGGCGCTGCGCGGGAGCTGCGCGGCGGGGGTTAACTCTTGCCGATCCAGACGATTGCCGCGCTCGAAGCGCATGCGCGTGGTGACGCCGGCGGCTTGGCCGCGCTGATTGCGCGTGAGCCCGGCCAGCGCAAAAAGCGCGTCAATGGTTTGAATCTCCTGCTTGGGAAACGGATTGGTGGGGGCGCGCATCTGGCTTTTATTTTACCGGAGTGCGGGAAAAGCATATGGGCCTACCTTCCGGTAGGCCCGCTCGAGAGGCAATTTGGAGGAGGGAGCAGGGGGGAGGGATTTGAGAAGAGGTCTATACCAGACCTTCATGAAGGAGTGGATACCTTACAAGGGTGGGGAAGTGAACGTGGATGCCTCTGCTTGTTACATGTATAGATGCGCAACAGCGGGAAAGGTTGCTTGATTGAAAAAAAAGCTGTGCACCGGACAGAAATGGAACAGATGGAGGTTCCCAGTTCGCAGTGCGCACTTCTCAGCTTCCGATGGTCATCGCGGCGGCGCAAAACGGTCACCCTTGCGCTGCGCGCCGAAGTCTTTGGCCAGCTTGCAGGCGCGGAGCTTGCCGCTCTCGTCAAACAATGCGCCGGGATTGGGCGTGGCGAAGGGGAAGCTGAAGGCGTTTGCGGCGCAGGGAACGCCCTGCACGGTTTGGTCTGCCACAAGGAAGCACTGCTTGAGCTTGCCGTTGGGATAGAAGGCCACCATGGCGCCTTCGCTGGGACCAAGCCAACTTCCGCCCATGCAGTTCAAGCCGAGAATGGGCGAGTTGTGAGGCAGTTGAATCAGATCGGGTGTGCCGTCGGGGTGAAGCGCGATGTAGGTTCCGGCGGGGATGCGCGCCTCGCCGAAGGCAACCTCGCGCGTGACCGTGCAGCGGTTCAGGCGGCCGTCCTGAAAGAACCAGGCGTCGCCCCTGGCGCAGGGATAGCCTTGAAGCTCGGTGGGCTGATCGAGGGTTTTGTGGGTGAGGGCGGGGCGTGTTGCGGACTGCGCGGAAAGAGACATGGCGGAGATGAGCAGGGCGAATGTAATAGGGAGTTTGATCCATAAGGACGACATCGATTCGGCTTTCATCTTCATTCTTCCTTTCGCGAAGTTTGTTTGCCGGCGTTTATCAACACAGTAACACCTGAACAGAAAATGGTGTGATTCTTGCAGAGAAATTTGTTGCAATCCGCAGAATCAATGCAAAGAGAAACAGGGAAGATCAGTGGCATCTTTGGCGGATTTATTTTGAATTGCCTCTATATCAACCGGATGCAGTTTAATTTTTTGTGCAATATATCCCGTGATGCGCTCGCAGGCAGGAATTGATACATCTTTTCCTTCGTGAATTTCTTCAGGGTTATCGTTTCTTTCAACGACCATTCCAATCAGAAAGATTGGCGCAAAGAGGGTCCACAAGACCCAGCACGGACCAACATTTGCGCAGTCGTCCTCTCCATACATGGATTCCCAGAGTTTCACGCGCCTTCCATTGCCAAGGGTCAGAGTGCTTGGTTCGATCCGTAAAGATCCATCTTGCTTTCCTGGTATTCCTTTGGCAAAATGCACCTTTCCCATTGCAAGCGTCCCTTTCGGAATGGCAACCGATCCATTGATGATCACGTCCTTGGCCACGGCAAGCCGGACCATTTGATTTTTGGTTGCCGTTGCCGACGAAACCGCCTCTAACGAGATGAATTCGATTTCCGTATTCTTTTGAACTGTGATGCTTTTCGGCAGGGGATGGGGCGCGCTGGGAGGCGCAACCTGCTCGGCGGCGAGGAGCGGGCAGAGGATGAGGCAGAGCGTGAATTGGAGCAGCCGGCGGATCATCGAAACTCCTTGTTGGTCTTACGAGATCCGATGATAGGGCTGGGGCGCGCGGGCGTGGGGGGGCGATTGGGACACTTTCTGAAGTGTCACAATGAAAAACAACATCGCGGATTCCCACCCATTCCGCAAAAAGCGCGGAATGGATGGGGCACTAGTAGACAGGCGGGAGGGTGGGATCGCGGAAGACGGATTTGGAACGGCTGATGCCGGGAACCGAGCCGAAGTTGGCCAGGGTGAAGCTGTAGAGCCATTGGCTGTCGATGCCGCGAATCGAGCCCAGATCGAAGCGGCGGTATCCAAAGGTCAGGCCGCAGCAATCCCAGTTATAGGTGGCTTGGGTGCCCCAGTATTGAAACTGGCCTAGGACAAAGTCATATCCGCCATTGGCGGCCAGATTAAAGCCCGCGCCGTTTTGCTTGCCGATGGTCAGGAAGGGCTGGAGCTGCTGGCTTTTGGCGACCGCGCTGGAGCCGTTGGTTTCGCCGACGGCGTTGAGCAGGGCGTGACCGACGCCGATGGTGGCGCGATTCCAACTGTAGCCGGCGTAGAGATTATCGGCGTCCAGGCGGCCAGCCTTGGGGTCGTAGTCCAGATCCCATTGAATGCGCAGATTGTCGATGGCCTCAAAGCGCAGGCGGGAGGTGATGGGCGCCATGTTGCGGGGCGAGGTCAGATAGGCGATGGCGCTCATATCCAGCGTGGAATCAAAGACATTGCGTTTGCCTTGGAGGATTGCGCCGCCGAAGTTCGGATCGATGAAAAACTTTTGCGCAATCTGCCAACTGGCCCACTCGCGGGTTTGAGGGGGGCAGAGTTTTGCCGCGGCCTCACCCGGCGTGCAGGGCTTTTCGTGGATGGGGCGGAGGTAGAGCCGCTGGGTGAGCGAGTAGCCGACTTCGTTGGTGTTGGTGGCGATGTCGGTTGAGTCGACCAGCAGGACGTTGCGCGCCTGCTTGCCGATGCCGCTGACGTAGCGGTAGGTGATCTCCGGTTCAATGACGTGGCGCAGCAGGCGATTCCAATGAGCGAGCGAGAAATCGCGTTCGACCGGCGGCGGGCGCAGATCGATGGAGGCCTCGAAATCGGTGCGGTTGAGCGGATCGTGGCTGATGGTGGGAACGCCGCCATTTGTGTTCTTCCAATCGGGGTATTGGCTGATGGTGTATGCGGTATCGCGCAACGCGGCCTCGGCGGTGAGGCTCCAACCGCCGCCTGAAAGAGGCAGCACAAGATGCGGGTAGACATCGAGGCGGCCAACGTTGCGCGCGTGGAAGCTGGCGCCGAGTGTTGTGCCGCCGGGAGAGAGCGGCTCACCCGGCTCGGAGCGGCTGAGGTAACTGAGCGAGGAGCCCAAGCCTCCGTAGAGCGGCGTCGCGCCGAGCGGGTGGTCCAGCAGGTCAACGCGCAGCGTGGGCAGATGAAGGATGCGGGCCTGATTGCCGTTGACCGCGCTCACATCGGTGATGCTTGAGGTTCCGGCAAAGCTTTGGAAGCGCGCTGCCAAAAGCGAGGGTACAAACCAGTTGCGCGCGTGGGTGAGCGAGAATTCGCTCTGCACCTCGGAGGTGGTGGCCGCCGCGTAGTTGTCATTGAAGACCAGCCGGTAGATATAACTGGAGAGATATTCGATTTTGCCGGCGACGCGGGTCTGGTCATTCAAATCGCGGCGCCCCTCGGCGTTGATGTCAACGCCGCCCTGATTGACCAGCTTGGTGGCGGCGGGCTGGCCGGGGATGGCGGACGGGATACTCTCTTCAACGCCGCGATCAATCAGGGCATTCCAGCGCAGCGTGGCGTGGTTGAGCCCGGCGCCGCGATAACGGAAGTCGCCGTTGGGCGCCCAGCCGCGCTTGCTCCAGTACTCGAGGCCGGCGATCATGTCCATATTGCGGCTGATCACCCAGTAGAATTGTTCGCCGATGACCAAGCCTTTGATGGTGGAGTTTTCGCCGGCGGGAATCAGGATTCCGCTGGAACGGCCGGTCTCGTCCACCGGATGGCTCAGATAGGGCAGATAAAAAAGCGGCACGCCGAGGAATTTGAAGAGCGCATTGGTGGTGGATGCCTTGCCGTCTTCGAGGTTGATGGCGCGGGAGATGATCTGCCAATCGGGCCGAGGCAGGCGGCAGTTGGTCATGGCGCCGTCGATGATCTTGTAATGGCCCTCGCCCAGTTCAAGGACAACCCTGCCGGAAAAGGTGAAGGGGGCGGCGGTCGAGTAGATTTTGGTGTGGCCATTGGTGCGCATGCCCTGGGAGCCATGCACGTTGAAGTAGCGCGCGGTGTGGGTATTCAGACGCATGGTGCCGTGGTCGGCATGGATCAGCACGTCATTCGGCCCGCCCGAGACTTCGAGGTGGCCTTCGGCCTCGACCTCCGAGGTGGACTGGTGATAGACGACTTTGTCGGCGCGCAGAGTGTAACCGCGATAGTGGCCGACGACCGCGCCGGTCAGGGTGAAGACGTCTCCGGCGCGGCTTTGGCTTTGCGCCTCCCACTCGACGGGCACGCCCGCGACCGGCTCGGGCTCGGGCTGGGCGACAGGCAGAATCTCCTCACCGGGATCATTTGGCTGCGGCTCGGGGGGTGCCGCATTGGTCAACGCCTGCCCACGCATTTGCAGGTGACAGAGAGCGAGCATCGTGATAAAAAATAAAGAGCGAAGGCGCATCCAGGGACCAAAGTCAGGATAGCAAAACAGGCTGGCTTTCTTCCCGCGGAATACGCCCCAGCGGCTCTGGCAGCAGACAAACCGGTTCTTTCCCGCCGCGCCCGGATCAGAGGATCCGGGGTGAGTCTGCATTGTTTCGCGTTCCTCCCTTCTTATGAGATCAACCTCCTTCGAGCCATTTTTGCAAGGGGCTTGGAGGGACCGAACCGCCGCCTTCAGCCGGAATCATTCCGGCGGAAGAGCGCGCAGAAGAGGAGCAGAGCATTGAGCACATCCGTTCTTTATCCCAACCCCGCCGCCGAATGGAAGCAGGAGGCAAGCCAACGCCTGGCCGCGCATCGCCGGCGCAGAGGGCAGCTTGTGGCACAGCCTGCCGAGCCAGCGCTCCGTTGGGAGCTACCGAGCGGACGCGGGTCGCTGGTGGCGGCTCGTGTAGCCGCGCGATACGCCCATGCTCCCAGTTTCAATCCGCCGCAAGCGGCTCAACCGGTGGTTGCCGCGCGCCGCGCCGCGCCGACTGCTCCCAAGCCGCGCGCCGTCCAGCCGTCTCCGGAACCAGTGCATGCTCCTCAGGCTGCCGCTCCTGTCTTGCAACCGGAACTGACTTTTGTCCGGTCGTACGAGCCGGAGGTCGAGCCTGTCTTCACGGCGCCGCTGCCGGAGCCGGTCAGCGTTGCAATGCAGGCCAGCGCACCGCTTGCGCCTCCTGAGTCGCTGGACGCCTGGGAGAACGAGTACGCGCCGAAGGCGTGGCATCCGGACCCGCGGCTGACACCGGTTCGCTCGGATGTGGTGCGCAGCCCGCGGCCTTCGCTGATGGACGAGTTTGATCACGCGCAGGCTCCCGTGGCGGTTGAGCCGGATCTGCCCATTCACGCCAACCTGATCGAGTTTCCGCGCGAGGTGGTGGCGGCGCGGAAGATGCGGCCCCGGCGCGCGGAGAGACAGGCCCCGGAGGAGATGGAGCGGCAGTTGAGCATCTTTGAAGTGGACCCGGGAGCTTTGGACTCACCCGCCCAGGCTGGCGCAGAGGCGGCTCCCGCAGCGGCCTGGCAGACGCCGGAGTGGGCAGGCATTCAGTTGCAGCCTCAGGCGCAGCCCGTGGTCCGGCAGCAGGAGACAACCGCCGTTGAGACGGATGTGCGCCTGGCGCCGGTCGGCGACCGGATGATGGCGGCTCTGCTGGATGGCACGCTGGTTGCCGCCGCCTTTGTGGTCTTGGCTATTGTTGGCGCGGCGGGCGCGCGCACATTGCCTGGCCCCAAAGTGGTTGCGCTGGGCGCAACCGCGATTCTGCTGCTGCTGGGCCTGGTCTACCAGGCGTTCTTTTTGCTGCTGGCCGAAGCTACGCCGGGCATGCGCTATGCGGGCATCTCTCTGTGCACGTTTGATAACCAGATTCCCACTCAGGCAGAACTGCGCAGCCGTCTGGGCGGATTGCTGTTCTCGGTGGTTCCCGCAGGTTTGGGGCTGGCCTGGGCGCTCTTTGATGAGGATCACCTGTGCTGGCACGACCGCCTCTCGCGCACGTATCTGCGGAAGGAATAGGCGGCGGCGGTCGTTGCGGGTTGGGGCGGTTGAGGTTGTGGGGGGCGTTATTGGTTTGTGGTTCGCTCGAAATGCGGGCTCAAATTTGAGGCGCCGTTCCTACGGGACTCCGGAGGCATTTTTGGTGGGCCTTTCCCACCGTTGAAACGGTGGGCTAATGAACCTTGCGCCTACGGCGCGGGCATTCAGTTGATATGCATTGCGCCTACGGCGCGGGCTGGCTGGCGTTGTCCGCGCTGTTGCTTTTGGGAACCTCTCATTCATTACTTTCTTTGCAGCAAAGATTCCCTCGGGGGCTAAAGCCCGCATTTGATTAGAGCCGCTTGCGGCGCAGCTAAACAGCCTGTTACGAAACTCCGCGCGTAGAAGTCCTCAAAAGAATACGACGCATCAGAATGGCCCAGGTGCGACGTTTGGGCGGTTGGTAATGATTTTGCATCCCTTGAAACGAAGCCAAAATGTGGCAATTCGCCCCTCAAGGCGAGTTTCGTAACAGGCTGTAAAGCCGCGCCCTTTCAAAACAGCGACAACCTCAGATGCCCCCTAGTTAACGATAAGCACTGCCTAGTTAATTGTAAGCACTCCCTAGTTAACGGTAAGCACTACCGTTGCCGAGCTGGAGACGCTGTTGGAGGTTGCGGTTACGGTAATCAAATAGGACTGCGAGGTAGCGCCGGAGCCTCCGCAGCCGGTGACTCCGGTTGCCGCCGCCAGAGTCAAGCCCAGGAAGAGCAGAAGCAACAGTGCGCGGCTGAGGCGCTTGCCTGCCTTGCGCAGTTTGGCGGCAAAGGGCAGCAGAAGAAGCGCCAGCGAGAAAGGCGCCGTGGCGCGGATCAAACGGCTGGTTGTGGAAGTGGTTGACGCCAGTTGGATGGTGAGTGTGTCGGTGGTGGCGGAGGCGCCGGCGGCGATGCCGGTGGGGGCGAAGGTTGCTGTGGCGCCGGTGGGCAAGCCGGTGGCGGCCAGAGTGACCGCGAAGGGGAAGGTGCTTCCAGTGGCGGGCGCGATGTTGAAGGAGCAGGTGGCCGAACCGCCGCTCTGCGCGGTCATCGAGGTGGTGTTCGAGGTGATGGTCAGGTCCGAGGCGACCGGCGCAACGGTTACGGTGAGCGGGGCGGAGGTCGAGGTGGCGTAGTCTGTGGTATCGCCATAGGTGGCGGTGATTGAATCCACGCCAACCGGCAGCAGGGTCAGGGTCAATGTTGCCGTGCCGGTGGCATCCACCTGGACTGTGACCAGCGTGGTGCTTCCATTCATGAAGGTTACTGAGCCGGTGGTGACGGGGGTTGGCGTTGTGCCGGTGGTGACGGTGGCGACCAGGGTCACGCTATTGCCATAGGTGGATGTGGCGGGTCCGGTCAGTGTGGTGGCGGTTGGGGCTGGGGCGACGGTGACCGTGGAAGGGGAGGAGGTGGATGCGGAATAGCTCGCCGTGGCGTCATAGGTGGCGGTGATGGCGTCCGGACCTACCGGCAGGGTGGTCAGGCTCAGCGTGGCGATGCCGGAGGTGGAGTCCACCGTTCCGGTTCCAAGAGAGGTGATTCCGTTGAAGAAGGTTACGGTGCCGGTGGTGACAGGCGTTGTGCCCGAGGTGACCGCGGCGGACAGGGTTACGCTTGCGCCCCAGGTTGAAGTGGCCGGGGCGGTGAGCGTGGTGGTGGTGGCGGAGGTCGCCACGGTCACCGTGACGACTGCCGAGGTGGATGGGCCATCGGTTGCGTTTCCGCTAAAGGCGGCGGTGATTGCGTCCGCGCCCACCGGCAGGGTGGTGACGCTGAGTGTGGCGACGCCCGTGGTGGAGTCCACCGCAACGGCTGTGCCGAGGGTGGTGCTGCCATTTGAGAAGGTGACTGTGCCGCTGGTCACCGGGGTTGTGCCGGAGAGAACGGTTGCCGTCAGCGTGACGCTTGCGCCGTAGTTGGAAGTGGCCGGGGCGGTGAGCGTGGTGGTGGTGACGGCGCCGACGGTTACCGTGACGGCAGCGGAGGTGGAGGCGGCATAGCTTGTGGTTGCGCCGTAGGCGGCGGTGATTGAATTCACGCCCAGCGGTAAAGTGGTCAAGCTCAAAGTGGCTACGCCGGAGGAGTTGACCGCGCCGGTGCCGATGGAGGCCGTCCCGTTGTAGAAGGTCACGCTTCCCGTAGTCACCGGGGCTGTGCCTGCCAGAACGGTGGCCGTGAGCGTGACGCTTGCGCCCAGGGCGGCATTGGCGGGAGCAGTGAGCGTGGTGGTGGTTGCGGTGGTTGCCACGCCGCTCAGGGAGATCAGCTGCAGATTGTTGGGCGCGACAGAGTTCAGATTGTTGTCCGTAATGTTGACCGAACCGGTGAGAGAACCGGCGAGAGTTGGCACAAAATCGACGCCCAGCACGCAGCTTTCACCGGCCGGCAGCACGGTTGAACTGGAGCAACTGGTTGCGGAGCCATCCAGAGTGAAGCTGCTGGCGGTTTGGCCGGTGGTCAAGGCTTCGAGCGCGGTAAAGGTCAGCGTCTGGTTGCCGACATTCTGCACGGTCACGTTCTGCGGGCTGTCGGCGCTGGTGTCGCCGACCGAGGTCGAGTCAAAGGTCAGCGACTCCTGACTCTGATTCAGCTCGAGGACGGCGCTTGTGGCGGAGTCGGCGGTATAGACATCGCCCGCGGCATCGACGGCCAGGCCTGTGGGGTTGCTCAAAGGCAGGCTGCCGATATTCAAGACGCTGGCTACGCCCGCCGCCGTGACCTGGAGGACACGCTTGTTGCCGGAATCGGCGATGTACAGATCGTTTGCGCCGTCGATGGCGACGCCCGCCGGATAACTGAGGGTGGTCAAATCCGCCGTACTGCCGCTGCTTGCCGGATTGGTGAAGACCGCGTTGCTTTGCGTGACCGACAGCACTTCAGCCGCTGTGCTGGTGGCAATCGACAAGACGCCGTTGTGGATGGAAGCGGTGTAGGTTGAGCCGCTGGCAGTTCCCAGCGCGCCGGTGGTCAATGCCTGGCCCAGCGCGACGGCCGCAGCTGTAGCCGCGGTTGGGGTGGTGCTGCCCAGGTTGGAGTAGGCCGCCATATCCACGGTCTGGGTTCCGGTTTTGGTTCCGTTGGAGGTTGCGAATTCGACGTAGCCGCTGAGCGTATCGCCAACCGGGATCAAAACGGTGAGCGGAGCGCCGGTGGCTGATTGGGTAAAGGCCGAGGGCAGCAAGTACACGATGCCGTTGTTGAGCACGCTGGCCACGCCCGCCGCCGTGACTTCAAGGACGCGGTTGTTGCCGGTGTCGGCGATTACCACATCGCCCGCGCCATCGATCGCCACACCCTGAGGGCCAGAGAGCGTAAAGCTGCCGGTAGAGATCAGATTGGAAGAGGGGTTGGCCGAGTTGACGCCGGATACCTCGATGACCCGGTTGAGGCTGGAATCGGCAATGACCAGGTTGCCCGCGCCATCGACGGCGATGCCGGTGGGAATGGAGAGGGCCAGGCTGCCGGTGTTGACCACGGCGGCTACGCCCGAGGCAACTTCGACCACGCGGCCATTGTCTGTATCCGTTACGTAAACATTGCCGGCTCCATCGACGGCTACGCCGGAGGGATGGCAGAGACCGGTTGCCTTGCAGGCATGGACGCTTTGGCCGGTGGTGGTTCCGGGCAGGCTCGCGGTATTGAGCACGTTGGAGGCGCCCGCCGAGGTGACCTCGACGACGCGGTTGTTATTGGTGTCGGCGATGAACAGATTGCCCGCGCCGTCGACGGCTAGGTTGGCGGGACCGCTCAATCCGAGTCCGCCGGGGGTTCCGACGGTGGGCACAGTGGCCACGCCGGGCTGAAAGACTCCGAGCGGCCCCTCAGCGAGCGCGCGCAGATCGGTGGTGACCTGGACGCCGCTCGCGCCCACCAACTGCACCGCGCCGATGCGCATGCCGGGATAGGCCGGCGAGAGGTCCACCACTACCGTGCAGGCGCTGCCGGCAAAGTAAATCTGGCCGGTAACGCATGTGGTGGCGGGGTCGGTGGTGTAATCCTTGGCGGCGGCGCCCTGGGTGAGCACGTTGATCGCGGTCAATTTGTCCTGGCTTGAGAAGGAGTAGGTCAGCGTTTGCGCATGAGAGGCGGCTTTGCTGCCCACGGCGACCGCGCCAAAGTTCACGCTTTGGGAGAGTTCGACGACGCTGCTGCTGCCCGAGTCGGCAATGAAGAGGTCTCCGGCGCCATTGAGCGCCACGCCCGCGGGAGCGTACAAGGCCACGCTGCCGGTATTGAGCAAGCCGGCTACGCCCGCCGAGGTTACCTTGACCACATTGAGGTTGGAGGTATCGGCAATATACACGTCGCCGGCGCTATCCACGGTCAAACCGCGCGGCGCGGAGAGGGTCAGGCTGCCGGTGGTTAACAGGCTGACTGCGCCGGCGGTTGTGACTTCAAGCACGCGGTTATTGCCGGTGTCGGCAATGAAAACGTCGCCCGCCGCATCCACGGCCACGCCGGCGGGATTGTGCAGGGTGTAGCCGCTGATGCTGAGCACACTGGCCGCGCCAGCCGATGTCACCTCGACCACGCGGTTGTTGGATAGATCCGCAATGTAGACATCTCCCGTGCTGTTCACGGCCACGCCGGCGGGCAGGCAGAGGCCTGTTGCGGGGCATGAACCACCCGCCCCGGTGAGGGTGGAGGTGTTCAACACGCTGGCGACGCCAGCCGCCGTAACCTCGAGCACGCGATTGTTCTCCGTGTCGGCAATGAAGACGTTGCCCGAGGCATCCACAGCCACGCCCAGCGGGCCAGAAAGCGTATAGGTACCGGTGCTGAGCACGCTGGCCAGGGGATTCGTCGTGTTGACACCGGTCAGCTCGACCACGCGGTTATTGTTGGTATCGGCAATGAAGAGATCGCCCGCCGCATTGACAGCTGCGCCCATCGGCTGGTTTAGAAAGAGGCTTCCGGTGCTCACCTTGGCGGGGAATCCGTTGAAGGTGACCGTTTGGGCTCCGGCTCGCGGCGCGGCGCAAACCAAGACCAGCGCCAGCAGAACGAGCGAGGAGCGCCAGAAGCGGCTGGGCTGATTGTCAAAACGGGAGGCAACGGAAACCTGCGCGCGGCGGCAGTCGGTCGAACTCATGAGAAAAACCCTCCGGATAGAGCGAAATGCGGGGTTAAACAAGGCGTGGGGAGCACGGTTTCAAGGCGCAAAATGCAAAATACACCCATTTTCGTATACCTATCGAGGATATCCAGAGCGGGGAAGCGCTGTCAACAAGCTGAAAATGAGAGAGATAACAGCAGCATGAAGGAGGAGAATCCCGGGCAAAGGGCTGATGGAAGCAGGAGCGAGGTTGTTTTGCCTAAAAAAGCGCAACACAAAAGGGAGGGGCTTGACCGCATTCGGAGAGTTTGGTCGCGTTCAGACAAAGACGCTGCCGGAAGATTCCCCGGCAGCGTGGAGGATGATGAAGGGTTGAAGCGGGCAAAGATTCACTGCCCGCGTGAAGGTTTACGAATGCGCCGGTCGATAGGCGCCGTGCCCAACAGGCTGGCTTTTGGCGACAAATTTGCGGCCTTTCTGTTGATCGTTTTCGAGTTGAAATTGGCGGATCATGCCGTCGAGGTCGTTGGCCAGCGATGCCAGATTCTTGAGCGCTTCGACGGACTCTTCCGCGCCCTGCGCGCTTTCCGCCGCCAACTGCGAGATCTGCCCGGCGGACTCCGAGATCTCACCCGAGGCGGAGGTCTGTTCGGTGGCTGCCGTGGCGATCAGGTTGATCTGGTGCTCCACCTGGCGGGAGGATTCGATAATGGCCTCGAGGCTTTGGCGGGCATGTGAGGTCTCGTTCATGCCGGTTTCGACCGCCGCGCGGCTCTCGTGCATCACCTCGAGCGTCTCGCGGGTCTCTTCCTGGATGCTGCGGATGGTGCCGGAGATCTCTTCCGTGGCGCTCTTGGTGCGCTCGGCCAGCCGGCGAACCTCGCCGGCGACCACCGCGAATCCGCGGCCATGCTCTCCGGCGCGAGCTGCTTCAATGGCCGCGTTCAAGGCGAGCAGGTTGGTTTGTTCGCTGATCTCCTGAATCACGTTGACCACTTTGCCGATCTCCTCGGAGCGATGCGCCAGCGAGGTCATCTTCTCAGAAACCGAGCTGGTGGCGCCGGCGATCTTCTCCATGGTCGTAGCGGCGTTTTGCATCACGGTTCCGCCCTGGTTGGCGGTATCGGCCGATTGGCGGCTGGAGTTGGCCGCGCTCTCCGCGTTGTGGCTGATCTCGCCGATCGTAGCCGTCATCTCCTGCGCCGCGGCGGCAATCTGGTTGGTTTTGCTGGATTGCGCATGGGCATTGCCGGCTGACTGAACGGCGGTTGCGGTGATCTCGGTGGTTGCCGAGGAGAGCGTATCCGCGCTTTGCGCCACAGAGATGAGAACGCCTCGGATGGCCTCGACGCTGGTATTCAAAGCCTCGCCCAAACGGCCGATCTCATCGGTGCCGGTGACCTCGACGCTGACCGTGAGATCTTTGGCCGCAACACGCTCCAGGGCTTTGGTTCCCATAATGATTCGCGGCGCGATCATTTTGGTTAGAACAAATCCGATCAGCGCGCAGAGAAGAACAATCAACAGGTTGGAAATGGAATTGATCCAGGTGGCGCTGGTGGCCGCGCTGGTGGCTCCCACCGACTGCTCCGTGCCAAACTTGGCATTCAATTGCAGGCCGGCATCCATCCCAGACAATGCCGAAGTGGTATAAGAAACCACGGCATCGGAGGTCATCAGATCCAGGGCATCGCCGATCTTGTTGGCGGCAAGCATTGCGTTGGCGCGATCGCTCGCCTCCATATACTGCGCCCAGGCGGTCGAGAACTTCTGATACAGTTCGCGCTCACCGGGATAGCTGATTCGCGGCTCGTAGGCCTTGACCTGCGTTTTGTATTCATTGATGGACTTCAGGCGCCCTTCGTTGTGCATCGAGGTACACGTTGGCGTCTGGCACAGCAGGAGATCCAAATCTTCGCGCCGCGTGTTGTGCGCCGCGTTCTCGATGTCGGCCAGCAAGATCAGCGACGGCAGAGAATTGTTGCTCACATTCTGGCTGCGATCCGCGATGGCGCGGAAGGTGACAAAGGTGAAGACGCCAAGCACAATGCACAGTCCGCAGACCGTGCCGAAGGCGTAGATGAACTTGCGGGCGATGGGAAGGTTGCGCAACCACTGCATGCCGGTATCCCTTTCTGAAACCACTCTAGGTTTTCATCGGCGGATCGCGGCGGGACTTGAGTACCAAGGTGCGGCGAAGATTCGACGGCGCAAAAGGGAGCCAGATCGCGTGGCGCTCTTGATTCCGCCTGGTCTCTGTGGCACAGTGGTGATATGGACAGGGGTTTGGTACTTCAGACATTGCGGCAGCATGAGCCGGAACTCAGGGCGGCGGGCATTCTGCACCTGCGTTTGTTTGGCTCGGTCGCTCGCGGCGACTCTTCAGCCCAGTCTGATGTGGATCTCATGGCTGATTTTGACCGCTCCAAGTCTCTTACCCTCTTTGATATGGCTCACATGGAAGGCCGGCTCAGCGATTTGTTGGGAGGAAAGGTGGATCTTTCTTCCGCCGGATCGATGAAAGAACGCGTCCGGGCGCGTGCTTTGCGGGAGTCTGTTCATGCCTTTTGAGGATGCGAGATCCCACCTGGAAGACATCCTGGAAAGCATTCATTATATTCAGCAATTTGTCCGTGGCATGGACCGGGAATCCTACTTCCGGGACGAGAAGACCCAAGCCGCGGTGGAGAGAAAGTTGCTCATCCTTAGCGAAGCGGCTATCCGGTTGAAGGATAACGCGGAAGTCCTTTGTCCTGAGATTCCCTGGCGCGATATTCGCGGGAGCGGAAATTGGCTTCGCCATCAATACGATCGAGTGGATGCGGAAACAATTTGGAACACCATTCAAGATGGTTTGCCGCCTCTGGAAACTGCGGTTGAAAGGGCACTTGGCGTTGCGAAGGATTAAAGTTGCTTCATCATCACGATGAAATGGCAGTTGACTCCCGGCTTTACCGGGCGCGAGAGGCGGGCCTCTTCGGTGCCGGTTTCGACAAATCCAAAGCGGCGATAGAGGGGCGGCAGCTCGGGGCGCGTGCTGAGGACCGTGATCTTGACGGTCGGGCATCCCTGACTGCGCAGATACTGCTCGGCCTCGGCGATCAGCCGCCTTGCCAGTCCCTGACGTTGATGGGCGGGATCGACCGCCAGTTGGCCCATGTAGCCGTGGCTCGGGTGAACCTCGGTGTAGATGCAGCCGAGAAGCTCGCCGGAGGCATTCTCGGCGGCGAGAATGGTGCCGGATTGCATCATCGCGGCGAGGCGGTCGTCGTCGGTGCGCGTGCCTTCGAGGAAGGTTTCAATGGCGAAGGCGGAGTTGATGACGGGAATCAGGCGCGGGCGGTCGGCGGCGATTGCCGGGCGGATGCGGAGGGCGGAGTCAGCGGTTTGAGGCATGGGATTCTAACTATCACCAGTATGGCATTTTTGCCGCCTTTAGAAAAAATTCGCAAGCAAAGTATTTGACAGAGCGTATGTGAAACAAAATCGGCAGGTTAGCTTCCGCTTCGCGGAAGTGGCGAGTTGGCAGGTTGGCGGCAGATCGTCGGTTTTGATCGTTGAGGATGCTAGCCGTTTATCGGGTCAATGGCTCTGCTACTCATTTATGCGGTTGCTTTGCATTGCACACCGAGGATGATTGACTCACCTGCCTATGCGTCGTAGGCTCATACCATGGAATTTATCGTAAGCGAACTGGAACGGGAGCCGATTGACTTTAACCTGGAGATTGCGCCGGGGGCGGTCGATCTGGGCGAGGAGGCGGCGCAGCAGGGGCCGCTGAAGGCCGAGGGACGCGCCGAAGTGATTCATGAGCATCGCGGCCCCAAAGAGATTGTGGCCGACATCCGCCTCAAGGGCAGCTTTCATGGGCGCTTTGAAGTGCCCTGCGCGCGCTGCATTGAGCCGGTGGAGATTCCACTTGGAGCCGAATATGACTTGATCTTCCGCCCCGCCGAGGCCGACGCCGAGGCCAGCGAACGATCGATTACTGCGCAAGAGACGGAAATCGGGTATTATTTAAGAGACAGTCTATTGCTTGAAGATGTGCTGCGCGAGCAGGTGCTTTTGTCTCTGCCGGTGAAGACGTTATGCAAGCCCGACTGCAAGGGACTTTGTCCGCGCTGCGGCGCAAACCGCAACAGCCAGGCCTGCACTTGCGATGCGGGTCCAAGTGACCCCCGCTGGGAGGCGCTGGCCGGTTTACGCAGTCAGATCGAGTCCGCGGGAAAGAGACCCCGGACCCATTGAAAGGAATTTTGAAATGCCTAATCCAAAGAGGCGCCATTCCACGCGCCGCACAGCGCTCCGCCGCAGCCACGACTTTTTGACCGCCGTGGGCGTTTCGGAGTGCCCCGCCTGCCACGAGAAGAAGCTTCCTCATCGCGCCTGCCCGAAGTGCGGCGAGTACAAGGGACGCGCTGTTCTCGATGTCAAGGAAGAAGCCAAGTAGTCTCCCGCGCCCATGCTGATCGATATTGCGCTTGACGCTGTAGGCACCGACAAAGCTCCGGAAGCGGAGATTCGCGGGGCCATCCTCGCGGTGAAAGCTCTGCCCGTGCGGGTCCACCTGGTGGGTCCGGAGGCGGAACTGCGCGATCTTTTGGACGAGGCGATGGGCAACGAAGATCTGCCGATTGTCATCCACAATGCCAGCGAGCGAATCGGCATGGAAGAGAAGGCGGCGCACGCCGTCCGCAGCAAGAAGGACAGCTCGATCCGCGTGGGGCTGAAGCTGGTGCGCGAGGGCAAGGCGGCGGGATTTGTGACCGCGGGCAACACCGGCGCGGCGATGGCCACGGCCAAGATGGTGCTGGGCGCGCTGCCGGGAGTGGACCGTCCGGCTCTGGCGACGCCGATGCCTAGCTCCAAGGGCAACCCCTGCGTGCTGCTCGACGTGGGCGCCAATGTCGATTGCAAGGCCAGTAACTTGGCCCAATTTGCCGTGATGGGCGAAATTTACGCCCGCAGCGTACTCAAGATTGAATCTCCACGGGTGGGCTTGCTGAATGTGGGCGAGGAAGAAACCAAAGGCAACGACCTGACGCACGAGGCCTTCCCGCTGCTGAAGGCGCTGCCCATCCGTTTTGTGGGCAACGTTGAGGGGCGCGACATTTTTTCGGGACTCGCGGATGTGATTGTCTGCGATGGATTTGTGGGCAACGTGGCGCTGAAGACCAGCGAGGGCGTGGGCCGATTTGTGCGCGAGGTGCTGCGCGAGTCGCTGACGCGCACGGTCACCGCCAAGGTGGGCGCGCTGCTGTCGCGCCAGGCATTCAACGAGTTCCGCAACCGGCTGGACTACCGCGAGTACGGCGGCGCTCATCTGCTGGGCGTGCGCGGCGTCTGCATTATCGGCCACGGCTCCTCGAACGACCGCGCGATTTATAACGGCATTCGAGTCGCATACGAGTCGGCCAAGGGCGGCGTCATCCAGAAGATTGAAGCCGAATTCGCCACCCGTCCCAAGGGCAACGGCGGCTTTGCCGAAGCGGAATCGCCCGCAGAAACTGCCTGAAATCTTCCGCCTTTGCTCGCCACGAATTATTCTTGCAGCAGACCGCAACTTTCCCGGAGAATTGCTGTCTGAATCAACAGAAGCCGGTTGGGAGACGAACCCGGCAGCGCCGAGAGCGAAGTTGATCTGGCGGAATGGCCAGTACGGCGCGAGGAGGATCTATGCGGAATCTACGCCTGGTTTTGTTTGCGATTTTGCTGGCCGTGCCCTTTGCGGCGACGGCCCACGCTCAAGTGGTCTGGGGGGTTGGGGTTGGGCCGGTTCTGGTGGACGCTCCCGTGGTCTATGACGAGCCGTTCTGCGAGTGGGGCTATTATGCCTATTACCCATATGCTTGCGCCCCGTATGGCTATTACGGACCTGCCTGGTTCTATGGCGGCGTCTTTATCGGAGCCGGGCCCTGGTATAGCCGCGGCTGGTACGGCGGACATGGCTGGGGCGGACGCGGCTGGGGCGGACGCGGAGCCTATGCAGGACGCGGAGCGTATGCAGGACGGGGTGCGTATGCAGGTCGCGGAGCGGTTGCCGGACGTGGAGCTGGTGGCGGAGTAGCGCGGGGCGGAGCGGCCGGTAGACCGGCGGCAGGCGGCGCTGGACGCGGCACGGCCAGCAGAGGCGCACCCGCCGCACGCGGCGGCTTTAGTGGCGGCCACTTTAGCGGGTTCAGCGGCGGAGGTCACTTTGGCGGCGGAGGACACTTTGGCGGCGGCGGCGGCCATGGCGGCGGACACCGCTAAGCCTATCGGGTAAACTTTGGGGTCAATTTACCCTCCTCCAAAGCCCGTCTGCGAGTCAGACGGGCTTTCTTTATTGCGAGGAAGATTGGAAATACTTTCCGTTCTCGCCTATAAAAACTTACGAACATTGCTTAGGCCAACTCCGCCAGGCGATCCGCAATGCGCTGGGCGGCGTCGGGATGAGCCTGGGTGCGGGCGGCGGCGGAGAGGTCAGCCAGGAGCTCCGGGCTGCCGAGCAGGCCGGTGAGTGCGGTCAGCAGCTTGCCGGGGGCGTCGAGCTCCGTCTCGTCCAGCAGCACAGCCGCGCCGGCTTTGACCATCTCCTCGGCGTTGCGGAGCTGATGATGGTCGGCGGCGGCGGCAAAGGGAACCAGCAGGGAGGGCTTACCGGCGGCGGCCAGCTCGGCCACCGTGGAGGCTCCGCTGCGCGCCATGACCAGCGTGGCGCGGGCAAATTGCGCGGGCATGTTATCAATGAACGGCTGGACGATCCAACGCTTAGGGTCAACTCCTGTGGCGGCGTAGGCGGCTTGGGTCGCTTCAAAGTGGCGCGCGCCGCTCTGATGCAAGACGGTCAGCCCAGGGATTGCGGCTAGTAGTTGGGGAAGGATTTTGGGTAGATTGAGATTGAAGAGGCGCGCGCCCTGCGAGCCGCCAAAGACGAGCAGATGCGGAGCGGCGTCGGCGGCGGGGGGCGTGAGCGAGAAGAACTCCTGGCGAACGGGAATGCCGGTGACCTCGGCGTTGCGGAAGAAGTTGGTTGCGGCGGCGAAGTTGACGGCGGCTGCCTGCACGCGCTTACCGACGAGGCGATTGGCGAGCCCGGGCATGGCGTTCGGCTCGAAGGCCATGGCGGGGATGCGCATCCAAAGCGCGGCGGCCATCGCCGGGCCGGAGGCGTAGCCGCCCACGCCGAGGACGGCGTTGGGGCGGAAGTCGCGGATCAGGCGGCGGCAGGCGAAGATCGAGCGGGGCAGGTCCACGAGCGTGCGCAGGCGGGTGACCAGCGAGACGTTCTTGAGCTGGCCGACCTCGACTAATTTCAATTGGAAGCCGGCTTCGGGGACGAGCCTGGACTCCATGCCGCGCGCCGTGCCGACGAAGAGGATTTCAGCCGAGTGGCGAGCGACGAGTTCCCGCGCCACGGCCAGCGCCGGGATGATGTGCCCGCCGGTTCCTCCGCCGGCAATGAGTACGCGCAGTTGGGACAATGTTCTTCCTGTCAAATAGCAAATTCTCACGAATCAGTTTCGTGTTATAAAACAACAAGTATCTCTACAAACTCAAGTTAATTCATTTTTTCTGCCAAGCGATTCAACGACTGCGACAATACCAAGCAGAACTCCGGCAAACGTCCTTCCCAATCGCACATCATCATTAGCATGGCTCGCTCGCGTGCTTGTTCTGCAGACGACACATCTTGCAAAACTTCATTCACAGCAGCTTTACGAAGATCATTCAAAATGCTGTGATCAAGTTTGAGTATTCGAATTGTTGACCATGCCGCCTCATCTTCTAGCATGGCACTAACGCCTCCGAAGTCATCATAAATGAAACGCTTTTCCACGTCATGTTGCAGCGGCGAAACAAAGTTATAATCATTCACTTCTTTGCCATCCTTAAATATTGCTCCATACGGCTGCTTCCGACTCCAGTATTGTTGAGGACCATCAGGTTTATGTTCTCCGGGGAAACAAGCCAGCATATTTTCATAATCTAGATCGCGCTGGTTGGAGCGCGGTTCCTGCCTTTGCGGAATAATGTGTTCAATATGACATTCTTCGACGGTGGCAATACGTATCATTGTATATGCACAAAGAAATCCTTGTTCATTGAGCATTTGCTCTCTCACCGGCACTTTTACGTCAGCTTGAAGATTGCCAAAGGCAAGATTCTCTGGAACATTGGAGTTAACTTCTTTCCAACGACGCAACTCTTCTGGTTGAACTCCTTTAACGATGTTTTTCATTGGGCCTTCCGAGAAAGAAGATCGATACGAGTCGATAATCTAACAAGGTCTGGATGATTTCCTATCTCGTGTCTCAGACTGTCAATTTCCTGGCGCGCATTTTTGAGATCGCCAGTATGTACTTTGACCTCGGCTGCCTCAATCCTAGCCTTTATCTCCAGATCCCGTTCATCAGCTTTCATAATATGCTTCAATACCCAGTTCGAATCCATTCCGAATGATTGCGGTGGATTGATGGGAGACTCAGTAAGCGTTCTTTCGATTGGTGCCAATAAAATAACTTCTTTCGACTCAGCTTCACCGATTAATTGCGGAGAATGAGTGGAAGCAATGAATTGAATTTTAGGGAATATCTTCTTTAAATCATGAATGATATGTCGTTGCCATTTCGGATGCAGATGAAGATCGAGTTCGTCGATGGTCACAATTCCTTCAGTCAAATTGAGTACATTATCGTTAAGATTGGGATTGAGTAGATAAGCTTTCTTGGCAATATCACCAATCATTGTAAGCATTACTCTCTGCCCATCGCTTAAATGGTTAAAGGGATGAATTCCATTGTGCTCAAAAGAAACTACCAAATCTTTACGGTTAAGGTCATAATAAATATTTGTTGCATCTTCTATGCACGCCACCATGGCTTTTTTAATCACCTGAAATTGGATCGATTCTACTCCATGATTCACCAGACCGGCGAGCGTCTCATCACGAATCCAGTCAAAGAGATCACTCTCCGAGATGAGAAAGGAAATATTCTTGTAACCATCGAAGCGAGACGGTTTCAGATTTTTCTTTTCTTTTACGAAGTCTGGTTCGACCCAAAGTCTTTCCGTCCCATAAGATGAGATAAGCGGTAATATAGTAAACTGCCCGGATCTGACTAATTGCGCGGCATTGTTTCCAAGATCGCGAAGACCGATCGCCTTTGAATATCTTGTCGTGCTTTCATCGGATACTTTTTCTCTTGTCCACTCAAGAATATGCCCGGCAACAATTCCACCAGCAGTTATGCTAACCGGATATTGACGTTCAAACGTAAATCTATTATTTTCATGAGGGAAAGCAACCGAACGAACATCGTCCTGTGTGATTTGTGGAGTTCTGCGTGAACTTAGAACTCCAAGGAGCCAGCTTCCGGCAGCAATATGAACGGCATCAAGAACGCTTGTTTTTCCAGAAGCGTTATCACCCACCAGCAAATTGAAATGCGGATCGAATTCCAACCGAAGTGATTCGAATCCGCAATAATTTTTGATTTCCAGCCAATCAATCCTCATTGTTGAAACCTCATTGTCCCTAAAAAGCAATTGTATTTCTGAAATGCAAGCTGAAATAAACAAAAAGCGAATCCGAACTCAGAATGCCAACATTTCATTATAGATTTGCCAAACTCAATTCACTTTCAATCAGCCTTGCGGCTGATGTTCAGCAGGACACCGATGCTGGCGAGGGTGAAGAAGACGCTGGTTCCGCCGGAGGAGATCAGGGGGAGGGGGATGCCTTTGGTGGGCAGCAGCGCGAGGACTACGCTGATGTTGAAGAAGGCTTGGAGCAGGATGGTCATCGTAATGCCGAAGGCGGCGAGGCGGGCGAAGGGATCGAGCGAGCGGAAGGCGGTGCGGAGGCCGCGCACGGCGAAGGTGATGAAGAGCGCCAGGATGACGAGCGAGCCGATCAGGCCCATCTCTTCGGCGATATTGGCGAAGATGAAGTCGGTGGAGGCTTCCGGCAGGAAAAAGAGCTTTTGCTGGCCGTTCATGAAGCCGTGACCGGTGACGCCGCCGGCGCCGACGGCGATCAGCGATTGGCAGACATGGTAGGCGGGACCGCTGAGAACTTTGGCGTCGCAGTTGGGATGGAGAAAGACCATCATCCGCGCGAGGCGCCAGGGAACGAAGATGAGCATGGCCGCCAGCACCGGCAGCACGACGCCGAGTCCGACCAGAAGATACTTCCACGGCATGCCGGCCAGAAAGAGCATCAGGCCGGTAACGCCGATCAGCACGAGCGCGGTGCCCAGATCGGGCTGGCGGACGATCAGCGCGCAAAAGACGAGCGGGATGAGCGCGGCGCGCAGCAGCGTTTTGCCCTGGCCGACCTTGTCGAGGCGCGTGGCGAGGAACCAGGCGAGAAAGAGAACCAGAACGGGCTTGGCGATTTCGGCGGGTTCGAAGGTGAGGAAGCTGATGCGAATCCAGCGGTGGGTGTTTTTCATGGCCGGCATGACCAACGCCACTACCAGCAAAAACGTGGTGATGGCGAGCGCCGAGTAGATGAAGAGCGGAGTCTTATAGAGGTTGTAGTCGATGAAGGATAGCAGCAGCATGACGGCAAGGCCAAGCACGGCCCATCCGACCTGCTTGCCGGCCATGGTGAAGAAGAAGTGATGGTTCTCATAGGCGATGACGGCCGAGGCGGAGAAGACCATGGCGAGGCCCACGACGACCAGCAGGACGGTGGTGAAGAAGAGCCATTTGTCGACGCCGGCGCGCTTTGCCATTTCGGTTCCTTAGTTGTCAGGTGTCAGTTTTCAGTTGTCAGTTTTCAGTTGTCAGTTTTCAGTTCCTTCATCATCACTATAGGAATTGATCGATTGCCAAGAATTACGCGGGCGAGGACGCCCGCATTACAGCCGGTCTGGAGACCGGCGCTACAGTCCCTTAGTCCCTAATCCCTTAGTCCCTAGTCCCTTAGTCCCTAGTCCCTTAACTCCTTTACCAGTTGCTTGAAGACGCGACCGCGCTGCTCGTAGTTTTCGAATTGGTCGAAGCTGGAGCAGGCGGGGGCGAGCAGGACCACCTCGCCGGAGCGGGCGGCATCGGCGGCGACTCGGATGGCTTTTTCCAGCGTCTCGCAGGAGTGCAGGGAGATGACGCCGCGCAGATGCGATTCGATTTTGGCTGCGGCCGCGCCGATGGTGTAAACCGCTGCCACGCGCTCGCGCAGCAGATCGGAGAGCTCGGTGTAGTCGGAGCCTTTGTCCTTGCCGCCGAGGATCAGATGGATGCCGCCGCTGAAGGCAGCGATAGCCTTGGCGGTAGCATCGACGTTGGTGGCTTTGGAGTCGTTGTAATACTGGACGCCATGACGGGTGGCGACGAACTCGAGGCGATGCTCGACGGCCTGGAAGCTCTCGACGGCGCGGCGAATGGCCTCGGCCGAAACGCCAGCGAGGCGCGCGGCGACGACGGCGGCCAGCACATTTTCGATGTTGTGCGCGCCTTTGAGGGTGATGCCCTTGAGCGGCATGATCCACTCGGTTTGCGCATCCGGGGCGGCGCGATAGACGACCTCGCCGGAGTCGAGCCATGCGCCCTGGGCAACCGCATGCTCGACGGAGAACAAGTAAACGCGGGCAGCCGAGCGGGCGGCGGATTGCGCGGCGCGAACATTGTCGGCATTCAAGACCAGGCAGTCTTCGGGGGTCTGCGCGGCAAAGATGCGCTCTTTGGCGGCGGCGTAACTTTCAAAGCTGCCGTGGCGGTCCAGGTGGTCGGGCGTGATGTTGAGGATGACGGCGATGGCGGGATGGAACTCGACGGTGGTTTCAAGCTGGAAGCTGGAGACTTCGAGGACCGACCAACTGTCGTCTGTGCTGGGATCGATCAGCTCAACGACCGGTAGGCCGATGTTGCCGCCGACGAGAGTTTGCAGCCCGCCTGCCGAGAGGATTTCGCCCAGCAGCGTGGTGGTGGTGGTTTTGCCGTTGGAGCCGGTGACGGCCAGCATTTTGCCTTTGAGGAAGCGCGCGGCCAGCTCCAGCTCGCCGATAACGGGGAGGCCCAAGTTCTTTGCCTGCACCAGTTCGGGGGTATTCAGCGGCACGCCGGGGCTGACGACGATCAGATCCTGGCGGCGGAAGGTGAGCAGGCCGTGACCACCGGACTCGACCATGATGCCGGCCTCAATGAGCGCGGGAATCTCCTTGGCCAGTTGCTCGGCCGAGCGCACGTCGGAGACGGTGACCTGCGCGCCGCGGCGGCGGAGAAAGAGGGCGGCGGAAAGGCCGGATTTGCCCAGGCCGACGACGAGAACTTTTTTGTTTTTCAAATCCAGCATTTTTCCCTCGTGCAATCGAAATCAAGTCAGGTTTTATCTCTGTGAACGTTCAAAAGCTGCAATTTCGCGTTCAACTTGTTGAATGATGAATCGGGTAAGGTTGTCTGATTCTGGAGGGAGCCGCATCGATAATTGAAGCAGGCTATGTTCTTCTCCAAACAGAATAGCAACTCCATTGATAGGCTTGCTGTTTACCTTTAACTTTGATTCCGTTCCCAGACCTTCTGTACCGCCTGGGGTTTGGTATTCCACGATCTCTTTGCTTAGATACGTCAGCTTATCCTTCGGATAGGAAAGGGTTGGAAAGGAACTGGCCGGTTCAATTCCTTCCGCAATGACATCGCGAACAAAATCCATGTGTGCTGGAAATATCTTCGCGATGATACTCGCAACTTCAAATCTCCCGGATGTATCCCCATCACTATTTGAAAGCTGAATCACCGGACCAGCAAAGCCTTGCCATTCCGTCGAAAACACATCGGCTGATTTGATCGGTTCTGGACTTATATATAAGCTACTTCCATTTGAACCGTATGTACCAAAGCAGTACCAACCGCGTGGAGCAAGTATGCCGAATCCTTCCTCCGCTTGATAGAAGGCAAGTTTTTGCGCGTCTTGAGCGGAAATCCGGACCACTTTGTTTACGCCGCGAGGTGCTTTGAGCGGTCCGACCTGACCATCTGATTCACAGCCTACGAATGGAACGCGAATAATGACCGTCTGTGGTTTTTTAGTAGGTGTCGTTCCTTGGCCAGAGAGCGAGGATTGCACACATATCGCGAGAGCTAGAAGTCCCATGTAATTCAGACCGGATTTGCCCAGGCCGACGACGAGAACTTTTTTGTTTTTCAGCTCCAGCATACGAAGTACCTCAAAATGTTTAAAAAAAACGAGATCAATAAAGAAATTTGTGAGCGCATTTCGCACCGTCCCTACGGGACGGGAGACTTTTGTTGGACGCTGACCCAGGATTCCGCTGCGCTTCATCCTGGGCTATTATCTCTTCTCCCTACGGGAGAAAGAACGGCGATGGTTTCATCCCTTGAGGACTGACAATACTATTGGCTGTCGTATCACTTCTCAGCCCAAATAGAAAGGACGAGGCTGAAAAGCATCAGGAAAATTCCAACTCCCCAAATGAAAGTTCCGATGTAGGTTCGATGGTCCGTCTTCCGAATAAAAGATTCGACTAAAACAATCCCAAAACAGACACATGAAACTAATACTGAAAAGAACCTCAACCTTCGCCTTATCGATCTCTCCATATTGTGCACCTTTCTCGCTCCGGTTTAGCGCAATTTCAGCGTGGTGAGTGCAAACAATGC
>CAZXVX010000025.1:0-29520 GCA_964644105.1 uncultured Occallatibacter sp. | reverse complement strand
GCGACAACGTGCGGGCGCAGGCCAAGCTGCTGGATTCCTTGGGCATCCGGCGGCTACGGCTGGTTCTGGGCGGCTCCATCGGCGGAATGCAGGCGCTGGATTGGGCCATGCACGACCCGGAGCGCGTGGAGCGGGCGGTGATTATCGGCGTGGCGCCGCTGCAGGCGATGGGGCTGGCGCTCAACCACTTGCAGCGTCAGGCCATTCAGAGAGACCCGGAGTGGGAGGGCGGCAATTATCTGCCGCAGAAGCCGCCGCGCAACGGACTGGCCTTTGCGCGTCAAATCGCCATGCTCAGTTACAAATCGGCGGAGCTGTTTGACGAGCGCTTTGGGCGCAAGCCCAACCGCAGCGGCGAAGACCCTTGGGAGGCCGGCGATCAAGAGGGCTGTCTGGGGCTGATTGGCGGGCGCTTTGATATCGCCGGCTACCTGGACCATCAAGGCGAGCGCTTTATCAGCCGCTTTGATGCGAACTCGTATCTGGCGATTCTGCGCACCATGGACACCTGGGATCCGCTGCGCGGCTGCGCCTCGGCCGAGGAGGCCTTTGGCGGGATTCGCGCCCGGCTCAGCTTTGTCGGCATCAGCTCGGACTGGCTCTTTCCGCCGCAGAATGTGCGCGACTTCGCCTACACCATCCGCGCGGCGGGCGTGCAAGCCGATTACCGCGAGATGACCAGCGCCCACGGTCATGACGCCTTCCTGGCCGAACAGGCGGAACTCGTCCGGCTGCTGCAATGAAAAGCAGGGAACAGGGATCAGGGAACAGTTTTGCCTTGCCTGGTGTCTAATCGGTTATGCGGCTGTGCAATCTGCCAATCCGGGGAAGAGAACACAGGAATTGGAAGAGTTTTTCTGCTTTCCGCGGGATGCGATGCGCCGATCAATGCCTCCCTGATCCCCGCTCCATGATCCCTCTTCCCGGTTTTTTTACAACTTCTCTTGTCACGGGCGTCTTGGCTTTCTATAATCCTTCCAACACCGTATTGAAAACCGTGGTATCGTTTACTCGATGCCCCGGCGCTCATCCACCTGGGAAAACCTGGGGGGCAAACCGTGAGCGAACGCAGAAACCATGAACATTGATCTCTATTTCGGCAGTTCCCAGGAGTACTGAATGAAGAAGATAGTCTTCGCTTCTATGATGGCATTGGCGTGCACCAGCCTCGTCTCGTCGCCCATGCTGCGTGCCCAGGATTCGACCATCACGATCAAGGATCCGGCAGAATTCAACACCTATCAAATCGCTCTCAAGCAGAGCGATCCCAGCGCCAGGGCCTCCGCCTTCGAGAGCTTTTTGACGGCTTATCCGGCGAGCGTGGTCAGGAACGACGTTCTCGACAGGCTGCTGAATACCTACTACAATCCGCCACCGCAAGGAACCGGTGAAGCCGACAAGGCGCTCAGCGCCGCCAGCCGCTTGCTTCAGTTGGATCCAATCAACCTGGAAGCCATTCTCTACTCGACCATCATCAAAAAAAACCAGTGCGCCAAAACTCAGGACGTGACCACCTGCGACGATGCCGGCGCATTCGCCCGCAAAGGCCTGCTGGTTCCCAAGCCGACCGGCGTTTCGGATGCGGATTGGAAGACCCAGACCAGCCTCGCCTATCCGAACTTCCACTCGGCTCTCGCCGCGGCTGCCGCCTATGGCCACAAGGACTTCAAGACCGCCATTGACGAGTACACCGCAGAGCTGATGCTCTACACCGATGACCAGGCCAAGACAACCGGTTTGCAGGACACTCTTTTTCTCGCACAGGCCTACTGCCAACCCGGTCCCGGCAAGGACCTGACCAAGGCGATCTGGTTCTACGCCCGCCTGTGGAACATTGTTCCTCCAAAATTCAAGCCGGGTATGGACACTCAGCTCAAGTACTATTTCAACAAGTTCCACGGCAACCTGGACGGCTTGGACGAAGTCAAGGCCAAGGCAGCCCTCACCACCTTCCCGAGCGATTTTGTGGTCCAGCCGGCCAAGACCCCTGCCGAGAAGATTCACGACCTGATCGTCGCCACTCCCGACCTGCGCGTGCTAAACCTCGGCGACAAGGAACTGATTCTGGCCATCGGCGCCAAGGAAGACTCCGACAAGCTCTGGTCCGTTCTGAAGGATGAAGCCACACCGGTCCCCGGAACTGTCATCAGCGCTCCGATTTCGGCGCTCAAGGTCACCATCACTCAGGGCGTCAAGCCGAGCGAGTTCATTGTTCATCTGACCGCGCCGGTTGCCCTCGACAGCTTCAAGGCGCCGGACTCAGCCGATCTGAAGGCCCAGCAGGACTTCATCCTGGCCAATGGCGTCAAGGACGACACCGCCAAGCTCAGCGACATCTTCACCGATCCCAAGACGCCGATCAAGAAGATCGCCATCGAGCCCGTGGCGACCTCCATCAATGTTGCCGTTACCGCCGACGCCAAGGCCAACAAGACCGCCGACTTCATCGTCAATTTGAAGATGCCGGTCGGTGGCAAGGACATTCCGGCCGCGGGAGCGGTATTCGGTCTGGCCAGCGATGGAAAAGCGGAGCTGGACGGAACCTACGACGCTTACAAGCAAATTGCGGCTACCGATACGACCGCGCCCTCCGCGCAAATCGTACTGCGCGATGGATCGATCATCGCGGAGAAGAAGAAGCCTGCTGTTCCGGCGCACAAGCCCGCTGCCGCGCACCACACGGCTGGGCAATGATTCTCTGATCCGGTTCATCGGTTTGTGGACCGGCAGATCGTTGGATTCACTCCTCGCCGCCGGGGTCAGTTCGACTCCGGCGCAGTTTAACCCACTCCTGGACCATCAAGGGCAGCCCCAACCGGCTGCCCTTTTTGTTGCGCCTCCATCTCCAATACCCGCTCCGTGCCCTGTCACTTGCATAATCTTTGCGGAATGGACTGGAGACCACGAGCCCCCGGCGGACGAAGAGCAAGGAGTCGGTCCCACCGCAGGTGGTAGGCTAAAGGCAGAATGGAACGATTCGCACCCATTGACGCTGTCATCGCTCTTGCCCTTCTCGCCTTGCCCTGCTCAGCCCAGGAGGCGCGAAGCATTCCAGCCTCCGCCGCGCCGCAACCCGTTGTGCGCCAAAAGGCTTCGCTCCCCGCGCCGTTTTCTTTTGACGAAGCGCATTCAGCCGCGCCGGTCGAGTTCCTATCCGACAACCAGATCAGTCAACCGGACCGCGCTTTACTCGCCAATAGCCTGGTTGCGATCAGCCAGCGCGCCCATGCCGCCGGGCTGAATTTTGAACCAGGCTCGTGGCAGTCGCAACAGATCGTCTGCTCCGCCCTTCCCGGTCATCTTTTTCTCGCCTTCACGCGCGACAGCGGCCAAGGCGATACCAGCGCCTTCACTGCTTCAATTCCGCGCGGCGCCGGCCAGTTGCGCCTGATTCCCATCCTGCGCCGCGGCTATTCACCCTTTTCCCCCGCGCCGTCCAATGCAATAACCATTGCTGCCTTCAACCAAATCCGCGCCGAGGAGTATCTGGCGCAGCCCCCGGATTGGCTGGCCACCAGCCTCTGCTACGCCGCTCTGGCCGGAGCGCATCCGCGGATTGGCTCAACCGGCGAGGCCAATCAACCCCCTGATCTAGCCGCTGCGCCCGCCGGCCTGACCACCTCCGCTGGCAGCGGCGGCGAGATCTCCATCCTCGTTCTCGACGCGAATTCCCGGCGCAACCAGTGGACGATGAGCTTTGACGGCAGCGGAAAGCTGTTGACGGTAGCACTGGCCAAATCGCCGAATATGCGGGAGCAGGTCCAGCAAAAAAAACCAGCCGAGGTTCAGGGCAAAGCTGTGCCGCAAACGGCGGAGGCGCAAGGCAAGCTAATTCCGATGAAGGATGATCCGCGCGGCAAGCCGGTTGCCGCAACCGAAACTGCTCCCAAGACAATGCCGATTCAGTAAAATGGATTTGGCTTCCCGTGATCATTGAAACCAATGTGGACCGAGCGCGGGGCAATCGAAGTGCTTGGGCTTGACTCGGCACCTCGTCCGTCCTAGACTCACAAAGGTTTGGTGTGGCTAGAGGCGGTGCATCAAAGCAACCACCCGGCCGGTTGAAGAGGAGAGCGTATGACAACGGTACCGCTGGACCAGGAGATCAACCCTTGGGAAAACCAGGCTGCGCGCTTTGACTTTGCGGCGCGCAAGCTCAACCTGGAAGAGGGTTTGTGGAAGATGCTGCGCATGCCCTCGCGCGAATTGATTGTGCATTTCCCGGTAAAGATGGACAACGGCAAAATGGAGATGTTCACCGGCTTCCGGGTGCAGCATTCGATTGCGCGCGGCCCCTGCAAAGGCGGCATCCGTTACGCGCCCGATGTCACGTTGGACGAGGTCCGTGCCCTGGCCAGTTGGATGACCTGGAAGTGCGCCGTGGTCAATATCCCATTTGGCGGAGCCAAGGGCGGAGTCATCTGCGACCCCAAAACCATGAGTCAGGGCGAGCTGGAACGGCTGACCCGGCGCTATACCTCCGAGATTATCGATCTGATTGGGCCGGAAAAAGATGTTCCCGCGCCGGATATGAATACCAACGAACAGACGATGGCCTGGATCATGGACACCTACTCCATGCATGTGGGGCACACCGTGACCAGCGTAGTGACCGGCAAGCCATTGAATCTGGGCGGCTCGCGGGGGCGCACCGAGGCCACCGGGCACGGCGTGCGGGTCATCTGCGACGAAAGCCTGAAGTATCTGCAAATGCCCAAAGAGGGCTGCCGCGTGGTGGTGCAGGGTTTCGGCAATGTGGGCTCGAATGCCGCGCGCCTCTTGATGGAGGCCGGCTACACCATCGTGGGCATCGCCGAGGCCGAGGGCGGGCTGATGAATCCGGACGGCATCGACATCCGCCAGTTGCTCGAGTTCAAGCGACGCAACAACACCACGCTCGGCTTCCGCGGAGCCGAGGCCGTGCCCAGCGACGAGCTGCTGATCTCCGAGTGCGAGATTCTGATTCCGGCCGCCACCGAGAATGTGATTACCAGCCGCAACGCCGCCGAGATCAAGGCCAAGATTATTGTGGAAGGTGCAAATGGGCCCACCACAGCCGTGGCCGACCAGATACTTGCAGACAAAAAGATCTTCGTCATGCCCGATATTCTGGCCAATGCCGGCGGCGTCACTGCCAGCTACTTCGAGTGGGTGCAAGACCGCCAAGGCTACTTCTGGAAGGAAGCAGTGGTCAACGAGCGCATGGACGCCATTCTCCACGACAGCTTCGAGGATGTGGTGCGCTACGCCGAGGCCCACAATGTGAACAACCGCATTGCCGCCTACATGCTGGCCATTGACCGCGTGGCCATCACCATCCGCTCGCGCGGGATTTACGCCTAGTACTACAGGTGTAGATCGCCGGCTACGGAGGGAGCAGGGGCCTTCAGGCCCCTGAAAAGAGGCTAATCCATCTGGCCTTTAGGCCCTGGTCTTTGTCTATTTCCTTGTATTCAGAGCAAATACAACGTAGTACTAAGCCAGCCGCGCGCGCTATCATCTCCGGTATGGACCTACAAGCGATTCAGGCCGCCATCCGCCAGGCCGGCTTTGACGGCTGGCTCTTCTACGACCATCATCACCGCGACCCCATCGCCCAGCGCATTCTGGGCCTCGACGCCCATGCCCACGTCACCCGCCGCTGGTACTACTTTGTCCCCGCCGAGGGCGAGCCGCGCAAGCTCGTCCATCGCATCGAGCAGGCCCGGCTCGACGCGCTGCCGGGAACCAAAGCGCTCTACTCAAGCTGGCAGGAGCTCGCGCGCTGTCTGGAGCTGATCCTGGCCGGCTCGCGCCGCCTGGCCATGCAGTATTCACCCAACAACGCCATCATGATCGTCTCGATGGTGGACGCCGGAACGGTCGAGTATTTGCGCGGCCTGGGCAAGGAGATTGTCAGCTCGGCGGATCTGGTCAGCCTCTTCGAGGCGGTCTTGACCGAGGAGCAAGTGGCCAGCCACACCGTGGCGCAGCAGGCGATTGACGCCATTGTGGCCAAGGGCTGGCTGGAGATCGGCCGGCGTCTGCGTCCCAGTGCCGGCCCGGCAAGCGCCTACACCGAGTTCGATCATATGCAGTGGTTGCGCGAGGCCATGCGCCGCGAGGGCCTCGTCTGGGATGACGGCCCAAATGTCAGCGTCAATGCCAACTGCTCCGACTCGCACTACGAGCCAACCGCCGAGCGCAGCTCGCCCATCCGCGCGGGCGATTTTCTGCTCATCGACATCTGGGCCAAGTCCTCCCAGCCGGGCAGCATCTACTACGACATCACCTGGACCGGCGTCGTGGGCCGCGAGCCGACGGCCACCGAGTCGCACGTCTTCAATACGGTCGTGCAGGCGCGCGATGCGGCGATCCAGGCCGTCGAGAACGCCTTTGCCGAGGGACGCGCAATCTGCGGCTTCGAGGCCGACGACGCGGCGCGCGGGGTCATCGAGGCAGCCGGCTTCGGCGAGTTCTTCACGCATCGCACCGGCCACAATATCGGCGTCGAAGTGCATGGCGTGGGCGCCAACCTCGACAACCTGGAGACGCACGACGAGCGCCGCCTGCTGCCCAACACCTGCTTCTCCGTCGAGCCGGGAATCTATCTTCCGGAGTTCGGCGTGCGCAGCGAGATCGATATGTTCACCGCGCTGGGGAAAGCCTGGGTAACGGGAAAAATTCAGCGCGACCTGGTGAGAATTTAAATATCCCCTGGTAGAGACAGAGGCTTTACTGATTGTGGCCCCTCAAAACTGTTTGTTGCCCCTCAAAGGGGACAACATGAGTGCATGGCTAAAGCAACAGCGCGGTCAACGCCAGCTCGCCCGCGCCGTAGGCGCAGGGTTCATTAGCCCACCGTTTCAACGGTGGGAAAGGAACAGCAAGATGGCCGTCGGAGTCCCGTAGGGACGGCGCCTCTAATTTGTGCTGTAGCTGTATTTCGAGGGTCAAATGAGAAAAACACAAACCCGTAAACATTAAACTGCTACGGCCACCCCGACCGAGCCGGGGATCTCCCGATTCTATTAGGGAGCATTTTTCAAAGACCAAAGAACCATCCGCCGGAAACTGACCCCTGCCCCCTGACCCCTGCCTTCGTGCGTTATAGTCTAAAGAGAATGGCTACTGAAGAAAACAAGAACGCACAGAGCTTTGTCTACCTGCCTCTGATCGCCGGCTGGCTGGTTCCCGGCGCGGGGCATTTTGTGCTCGGCAAATGGGTACGCGGATCGCTGCTGGCGGCCTCGGTGGTGGGAATGTTCGCGACCGGCCTCATCCTGCACGGCGAGATCGGCAGCGAAGTCCACAACATCCTGGATGTTCTGGGATTGGTCGGGGGGCTGAGCAACGGGTTGCTTTACATTATGGCGCGGGTTGCGGGCTGGGGCGCGGCGCAGGCACAGATGACCACCGCCGATTGGGGCACGCGCTTCATCTGGGTGGCCGGGCTGCTCAACGTGATTGCCGCCGTCGACGCGCACAACCTGCGCACCGGGAGGAAGTCATGACCTACTTTCCCGCAGTGCTGCTTTTTGCCCTCTTCGCCTCGACCGTCTTCGGCATCACGCAGCGCGAGACGCCCATGAAGATGTTCCGCTACGGCCTCTATTGCTTCTCGCTCTTCGTCGGTTCGGCCATCGTACTCAGTTGGGTGATGTGGCTGATCGCGCGATAACTCCCTTCACCGCGGAAAAGCCAACGGAAGAGCAATCTTTAAAAATTGCAAGAAGCGTCAGGGCACAACTTTACAGGTTGCGTAAAAACTCGATAGAGAGTCCAGAAGCGTCAGGGCACGACTTTAGTCGTGCCGATAATTCAACAAGAAGTTGTTGGGCTTTAGCCCCTGCATCTCTTTCTCCATTCGTTTGCAATTCCGCAGCGGCTAAAGCCGGAATCAATATGGGCGGTTTTCGGCACGACTGAAGTCGTGCCCTGACGCTTATTCGCAACCCAAATGAAATATTGCAAGAGACTCAATGATCCAAACCCTCTATCTCGGACGTGTTGACTACGACGAAGCGTTGCGCCTTCAGGCCGAAATCGCCGCGCTCGTGGCCGAGGGCCGCGCCCACAACGTGCTGCTGCTCCTCGAGCACGCGCCCGTGCTCACGCTGGGGCGCAACGCCGATCGCGGCAACATCCTGGCCTCCGACGAACTGCTCGCCCAACGCGGCGTCACGGTCCACGAGATCAATCGCGGCGGCGACGTCACCTATCATGGCCCGGGGCAGTTGGTCGGCTACCCCATCTTCGATCTGCGCACGCTGCGCACCGTGAGCGGCAACCGCATGGGGCCGGTCGACTTTGTGCGCGGCATGGAAGAGGCGCTGATCCGCCTCTGCGGCGGCTTTGGCGTGCCAGCCGGGCGCATCCGGGGCCTGACCGGCGTCTGGTGCGGAAGCGCCGGCGCGGAACGCAAGATCGCCGCCATCGGCATTCATGTGGCGCGCGGCATCACCTCGCACGGCTTCGCCTTCAACGTCTCGACCAACCTCCGCTACTTCGAGCTGATCGTCCCCTGCGGCATCGCCGATCACGCCGTCACCAGCCTGGAGCGTGAAGTAGAGGCATCGGTGCAACTGCCCGGTTTGGAAGCCATCGCCCATCAAGCTTCGCGCTGCTTCGGCCAGGTCTTCGGCGAACAGGTGCTGGCGCTGGAAACACTCGATGCGCTGCGTGCCCAGGCCGTGGCAACTCAGCCGCAATTCCCTGCCCAAGACACGCCCATGCGCCCGCCGGAAGAGGTCGAGCGCCTGATGGGCTGCAACGAGCGGCCGGTTCGAGCCTGAGATATCCGCCCCAACCACGCGCCGCAATTTATAATCCCCTTTGAAGCGGGATCATCCTTTGGCCTTCCCTGTAAATCTTGCAAAGGCTGCCCGCGTACGGAGAGTCCAGAATGCCAACCGATGTAGTCATGCCCCAGATGGGCGAATCGATCTTCGAGGGCGCCATCACCAAGTGGTTAAAGCAGGCGGGCGACCGCGTGGAAAAGGACGAGCCGCTCTTTGAAATCTCCACCGACAAAGTGGACGCGGAGATTCCCTCACCGGTAGGCGGCGTGCTGACCGAGATCCGGGTTCCCGTAGGAGCTACTGTCGATGTCAATACGGTAGTCGCGGTAATCGGCGATGCGGCTTTGCTCCAGCGCGCGGCTTCCGTCGTTCCTCCGTTGCCCCAGGAGAATCAAGGGGATCTACTTGGAGCAAAAAAATCCGATGGTTTGCAGACAACAGTAAAACTCGATAGAGAACAGGTAGCGCCAGGGCACGGCTTCAGTCCTGCCGTAAACGCCGCAAAACAAAGCGGGGCTTTAGCCCCTGAAAAAGGACCTCTCGTGTCAGGCCGCAAGCTGCGCTCCTCGCCGCTGGTGCGCCGCATGGCCAAAGAGCACAACCTCGACCTGAACCGCATCGCCGGTTCGGGTTCCGAAGGCCGCATCACCAAAGAAGACGTGCTCGCCTTTCTAAGCAAGAATGGCTCAGGTAGTTCAGCGCCGAAGGCGCCGCTGGCCGCACCGCAGGTGCCCGCAATGCAGGCGCTCAGCAGGATGCGGGCGATCATCGCCGAGCGCATGGTGGAGAGCGTGCGCATCAGTCCGCACGTGCATACGGTCTACAAGATCGACATGACGCGCATTGCCCGGCTGCGTGAGCGCGAGCGGGCGGGCTTCGAGCATCGGCACGGCGTCAAGCTCACCTATATGCCTTTCATCGCCGCCGCCGCCGCCGAGGCGCTGGTCAAGTTCCCCATCGCGAATGCCTCGCTCATCGACGGCTTCATCCGCTATCATCCGAGCGTCAATCTGGGCATCGCCGTGGCTCTCGATTGGGGGCTGATTGTGCCGGTGGTGCGCGGAGCCGAGGGGCTGGACTTCCCTTCACTGGCGCGCACGATTGCCGACCTTGCCGGGCGCGCGCGCACCAAAAAGCTGCTGCCCGAAGAGATTCAGGGCGGAACGTTCACCTTGACCAACTCCGGCGTCTTCGGCGGCGAGTTCGGCACGCCGATCCTCAACCAGCCGGAGGCGGCGATTCTGGCCATCGGCGGGCTGCGCAAGGAGCCGGTGGTGCTCAGCGACGCCGAGGGCAACGACACAATTGCCATCCGCTCGATGCAGCACTTCTGCCTGGGCTTCGACCATCGCCTCATCGACGGCGCCGAAGCCGGCAAGTTCATGAGCGAGATCAAGCGCGCGCTGGAAGAATGGAACAAGCCGATCTCGTAATCCGTGGTGAATGCGAACCGCGTCTCCATGTAGGATAGAAAGCCTGTTACCCATTATTTCGATGTCCCGGCAGCCGCCGGTGGGTTGGATGCCCGCCGGGCGGTAAGCCGGGATTGGCCTGATTCTGTTGCTGGTTCTCAGCTGGCGAATTGATAAAAATGTTGTAGACGGCGGGCGGCTGGGCAGGCAGTTGCGGCACCGGCGCGGCCACCGGCGGTTCTTTCTTTCCCCATTTTTTATGGACTATATAAAGCACAATGGCAACAAGAATACCGCTAGAGCCGAAAATCCAATCAGGTAGATATTTTTTGAATGATTCGATGAACCAATTCCATGCTTCCTCGTACCAAGGATCAAAATGGCCTGGATTCAGCGGAATCTTTATCTGTCCGCGGGAGATATAATCAGCATTCAGAATTTTTACAGAGTTATCCCCATCAGTGGGGAAATCCGGGTTCTTGGTGCTTGTCCTCCACGTCCAGCTGCAATACTTTGCAGTATTAATCGAGCATGGATTTTGAATCACATTACTTGGGTCATTCGCCCACTCAGGAGGCTGAAGAACAGGTCGGTTGAGTGTATGCGGAAGTTCGTTCTTTATCGGCCAAACTGTATAGTTGTATTTGGTCTTCTTGTCGAAGGCTTGAAAACTGGCCGTTGATTGTGAAGTGCATCCTGATATCTTTTCCCAGTCATTGTCCAGAATGCAATTCGCATTATTTTCAGGGAATCCGGCGCTTTGACAAAGCTCTGATGCTACCGTATCTTTTTCGATTCCAGTGCTGGGGTTAAATTTCCCGACAATGAGCTGAAAGGATTGCTTAATAACACCGGATGGGCCTAACTCATCCAAATTAATTGTCTCCGGGTAGCCAAAAATCGCAAATGCCGTGCAGTTTGCCCGGAGGTTTGTATTCGGATTCTGGTTTCCTTGATTGGCTATTGTGCCCGAGAATGTTTTGGTTGCGCCCGGTAAGAACTCTAGAAATGGCACTCTCGGTTCAGGCCGCACAACGGACTCATCCACCGGTCCGGATCCCGGCACGTCCTGCGCAAAGCTGCCGCCAGTAGGCACAAGGTACATCTCCGCTTTCTGGCCATCCTCGGTATTTGTGCGAACCTCGATGCGTGCTGCGTCGATATGCTTCTGATTCACCAGGTAATCTTTTATATTAACCGCCCGCTGAGCGGCAAAATCTACGACCCTCAGATGCGGGCTTAACCGCGCTGAATTGCGTGCCAAAGCCTCCCGCGCCTTCTCGGCTGCGCTCGCAAAGCCCACCACAACTAACATCGCGTCCGGCTGCTGCTGCATATCGAGAGAAAATTCTTCCAGCAGCGCCGCGGCTTCATTGTCCACGCGCGTAGGGCGCTGTTTGTCACGGTCAAAGCTGATCGAACCTAGAAGCCGGGAATGAGGCGCCATGGGGACATACGGAGCCTGAATATACACGCTGGTCTTATTCGTTGCCGAATTGCCTTGGCTGTCGGTCACACTGCAATCAATGATGACCATGCCAGGCGGAGCGCCGAGCGCCGAGTAAGTCGCCGTCGCGCCACTCCCGTTGATGGAGCCGCCTGAAGCAGAGAAGCTATATTTCAAAGGCCAATTCTGCGGACTAACGCTAACTGCACTGACGGTAGCGCTTTCCCCGGGTTTGATCGTGCCAGGGCTGGCCGAACAACTAATGGTCGGCGGCTCGAACGGCTTTACCACGAAGGTGGCCGAAGTTTCGGCCGACTGCTCCGGATTCGAGCCTGCCTTGACCGCAACTCGAACCGTGTAAGAGCCGGGTGCAAGCGCTGCAGTTGAAATCGTCGCCGTGGGCCCGTTGCCCTGCGAACCGGCTCCTGACCATGCATACTCCGCATGCAGGCTGGGGTCAAGATTGTCCGCTGTCGCCGTTGCCGTCACCGGTTCGCCGGGAAAGACCGAAGGTGGACTGATGTTGAGAGACAGCGTCACCGGCGTATACGGGGCCAGCGGAGGTTTATTCGAGATGAAATGCTTGCACCCGGCAAAACAGATCGCCAAGTACGTTGCAAAAATAAATACACGCCAAGTTTTCAACGCGCCTCCTGGGGATGGATTGCACGCAGGTTCCGACCGATTGACAGAATTCTAGCAAGAACTCATTCAAATGAAAATTTATTTTCCGAATTGAATGAATTTATTTGAGCAAGTCAAATCTTCCTCGAAGACTTACTCGTGCTTGCCCCACGGATCATACGTTCCGGCGGTCCAGGTGTGGCCTTCGGGATCTTTCACGGTGAACTCGCGGCTGCCGTAAGGCGTGTCCTGCAGCGGGCGCGCCACTTGCGCTCCGGCGGCCACGGCGCGGGCATGGGCTGCATCGGCGTCCGGAACGACCAGATAGAGCCCGCAAGTCTCCACTCCGTCCAAATCCACAGGCGATTTGAAGTTGCGGCTATACTCGTCGTCCTTGCCGGTGCCCAGCATAATCATGCCGTTGCCCAGGGTGAGTTCGGCATGGTGAACGACTCCGTTTTCGCCCTCGTAGACGGCTTTGCGCTCAAAGCCGAAGACCGTTGCGAGCCAATCGATGGCGGCCAGGGCGTTGCGGTAGCGCAGGCCGGGGATGAGCGTCGAGGGGGATGCTGGCATTGGGAAGCCTCCTGAGTTGAAGTTGCGTGAAGTTGCGCGGCTGGGGCTCACGTTACCTTGATTGGATTCCCGAAGTACGCGGCGGATTCATGACAAGTGACTATTGATATTCCAGATTTGATTTTGAGGGCGACGAAAGGCAGGCTGATCGGCTATCCTGCCCGATATGCAATTACCAAGTGGGGATTCATTACTGGTTCAGATCATGAACACAGAACTGGCCGATGCGACTCGGCGGGCAGGGGAGTGGCTGGTCTGCAAGGTTGGCTGCACGCAGTGCTGTCATGGCGCGTTTGTCTTGAGTCCGCTGGATACGGCGCGGCTGCACGCCGGCATGGAGGCGCTGCGGGCAACCCAACCGGAGCTGGCGGCCGAGGTCGCGCATCGCGCCGATATGTGGATCGTCGAGCATGGACCGCAGTTTCCCGGCAATCTGGAGACGGGCGTGTTGGGCGAAACAGCCGAGCAGCGGGAGCACTTTGAGAACTTTGCCAACGCGGCGGCCTGTCCCGCGCTCGATCCGGCCACTGGCCGTTGCGATGTGTATCAGTGGCGTCCGATGACCTGCCGGGTCTTTGGTCCCCCGGTGCGCATGGGCGACGGCGCGGCGCTGGCGCATTGCGAGTTGAATTTTGTTGGCGCCAGTGAAGAAACTGTGACGGCCTGCGAGATGCCGCTGGCCTACGATCTTGAGGGCGACTTGCTCACCGAGATTCCCTCCAGAGGCGAGACGGTGGTGGCCTTCGCGCTGGTTGGGCTGGGCGAAGAGCATCCGGCTTAGAAGGCCGGCTGAGCAGATACGAGCATAGATATTTCTTATGATTCATCGATGCGCTTCAGTTGCATTGCGGCTTGCAGCCCAAAAGCAACCGCAAATCCTTCCCTACGCTCCGCTCAAGATGACAGAGTGATCGCGGTAGAGTCATCTCAAGCCGGATCAATAAATAGATTAGGAAGCTCCGCGCCTAAGCCGGCCAAGAGCCGGCGCACCACCTCATCTTGAATGGGATTGCCACGACTCCGGATAAGAGGTGTCCTGGCTTTATGCTTACCAACAGCGTGCCGGTACGTCTATCGGATTACGGAGACTCCCCTATCCCCGGAGCGGATTTGATGGCTGCAAATGCAATGAATTTCTCAATTTCCCCGGTTGCGAGCGCCTCAGGTTTGGCGTGGGCGGCAGGCCGGAGGGTACAATCCACCTCAGGCATGGATGCAACCAGGGCAACGAACGATGAGAAAACCGCCGAGGAGCGAATGCTGGCGCGCGCCAGTGAGGCGGAGCTGATTCGCGAAGCGCAGTCGGGCTCGCGGGGGGCATTTGACTCCTTGGTGCGTCAGTACGAGCAGCAGGTCTTGCGGCTGGCCTTGCACTTGACCGGCAGCGAGCATGACGCCGAGGACATCTATCAAGAGGCCTTCCTGAAGGCCTATCGGTATTTGGGCAATTTTCGTTTTGAATGTTCTTTTTACACCTGGATTTACCGGATCGTGACCAATCTTTGCCTGGACCAGATGCGGCGGCGCAAGACGCGGCGCGAGGGCAATGGCGTACTGACCGACTACTCCGGCGAGGAGATTGATCTGCTGGCCTCGGTCTCCGATGACCGGTCCTTCTCGAATCCGGCCAAGGAGCTGGAGCGCAAGGCGCTGGGCGAGCGGATTCAAAAGGCGCTGGAGAAGCTCACTCCGCGCGAGCGGACGGTCTTCGAGTTGAAGCATTATCAGGGACTCCGGTTGCGGCTGATCGGAGAGATGTTGAATACGACCGAAGAGACCGCCAAGAACACTCTCTTCAGGGCGACAAAGAAGTTGCGAAACCAGTTGGCGGAGTTGCGGTAAAGGCGCCTGAGGCATTCCTCTTGGAGGGAGCCGGATGGTTGGGCGCGGGCGGTTGAACCTTTTGGTGGCTGGAAGGACGTAGAGAGATGAAATGCCAAATTGCACAAGAGCGGATCGTGGCGGCCGAGTACAGTGAGATGGCCGGGATAGAGGCGCTGGAGTTGGAGCGCCATTTGGAGGGCTGCGCGGAGTGCCGCAGAGACCGGGAGCAACTGCGGGCGCTGAAGGTGTTGGCGGATGCATATCCGGTGGCTGAGCCGGATGCGAATCTGCGGGCGCGCGCGCGGATGAGGCTGGAAGCGGCGCTGGATGCGCTGCCTCCGCGGCGCTGGATCGAGCGGCTTGCCCAGCGGATCATGAATGGCTTTGCCCGCTTGCAGGCTGCGCCGGTGGCGGCCGGCTTGCTGCTGTTGGCCGGGCTGGCGGCGGGATCGCTGGGCGGATACCGGCTGGCCGAGAATCGCGTAACAATTGCTGCCCCAACGCAACGAGCGCAAGCCGCGCCGGTGCAGGCGCAACCGGCTGTCGAAGCATGGGAACCTGCGAAAGATGAGATTGCGAGCGTCTCGCGCATTGTGCGCCAACCGAACAGTCATACTGTCGAGGTGAGCTACAACCAGATTGTTGCGCACAAGGTTCAGGGTTCACTGGACGATCCGGCGATTCGCCAGTTGCTGATGCTGGGCAGCCGGAACTCTTCGGCGGCCAGAGTGCGGGATGATTCGGTTGGCTTGCTGGCCGACGAGTGCAAGGCTGGACACGGCTGCAAAACGGCGGGAATTCGGGATGCGCTGCTGGTGGCGCTGCACTCGGACAGAAACGACTCCGTGCGCGAAAAGGCCCTCGAAGGTTTGCAACCCTATGTCGCCGAGGATATGCAGGTGCGCAATGCGGTTCTCGAGGCGCTGCTGAACGACTACGACCCCAAGGTTCGCACTGCTGCAATCAGCATCTTGCAGCCGGTGGAAGGAGACACCAGCGTGCGGCAGGTTCTGCATTCGGTGGCCGATTCAGATCGGAATCCATACATTCGGACGGTCTCAAGGCAGGTGTTGGAAAACGAGCCCGAGATTCAGTAACCACCTGCGGTGGGGCCATCCGCTCGCTGATCGCTCGCCAAAGGTTCGCGGTCTCGCACCCTGGCAGCCTGTAGTAGAAATCAGGTTTTGAATGGACAATCGCACTGGATTTTTGAAAGGGCACGACTTCACAGGCTGCGGAAAAACTCAATCAGGGAAGGTTTTGTAACAAGGGCACGACTTCAGTCGGGCCGCAAGACACTGATCATAAAGAACGGGCTTTAGCCCCTGAGGCAAGGTTTCTTTGAAAATGAAACTGAATCAGAGGTTCCCTAAGGTTCGTGGTTTCGCACCCTGGCAGCCTGTGGTAGAAATCAGATTTTGAAAGGACAATTGCATGAATTGATTTTATTGATGGTTCAGATTCCGATCTCATCCGCGCCGTAGGCGCAACGGTCATTAGCCCACCGTTTTAACGGTGGGGACGATTCGCATTATTACCCAACCGGAGTCCCGTAGGGACGGAACGAAATTCACCACAAAACAGATTTTTGAAGTTGCGAAAGAGTTTTTCATGATGCGTTACTTGAGGCCTGGTGGGCGTGCGGTGATGATTGGGTTGCTGGTTGCTGGCGTGGCCTTGACGGCATCGCGATCTCTAGCGCAGTCGCTGAGGATCGTTGACCTGCTGGAGACGCCCAGAGCCATGCTGGTGAGCAGCATATCGCAGGGTTATCTGGGCGTGGACGTGGCGGATGTGAATACGGAAAAGGCGATGGCGCTCAAGCTAAAAGATGTGCGCGGTGCCGTGATTACCCTCATCGACCATGACGCGCCGGCCGGTCTGGTTGGGCTCAAGGTCAACGATGTGGTCATCAAGCTGAACGGACAAGTGGTGGAGGGCGCGGCTCAGTTGCGCCGCATGCTGCGTGAGATTCCCGCCGGGCGCACGGTGAGTCTGGAGATAAGCCGCGACGGCGCCATGCAGACGCTGGCCGTCGAGCTGGCCGACCGGCGCGCCATGGAGCACGACATCTGGAAGAAGCTGGGCGAAAGCATGGATATCTTTACCCCTGCTCCGAGGGTGGGCGCTTTGCCGGAAGGAGATGCGCCCTCCGCCGGTAGCGGCTTCCATGTGCCGTTCTTTGGCAGCAGCCTGAATGTGGGCGCGCTGGTGGAACCGCTGACCGGGCAGATGGCTGCGTACATGGGAGTGAAAGCTGGGCTGATGGTAAAAGAGGTCGCGCCCAAGAGCGAGGCCAGCGCCGCCGGTTTGCAGGCCTTCGATGTGATCCTTCAGGTTGGCTCGGCCAAGATCAACACGCTCAGCGACTGGGAGCGTGCGCTGCGCTCGAACCAGGGCAAGCCGGTGCAGGTCACCGTGCTGCGCGAGAAGAAGCAACAGACGCTGACCCTGCAAGTGGATTCCAAGCGGCACGGGATGCTGGAAGTGCCGGGCGGGGAACTTTGCTTGCTGACTGAGATCGGCCCGGAAGAGTTCTACTGAGCAGTGCATCTCAGGGAATATCTGAAGCCCAGTTCATGCGGGCATGAAGTTCATCCACTTGTGAAAAGGCTTTATCATTGGTCACTAAAACCGCGCCAGTTGCAATGGCATGGGCAGCAATTTGCAGGTCCATATTTTGGAGCGTCTTGCCTACTGATTCCAGCTTGGCTCTGAGCTCTCCATAAGCCTTGGCCTCATTGCTCGCCCACGGCATCACTTTCATCGCACCTATAAACCACTCCATCCGCTCGCGCAATGCGACTGCCTCAGGCTTCTTGGCCAACCCATAGCGAATCTCCGCTTCAGTCATCACAGAGATGCAAACGACCTCATTTTCATTCAGGTTGAGCATACGTGCGCGCGCGGCTTTGGAGTGGCCTTTTGCGATATAGCTCACCATGTTGGTGTCGAGCATATAGAGGGTAGTCATAGCTCAGGCCGTACCTGCGGAATCCCTTGCGCGCGATCCGCGGGAGAGAGAAAATCTTCCGGCACGCCCACGGCATCTAGCGCGGCAAAGATTTTTTCCAAACTTGTAGGCGCTTGCGAGAGGATTAGATCGCCGTTCCTGGGGTCGCGGCGGATGTAGACCTCGCTTGCCGAGAAGCGGAACTCCGCTGGAATGCGAACGGCCTGACTGCGTCCGTTCATAAAGACCTTTGCTTTTTCTAAGACAGGCATCGCTCACCTCTGCTATGTATCGTGATATATATCGTAATAAAAGTCAAGGATACGCAGCCCCCTCGACCGCCCTTCGCCGTACGCGATAGACTAACCAGCATGAAGCGCATAGCCTTCGCTCTCGCTCTAACCTTCTCGCTTGCCGCCGCCGCGGCCCAATCCTTCACCATCACTTTTCCAAAAGAGATAAGCGCGCAGCCTCTGGACGGGCGGCTTTTGCTCTGCCTCTCGACCGACCCCAGCGATGCCCCATGCAATCAGATCGACGACTCCATGCGCTCGCAGATGGTCTTCGGGCTGACCGTGGATGGATGGCAGCCGGGCACGCCCGCCGTGATCGACGCAAGCGCCTGGGGCTATCCGCTGCGCAGTTTGAAGGATCTGCCGCCGGGCGAATACTACGTCCAGGCCATTCTCAACAAATACGAGACATTTCATCGCGCCGACGGCAAGACGATCAAGCTGCATATGGACCAAGGCGAGGGCCAGCACTGGAATATCTCGCCGGGCAACCTGACCTCGAAGCCGGTGAAGCTGACCGTGAAGGCAGGCGCGCCGATTGCCATCTCCCTCAGCGAGGTGATTCCGCCCATTCCCACGCCGGCTGACACCAAGTACGTGCGCCACATCCGCATTCAGAGCGCGCTGCTGACCAAGTTCTGGGGGCGGCCCATGTTTTTGAGCGCCATTGTGATGGTGCCCGAAGGCTTTGACGAGCACCCCCAAGCACGCTTTCCAGTGATGATCTTTCACGACCACTTTGTCGCCGACTTCGGCAACTTCCGCACCACTCCGCCTGATCCGGATCTGAAGCCCGATTACAACGAGCGCTTCCATCTTGCCGGTTACAACCGCATCCAGCAGGAGGAGGGCTACAAGTTCTATCAGCAGTGGATTGCCCCCGGCTTTCCGCGCTTTCTGATCGTCAAGATTCAGCACGCCAATCCCTATTACGACGACTCGTATGCGGTGAACTCGGCCAATCTGGGGCCCTATGGCGACGCCATTGAGACCGAGCTGATTCCGGCGATTGAGAAGCAATTCCGCGCCATCGGCCAGGGATGGGCGCGCTTCACCTACGGCGGCTCAACCGGCGGATGGGAGGCGCTGGCGGTGCAGGTCTTTTATCCCGATCACTACAACGGCGCGTTTGCCGCCTGCCCGGACCCGATTGACTTCCACGCCTACACCAACATCGATCTCTACAAAGACACGAACGCTTTCTATCAAGAGGGCGCGCACAAACGCGAGGCACAGCCGGCGATGCGCGACTACCTGGGTCACACCTTCATCACCACCGAGGAGATCAACGGCTACGAACTGGCGCTGGGCGATCATGGGCGCAGCGGCGAGCAGTATGACATTTGGCAGGCGGTCTACGGACCGGTGGGGGAGAACGGCTACCCGCAGCCGATCTTCGACAAGGTTACCGGCGAGATCGACCATAAAGTGGCCGATTACTGGCGCAAGAATTATGATTTGGAGGCGATTCTGGAGCGGGATTGGGCAAAGCTTGGACCGGAGCTGGAGGGAAAAATTCATATCTATGTCGGCTCCGACGACACGTATTTCCTGAATGATGCGGTCTATCGCATGGAAGATTTTCTCAAGACGACGAAGAATCCGGCCTACGGCGGCGAAGTAACCTACGGACCGCGCGCCGAGCACTGCTGGAATGGCGATCCCACGCTGCCGAACGCCTATTCGCGGCTGCACTACAACACCATGTATCTGCCGAAGATTCTGGAGCAGATTCAGAAGACCGCACCCAAGGGTGCGGACCTGACGAGCTGGCGATACTGAGGGGTTTAAGAAATCGGATTTTGAGCCTGTACATCCTTCATTTCAACGATGTACAGGTTACAAACTGGATGTAACATTTACGAACATATTGGTACTTCTCCCGCGTAGTTCAAAGCACAAGTGAACGTATAGGATGAAATACGGGCCTTCTCTGTCTTCCAGCAGCAAGGCTATTCGAGGTGGTTGTGAAGACGAATCTACCGGCAATTATTCTTGTTTCTCTTTTCATTCCATTGGCTGTTTTGCTGGGCGGTTGCGGCTCATCGAGCGGAGGTGGAGGCGGCAAAACAACGCCGACAATCACCTGGGCCACGCCTGCTTCTGTCCCGACAGGCACGGCGCTCAGCGCAACGCAGTTGGATGCAACGGCCAACGTGGCGGGCTCATTCGCTTACTCTCCAGCGATTGGCACAATCGAGTCCACGGCTGGGAGTGTCACGCTAAACACCACCTTTACGCCCACCGATTCAACCGACTACAACACGGCGACGGCGAGTGTGACGCTGACCGTGACCCAAGCTACGCCCACCATCACCTGGAACACCCCGGCCCCGGTGGCTTTAGGCACGGCGCTCAGCGCAACGCAACTGGATGCAACAGCCAACGTCTCAGGCAAGTTTGTTTATTCGCCAACGTTAGGAACAATCGAGTCCACTGCCGGAAATGTAACCCTGAACACCACCTTCACGCCCACCGATTCCACCGACTACACCACGGCGACGGCGAGCGTGACGCTGACCGTAACCGCAACCCCACCGCCGTCCTACTCCTGGAGCAATGTAAAAATTGTGGCCGGAGGCTTTGTCTCCGGGCTGTACTTCCATCCCACCACGCAGAATCTGATGTATGCGCGAACGGACATGGGAGGCGCTTACCGATGGGGTCCAAACGATACGCAATGGGTTCCGCTGCTGGACTGGATCAGTCCGTCGGTCTGGTGGTACGGCGGCGCAGAGGCCATCGGCCTGGACCCCACCGATCCCAATCGGGTGTATATAGCTGTGGGTGAATATGCGGCAGAAAACTGGGGCGGCGATGGCGCAATGCTGGTCTCCGACGATCAAGGCGCAACCTTCACCACCGTTCCGCTGAACTTCAGAAACGGCTCCAACGACAACGGGCGCAACTCCGGCGAGCGCATTGCGGTGGACCCCAATCTGCCCGGCACGGTCTACTTTGGCACGCGCCAAGCGGGCTTGCAGATTTCAACCAATCACGGCGCTTCGTGGAGCACGGTTTTGGGTTTTCCGGCCACTTCAACGGCTAACGGCAACGGCGTGGTTTCGGTGGTGCCCATCAAGTCCAGTGGTTCCAGTGGGAAAGCAACCCCCGTGGTCTATGCTGCGGTGGGCGGAACCGGCGTCAGCAACGATCCAGTCGGACTGTACGTAACCACAACGGGCGGCGGCACCACAAACTTATGGACTGCGGTATCCGGGCAGCCTTCCTTTGCCACATCATCCGATCCCATGGCGCCGCTTCACGCCATCCTCGGACCAAACGGCAACCTTTATGTGCTCTACGCCGATGGCCCAGGACCGAACGGCATCAGCAACAGCCAGCTTTGGGAGTTCACCCCCGGCGCAAGCTGGACCTCCGGCACATGGAAACAGATCACGATTCCCGCCAACCCCACCGGCAACGGCAATGGCGACGGTTTTGGCGGCATCGCAGCCGATCCCAGCCATGCGGGCGTTCTACTGCTGGCGACCATCGATCAGTGGTGGCCCGGTGACTCGATCTATCGCTCCACCGATGACGGCGCAACCTGGACCGATGTGTCGCGCCTGGGAGGCGTGCATGACGCCAGCCTTTCGCCGTATCTGGCGGGCTTTGGATGGAATGGAGATCCATCGGATTGGGCAGCCGCGGTGGCCAACGTGGGCAGCGGCAACTGGGCGGGCAGCATCGTGATTGATCCGTTCAACTCCGCCCACACCATGTACGGCACCGGCGCAACAATCTGGCAGACCACCAACCTGACCAGCGCCGACACCAGCGGCGTCGTCGACTGGAGCGTGGGCGCCAACGGATTGGAAGAGGCCTCTATCGGCATGGCCATTGCGCCGCCTTCGGGCAACACCATCCTGCTCAGCGGCATGGGCGACATCTACGGCTTCGCGCATACCGATCTGTCGGTTTCTCCAGCCCAGGGAATGTATCAGAATCCGCGCTACTACCCCTCCGACATGGACTTCGAGCAGAACACGCCCACCACGGTAGTGCGCGCCACTCAGGGCAATGCGGCCAACGGATCGACCGCGGCCAGCAACACGCCCTGGGGCACCATCTCGACCGACGGCGGGCTGACCTGGACTGGCTTTGCCGGCAGCCCAACGTGGACGGACACCACCAGCGGATCAACCTCGGGCGGCGGCAGCATCGCCATTGCGCCCGATGCCTCCTCGATCGTCTGGACACCGGTCAACACCACCTCCGCATGGTATTCAACCAATAGCGGAACCACCTGGAAAGCGGCCAGCGGTTTACCCGCCAGCTCCGGCAGCTCCGTAACGCAAGTGGTGAGCGACCGCGTCACTCCCGCTGTCTTTTATGGCTTTGCCGGTGGATCGCTCTACATAAGCACGGATAAGGGAGCAGGCTGGACCGTGGCGCAAACCGGCCTTCCATCCAATTGCAGCTCGCAAACCGGCTGTCTGGTGATTCTGCCCGATGCGGCGGGCGACCTTTGGCTCGCCTCCGGGAGCGGCCTCTATCACAACACCGGCTCGGCCTCGGCTCCCAATCTGACTCTGGTCAACAGCGTTACCAGCGCCAGTTTCTTCAGCTTTGGCAAGGCAGCCCCAGGCTCCGGCAGCTTGACGCTCTATCTGTACGGAGTTGCCAATTCATCGAGCACAAGCGAACTCTTCCGCTCGACCGACGGCGGCGCCACCTGGATCGAGATCAACGACGCGGCTCACCAATGGGGCGGCGGAGTGAACACCGTCACCGGCGATATGCGCACCTTCGGCACAGTGTACGTGGGAACCAATGGACGCGGTATCATTTGGGGAACCAGCGCCAACTAAATATCCCCCGGCAAAGCCGGGGGTTTTACTATTTGTGGCCCCTCAAAGGAGCCAACATAAGTGTATTGCAAAGGAACCTCTGATGATGGAAAAGTTTTGAAAGGGCGCGATGTAGATGTTTTGAAAGGGCGCGATGTAGATGTTTTGAAAGGGCGCGGCTTTAGCTGAGCCGCAAGTGGCTCTCATTCAATGCGGGCTTTAGCCCCCGAGGGAATCTTTGCTGCAAAGAAAGAAATGAATCAGAGGTTCCCTAAGGAGCCTCTGATGATGTCGCTGTTTTGAAAGGGCGCGGCTTCAGCTGCGCCACAAGTGTCTCAAAATAAATGCGGGCTTTAGCCCCTGAGGAAAGGTTTCTTTGAAAATGAAACTTAATCAGAGGTTTCCTAAAGCAACAGCGCGGATAACGCCAACTAGCCCGCGCCGTAGGTACAGTGGTGAGTGGACACGGCCAGCTAGCCCGCGCCGTAGGCGCAGGGTTAATTAGCCCACCGTTTCAACGGTGGGAAAGGAACAGAAAGTAGGTCGCCGGAGTCCCGTAGGGACGGCGCTTCAAATTTGTGCTAAGGCCGTATGCGGACAACGCCAGCTAGCCCGCGCCGTAGGCGCAGAGTTGATTAGCCCACCGTTTCAACGGGGTCCCCAAGAAACGATCTTTGTTTCTTGGGGAGGTAACGGTGGGAAAGGAACAGAAAGAAGGCCGCCGGAGTCCCGTAGGGACGGCGCAAAGGTAGTTTGGGCGTAATAGAAGATTCATGCGATTGCCTTGGGCTGGAAGGCCCGCATTGGAGCCGGCTGGGAAACCGGCGTTACAATGAGCAGTGACTTATATAAAAGTCATGATCAGAAAGAATCTGCCATGCAATTGACAAAAAGATGGGAATTCTTCGCGGTAATTCTGCTTCTCCTTTTACAGGCGGCGCAGGTCGTTTACATGGTTCATCGCGAGTCGCTGACCTGGGATGAAGACGACCATATGTTCGCCGGCTACATGATGTGGAAGACCGGCGACTATGGGCTGAATCCGGAGCATCCGCCGCTGGTCAAGCTGCTGGCCACTCTGCCTTTGCTGGGCGAGAAGATGTGGATTCCGCCCTTGCAAGGACGCGAGTTCAAATCCGAAGCCTATCTCGACGGGCGCGACTGGCTGGCGCGCAACGACGGCGCGGGGCAGCGCCTGGTCTTTCGCATGAGGCTCACTGCGGGAGTGCTGGCGCTTGGGCTATCACTCGTGATTTTCTTTGCCGCGCGGGAGTGGTTCGGCGCGCCCGCCGCGCTCATCGCGCTAACGCTGGCAGTCTTCGATCCCAATCTGCTGGCGCACTCGGCGCTGGTCACCACGGATATCGGCCTCTCGCTCTTCTTGCTGGCCAGCCTTTACGGCTTCTATCGCTATGTGCAACGGCCAACGCTGGTGCGTCTGTTTTTGGCAGGCTTGGCGGCGGGGTGTTTGCTGGCCACCAAGCACTCGGGCATTCTGCTGGCGCCCATGCTGCTGATGCTGATCGCCACGGAGATTGTGGTCGCGGGGAAGGGATGCCGTGCTCGCACAGCGCTGCGATTAAGCGGCGCCTTTGCGGCCATTGTGGTTATCGGTGTTACCGTGCTTTGGGCCTTTTACGGCTTCCGTTACGCCGCGCGTCCCGCCGGCCTTGTGCTCAGCACCTCGCTGGCCGATTACACCGCGCCGCTCAGCCACTTTAACGCCGCGGCGGTGCTGTGGATTGCCCATCTGCATCTGCTCCCGGAGTCCTATCTAATGGGCCTGGTGGATGTGAAGCGCATGGCGCAATGGTATCCCACATTCATCTTGGGGAAGGTTTATGCGAGCGGACGGTGGTGGTATTTTCCGGTCGTCATCCTTATCAAAACGACGCTTGGCCTGCTCGGCTTGCTGGCGCTGACGGCCTGCGCCATCATCTCCCGCACTCTACGCAAGGGCCGCGAACTGGCCTACTTGATTGTGCCGGGAATCTTTTATCTGCTGGTTGCGATCCTCTCCGGAATGAACATTGGCGGGCGTCACATCTTGCCGCTCTACGCGATGGGCGCGATTCTGGCCGGGGCGGGAATCACCGCCTTGGCTGCGCGCAACCGCCGCTGGGCATACGTTGGCGCGGCGCTGGTCGTGGCGCACATCATCTCTTCAGTTGCCGTTTTTCCCAACGGCATGGCCTACGCCAACGAAGCCTGGGGCGGGCCGAAGAATGTCTACAAGCTGCTCAGCGACTCCAACGCCGATTGGGCGCAGCAGCTTATTCAGGTGAAGGAGTGGCAAGACCGCCATCCGGGCGAGGAGTGCTGGTTCTCTTACTTCGCCAATCCGGTGGTCGATCCGGCGGTCTACGGCATTCACTGCCGCCAATTGCCCAATGCAATCACTGGGTGGCTGGGCGGCGCCGATCTGATTCCACCGCAGATCAACGGCTATGTGCTGCTGAGCGCCGGCGATCTGAGCGGTTGCGAGTATTCCAGCAGCCTCCAAAATCCCTTGGCGGGCTTCCAATCGCTCCATCCGGATGAGTGGATCGACTACGGCGTGCTTGTGTATCACGGTACCTTCCGCGTCGATCAGGCCGCCGCGATGAGCCGCGTTCAGCGCGCGAATGAGTTGATGAACGCAGAAAAGCCCCAAGAGGCTTTGGCGATGGCGCGCGAGGCCGCATTGCTTGATCCCCGCGACTTGGACGCGGAAAACACACTCGGCAATTTAGCCGCGCGCATGGGTCAGAGAGATGAGGCTCTCAAGGCGTGGACCGCCGCCCTGGCCGCGGCAAAACAGTTGGAGCCGGAGGCCGGGGCGGGAACCATCGGCGACCTGGAGAGCAAGCTGAAGAAGCTCTCACAGTAGCGTCTTGACGTAAATGAACGCAGCGCGACCTTCGGGGTAGTAGTTCTCGCATCGGCTCTGGCAATGGTAGCCGTGCGCCTCGTAGAGATGAATGGCGGCGGCGTTGGCGGCTTCGACGTGCAGCCAGATCAGAGCCGCCCCAGCGGCACTGGCTGAGGCTTCGAGACGGCGGAGCAGCTCGCGGCCAACACCGCCGCGGCGCGCGTTTGGGTCGACTTCGATGGTCTGGATATAGGCTGTGATTCCGGCCTTTCTTTCCTTCCAGACGACGATGGCGAAGCCGATCATCCGGCCATTCTCTTCGGCCATCCAGGTCGCGGCATGGTCGCGGCAGACTAGCGAGCGCAGATAACGGCGGCTGAAACGATGAGGCGGCTGAAAACATTGTTCTTCCAGACCGTAGAGTTGCGGGAAGTCCTCGGGCTGAGCCATGCGGTAGAACACAATCTTACTTTACGCCGTGATCCGATATTTATACGTTCAGCCTGAAAAAGCCGATGGAATTCGTGGTACATGATCCATTTGCAAAAAGCGCGGATGGATGAAAGACCCGGCCAAGCAAAAAGCAACCGCCGGTCCTTCGACTTCCCACACTGTATTTCAATCATTCAGCAGGTCAGCGTTTATAAAATAGGCAGGCAACGGCACGCCTGAAACCGTTACCCTTCAAAACATTGATTCAATCAAAGGTTCATTCGCCCTACAATGAATGAAGTTCACTGTTCTTCGAGGAGCGCTGCTTTGGTTCGATTCACGGGAGTGCTGGGAATTCTTGCTGTGCTTTTGGCCGCTTGGCTTGGCTCGACCGACCGCAGGCGCATCCGCTGGCGCACGGTGGCCTGGGGGCTGGGGCTGCAACTGCTCTTTGCCTTTTGCGTGCTGCGCTTCAGCTATGGCGAGCAGGCGCTGGAGTGGGCCGGCGGAGTAGTCAAGGCGATGCTGGCCACCACCTACGCCGGAACGCAGGTGCTCTTTGGCCCGCTCGGCATTCCCACCGGCTCGCTTGGCTCCATCTTCGCCTTTCAGGTGCTGCCGACGATCATCTTCATCTCGGCTTTTTTCGCGGTGCTTTATCACCTTGGCGTGATGCAGATTGTGATCCGCGCGCTGGCGTGGGTGATGCTGAAGACGATGCGCATCTCGGGCGCTGAAAGCATGAACGTGGCGGCGTCGATCTTCATGGGCCAGACCGAAGCGCCGCTCACCATCCGGCCGTTTTTGGCCAAGGCCACGCGCAGCGAATTGATGACCATCATGACCAGCGGCATGGCGCACGTCTCCGGCGGCATCATGGCCATGTACATTGCGCAAGGCGTTGCGCCGGAGCACCTGCTGGCCGCGGTGATCATGACCTCGCCGGGAACGATTCTGGTGGCCAAGATGCTGGTTCCAGAGACGGGAAGGCCGGCCACCGAAGGCCGCGTGGTAATGCCCAAAGATGAGCTGCATGCGGACGAGAACTTGATTGGCGCAATCGCCCGCGGCACCATCGACGGCGGACGCCTGGCCTTCAATGTGGCCATCATGCTGGTCAGCTTTCTGGCTCTGGTGGCGCTGCTGAACGGTCTGCTGGGCTGGGTGCACGGGATGACTCACATGCATTGGCTTCCGGCCAGCCTGGGGCAGATTCTGGGCTTTTTCTTTGCCCCGGTAGCCTGGCTGATCGGTGTTCCCTGGCACGATTGCGGAGCCATCGGCGACCTGCTGGGCACGCGCATGGCGCTCAATGAAGTGATTGCCTACATTCAATTGGGCGCGCAGAAGGCCACTCTAGCCCCGCGTTCGTTCATCATCGCCACCTTTGCGCTCTGCGGCTTTGCCAACCTCGGCTCGATAGGAATGCAGATCGGCGGCATCGGCGCGCTGGTTCCCGAGCGCCGCAACGAACTGGCCCAACTGGGCGTGCGCGCCATGCTGGCCGGAACCATGGCCAACCTGATTTCAGCTTCGATTGCCGGAATGTTTTTGGGGTAACGGCCACTCGATGCATCCCTCCCCGGTCCTCCACAGCGAGCGGCCGGGGGCGTCCTCCGTGTTGATGCATCGAAAAAGTCACCGCGATCCCAAGCCTCCCGCCGAGCTTCTCTATGAAAAGAATTTAATCGCACGATATGGGATTCCAATCCCTTGATGTGTTATGCATCACAGCGGCACGGAGGCCCATCGAAGAGACTCTGAAGTAGCGGTCTGAATTCCGCCGGCCGCGCAATGAGGGAGCAGTAATGAGTGAAAAGACCATGGTAATCCTGGATGGGAACGAGGCCGCGGCCTCTGTAGCCTATCGTCTCACCGAAGTTGTCGCCATCTACCCCATCACCCCCTCGTCGCCGATGGCCGAGTGGGCTGATCAGTGGCGCTCTGAGGGTAAGAAAAACATTTGGGGCGCATTGCCCATCGTGGAAGAACTTCAGAGCGAAGGCGGCGCGGCTGGCGCGCTGCATGGCGCGTTGCAGGCGGGAGCCTTTGGCACCACCTTCACCGCCTCGCAGGGCTTGCTGCTGATGATTCCCAACATGTTCAAGATTGCCGGTGAGCTGACCCCGGCAACAATGCACGTGACCGCCCGCACGCTGGCCACTCATGCGTTGTCCATCTTTGGCGACCACTCGGACGTAATGGCCTGCGCCATGACCGGCTGGGCGATGCTGGCCTCGAACTCGGTGCAGGAAGTGGCCGACATGGCGCTGGTTGCCCAGATCGCCACCCTCGAAAGCCGCATCCCGTTCATTCACTTCTTTGACGGCTTCCGCACCTCGCATGAAGTGGGCAAGATCATCCCCATCAGCGACGAAACCATCCGCAACCTGGTGGACGACAAGTACATCATCGAGTATCGCCAGCGCGCGCTCAGCCCCGACCGCCCCATCATCCGCGGCACGGCGCAGAACCCTGACGTATTCTTCCAGGCGCGCGAAGCTTGCACGCCCTTCCACAAAGCCGTTCCGGGCATTGTGCAGCAGGTGATGGACCGCTTCGCCGTCGAGACCGGCCGCTCCTACCACCTCTTCGATTACTACGGCGCGCCCGATGCCGAGCGCGTGATTGTGCTGATGGGCTCGGGCGCTGAAGCTGCCGAAGAGGCCGTCGACGCGATGGTCAAGGCGGGCGAAAAGGTGGGCATGGTCAAGGTTCGCCTCTATCGGCCCTTTGATGCAAGCGCCTTCCTGAAGGCTCTGCCCTCGACGGTCAAGTCGATTGCCGTTCTGGACCGCTGCAAAGAGCCGGGCGCGACCGGCGAGCCGCTCTATATGGATATCGTCACCGTGCTGGCCGAGAACGAAGCCTCACTTCCCTTCACCGCCAAGCCGACAGTGGTCGGCGGACGCTATGGCCTCTCCTCCAAGGAGTTCACCCCGGCCATGGTCAAGGGCATCTTCGACGAGCTGTCAAAGCCCGCTCCGAAGAACCACTTCACCATCGGTATCGACGACGACGTTTCGCACTCCAGTCTGATCTACGATCCCAACTTCTCCACCGAAGATCCGCAGACCGTCCGCGCGCTCTTCTACGGCCTGGGTTCGGACGGCACCGTAGGCGCCAACAAGAACTCGATCAAGATCATCGGCGACCAGACACCGAACTTTGCGCAGGGCTACTTTGTCTATGACTCGAAGAAGTCCGGTTCGATGACCACTTCGCATCTGCGCTTTGGGCCGAACCCGATCCGGTCCAGCTATCTGATTACCCGCGCCAGCTTTGTCGCCTGCCATAACTTCAGCTTCCTCGAGAAGATGGATGTGGTCGAGGCGGCGATGCCCGGAGCGGTCTTCCTGCTCAACTCGCCGTACCCGGCCTCCGAGGTCTGGCAGCATCTGCCCAAGACCACGCAGTCGGAGATCATCCGCAAAAAGATCGAATTCTATGTCATCGACGGCAACGCGGTGGCGCGCAAAACCGGCATGGGCACGCGCATCAACACCATCATGCAGGCCTGCTTCTTCGCCATCAG
>CAZXVX010000024.1:0-29714 GCA_964644105.1 uncultured Occallatibacter sp. | reverse complement strand
CCGAAGAGCAGTTAGCCCAATGGTTTGAAGAGAATACAGTTCCCCGCTGAACGATTTTTCCTACTCTATAAAGTTGAGGAATCATTACCCGCCCAGAAACTCGTCGATCAGCCGGGCCACCATCTCCGGCGCGGCGCGCATTGCGCCGTGACCTTGACCGGGCAGCCACTCGAAGCGCACGCCCGGCAGAACTTCGGCCAGCGCGCGCGCGGCGTCCAGCATCGGATGCTCTGCACTCAGGCTCCCGGCCAGCAGCAGCGACGGGCAAGCCAGCGCTCGGTACGGCTCAACATCCGGGCTGTGCGCGTCCATTTCAATCAGCTCGCGAATCCAGCTTTTGGCCAGCGAGCGCAGGTTTGGCCATGCCTTCGAAGCGCGCAGCAGGGCAATCGACTTCGCCGGCATGCGCGGAAAGCGAGCCAAGCCCCAATCCAGTGCCTTGTCCAGATCACCCTGCTCGATGGCGGCGATGTAGGGCGGCAAGTTTTCGCCGGCAATCAATCCCCCCACGGGCAAGGGCGGCTCGTAGAGGACCAGCTTCGGAACGGGATGACGCATGGCCACGCCCAGCGCGCAGATGGCGCCGTAGGAGTGAGCGGCCAGCATAGCTTCAGATCCTGATTCAGATTTGGCTACGGCCAGCATGGCCTCAATGTCCTCGTACTCGCGCTGGATGGAATACGGTCCCACGCCTTCGCCGCTCCTGGCACGTCCACGACGATCCATGGCAAAGCAAGTAAAGCGATCTGCCAAGAGCCGCGCCACCGGCATCCAATCGGTGTGCGTGGAGACGCTGCCATGCACAAAGACCACCGCCGGGCCGTGGCCCAGGCGGCGAAAGCCAATGCGCGTTCCATCCGCCGAGTGGGTTGAGCCTTCGGCCACCTCGACCGTCGCATGCTTGATGTGTGTTGTAGTCACTTTATTTATCGTAGTGCTCAACGGGAGCCGGTTATCTCAGGATGGGGAACAGTTTGTAATCTGGTTTGGAACTATCGCTCCGGTTCGCGGTTGATTTTTCTCGCACACGCAAAGTTTTTTGCGCTACTATCACAGCGTCGTTTCTCTTCGGCGAACCTATTTTCCGGTTCTCTAGGTGCGCCAAGGAGAGCGGCAAAGGAGGATTATGGCGAATCAGAAAAAGTGCGCGAATATGACCTGCACCTGCCTTGCCCCGGAAAAGAAAAAGTATTGCAGCGATCATTGCGAGGGCATCGGCCACAAGTTGGAGATCATCTGCCTGTGCGGCCACGCAGACTGCGGCGTTACAGCCATTCAATCAGCCCAGCGCGCCTCTGATCCGCGCGCGGAAGCTGCTGCCGGGCCCCATAACTTTAGCTAGAACAGGTTGTATCAATGCTTTCACCCCTCCCTTTTCACCCATGCGGCGAAGGGCAGGGCAGGAGCGTCTATGATCTTCTATAGGCCATTCGCTCTGATGCCAATCGGAGTTTGACTCAATCTTCTCAGTGGAGTAATCCCGATGAAACGGTACACATTCTCCGTAGTTGCCATCCTATTCAGTATCAATGCTTTAGCTCAAACAGCGAACCCGCCCGCCGCAAAGGTGAACGATTGGTGGCACGCTGCCTATTCGACCCAGCCTCTGAACAGCCCCGACGCCAAGAAGCTGCCTTTGATCTCGGTGCGCGGCAATCGCTTTGTCGATCCCGACGGCAAGCCGGTACTCTTGCGCGGCGTCAACATCGGCGATCCCGACAAGGTTGAGAGTGAGGGGCACTGGAACAAGGAGTTCTTCGCCAAGGTTAAAGATACCGGCGCCACGATCGTACGCATTCCGGTTCATCCGGTGGCGTGGCGCGGGCGCGGCGTGAAGAACTATCTCGCCCTGCTCGATCAGGCTGTCGAGTGGTCCACCGAGCTGGGTTTGTATGTTGATATTGACTGGCACTCGATCGGCAATCTGAAGCAGGGCCTCTTTCAGGACCCCATGTATGAGACCAGTTTGCCGGAGAGCTTTAACTTTTGGCGCGTGATGGCGGCTCACTTCAAAGGCAATCACACGGTGGCCTTCTTCGAGATCTTCAACGAGCCGACGCTCTTCAACGGGCAGCTTGGAACGATGAGCTGGGATGAATGGCGCGAGATCAATGAGCAGATGATCTCAGTGATTCGCGCCACCAACCGCGAGGCCATACCGCTGGTTGCCGGACTCGATTGGGCGTATGACCTTGCTCCGCTGCGCGACGCGCCCATCCGCGCCGAGCGCATTGGATATGTGGTCCATCCCTATCCGAACAAAAGGCAGCAGCCGTGGCCGCCCAAATGGGAAGAGGACTTCGGCTTTGCCGCTGACCGCTATCCAATCATCGCCACCGAGATTGGCTTCAGCACCAGTTACGGTCCCAAGGATGAGGGCCTGGCCTACGGAGACCAGATCACCAGCTACCTGGAATCAAGAGGCATCAGTTGGGTTGTCTGGTGTTTTGATCCGGAGTGGGGGCCGAGCATGATCTCCTCGTGGGATAGCTTTGCGCTGACCGATGAGGGCAAATACTTTTCCGATGCGATGCACGGCAAAGCGGCAGCCTCCGCGGCGGCGGGCAAGTAAGCTCAAAGGCTGCAACTCCACGTTCTTGACTTGGGTAAATCTTCTTGTAAATCAGCAAACGTGGGCCGGGAGGCTCATGTCACAGCCGGTCGTGAGGCCGGCGCTGCACTTCACCCAAACCAAATTCGTGGAGTTTCGCTTGCCAGTTGCAACCGGTCGCTGTACTATCAGAGAAGCCTATCAAGCGGCTGACGCGAGTCCCCCGAATGGGGCAGTGCAAGCTCGCCGCAAGCAAGGAAGCTTCGCCGGACCGATCCATTCATTGCAATCTAGAGGCGGTTTAGCTTCTCATAGGAAGGGCATAACCTGAGGAAGGCGCGGCTCGCACCGATAAGTTTCTCACAACCGGGTGGAGAGATTCCCCGGCTTGCGTGTGCGTAGCATAAACCGCATTTTTATCATCTAGCGCAGTGTGTGAATCAGAGCCGCGGCAGGGTGCGTCAGTTTTTAGGAGAACTCCGGAAGCTATTGGAATCTGAATGCGCACAGATTGTTCAGGGAATCGTCCTGGATAAATCGAAGTTTGGTTCCGATGGAGTGGAAACGGTTTCCTATGTAGTATTTCGCCGCACACCGTCGTATTCCCCCGTCCAGATTCAGGCGGCGGGGAAAGGATGTTCAGCATCGGCTGGAGCCGCTGAACGGTTAAACGCAATGCAACAAAGAGCAATCCATCAGGAAGTTCAAGCATGACGACAGAATTGACGCAGCCCCAAACAGAAACGGGGCAGGACTTGGCCAATGGCCAGGAGCAGCAGGGGCATCGGCGTCGCCGCCGGCGCCGTAAAAACAAGAGCAGCCAGGCAGCAGCCGTTCCGGCGCAGCAAACTCAGCTTCAACCGCCATCCACTCAAGCGCCGCCTCCGCCGCAGGCACCCCCGATCTCTCGCCCCGCCAAACATAGGCAGCCCTCCGCGCAGCAAGGCCGTCGCCAGGACGCGCAGCCCAATCAGGGCCGAAAGAAAAAGGTATTCGTTCCAAAGAACTCCGGCTCGGGCACCCAGCCTGGAAATAGCACATCCGTTCAGCCGCAGCGCAAGCGCAAAGGTACGCAGAAGGGCCCCCGTGAGTTTGTCGGTCCCATGGACCACAGCTACCGCGTGGTGAATGGCAACGTGGCGGACGGTCCTCCTTCCACCATCCAACTCACCAGCAACGGCCGCAGCGGTGGCCAATACCTGGATGCCTATCAGCCTTTGCCCCCGGTCGCCGTGCGCGCCGACGCGGTTGCCCGCATCTATTGCTTCATCGAGGATCTCTTCTTTGTAGCCAAGATTCAGGAGACGGCGCGCAAGCTGGGCGTGAAGGTGGAGTTCGTCAAGGGCGACAAGGAGATTGTTGGGCGGCTGGCAGAGTTGCCGGAAGATCAACGTCCCAAGTTGCTGGTCTTTGACTTGAATAACTTGAACGCCAAGCCGATCTCGCTGATCCCTAAATTCAAGACCAAATTCAAGAAAGCCACGTCGATTATTGGTTTTCTGAACCACTTGCAGGGTGAGCTGAAGGCCAAGGCCATTGAAGCCGGTTGTGACTCAGTGATGCCGCGTTCAGCCTTCTCGCAGACGCTGCCCAATCTTCTTCGCCGCTACGGTGTGGAAGAGGAAGAAGACAACACGCCGCAACCGATGTAGGAAAGCAGGGACCAGGACGTGTTAACACCAATCGTGATACAAGTTGGTTGCGATTCTTCCTCTCATGGTAGCCTGGCGCCTGATCGAGGTACTGCATGAAGTCACTCATCCTGATTTTCCTGTTGTTCGGATGGGCGCTCTATCCGCTTTCAGGAAATTCGCAATCCGGTCCGCAAGCTTTTCCGCTTGCTGGCGATTGGCAGGGTGATGCACAGATCAAGGGAGTCGTTCACCATATCCTTCTGCACATGAACACCAACGTAGGGGGAAAGATGACTGCGCTTGAAGACTTCCCGGATGAGAACGCCTACGGTTGGCCGGCCATCGGCGGTTCCTTCGACGGAAGCCATTTAACGCTCCGGTTCAAGACTTACAAGCTCAACAAGGAGGGCACTGCGGCCTATCCCTCTGTGTACTCCTATGAAGCCACCGTCAGCCCTTCGGGCACGGAGATGACCGGCGTGATCAAAGATCCGGAGGAGTCCTGGCCGGTCAACTTCAAGCGCCTCACATGGCAGATTAAGACTCCCAAGCCGGCGCCGCCAACCCCCATTGATGGTGATTGGGCCGGCTTCGAGGATTGGGGAAGCACCAAAGTGCAAAAGATCTTTCACATCTCCAATACCGAAGACGGTCTGAGAGCCTATCTCGATGTCCCCTATGAAGAAATCAAAGGCGCTTTGGCGCACACGGTCACTTATGACCAGGATTCAAGGAACATTTCAATTTCCTTTGGCCAGGCTGCCTATTCAGGAAAAATGACAGCCGACGGAATGGCCTTGGATATGACCTTGGTTGAGCCTTTGTTCCATTACGTGATCCATTTTGAGCGCTTGACAGAAAAACAGTCTCTTCCGAAATGAGCACGGCGGAAGACTCAAACGAAAAACGATGGTTATTGGATCGGCGGCTCACATGAGACGCGAGGTCAAGAGTGAGGGTACGGTTCAGAATTCTCGCCGTGAAGCACCTGAAAATTCTTTGAGCATGATTGCCTGATAGTCCCTTAGTCCTTATCCCGGAGGCCAATTCATCGCGCGACCGCCGAGCAGATGAAGGTGGAGATGATCCACCGTCTGGCCGCCGTCCGCACCGGTGTTGATGACCACGCGGTAGCCCTTGGCGAGGCTCTTTTCATGGGCAATTTGCGCCGCAGCCCACAGCAGGTGGCCGAGCAGCGCGCGATCCCCTTCTATGCCATCGGCCAGCGACGCAATGTGCTCGCGCGGCGTAACCAGAATATGCACCGGCGCCTGCGGATGTAGATCCGCGAAGGCATAGCAATGCTCGTCCTGATAGACGGCGGTGGAAGGGATGCTTCCGTCAATAATCTTGCAAAAAATGCAACTCATAGCGCCTCCAGTGTACAGGAATGAGACAGTCTTAAGCGCGACTAATTGTAAATATTGTCCCATTTTGGACTCACTCGATTTTTCAGCCCAACTTAACCCTATTCCCTTGCCGACGCTTGAATCGCGCTTAGCAGCACCTGTCCCGGATTGCACAGTGCTCTCCGCGCTCAAGTGGAAGACTCTTGGTACAGGCGGCCCATACGCTTGCCTGAAGAGGAGACTTCCATGCCCCAAAGCGAACATTCCCAAGCCGCGGAACTCCACAACCATGCAGCGCACGCCCACGCAGTGGCTGCCTGCGGACACAGCACGGGCGATCATGCCAGCGACACCGAACTGACTCGGCAGGCTTTTGAACGCTCCCAGGAAGCCGCCCAGCTCTCTCGAAAGATTGCCAAAGAGGAACCATTTTCCTTGCAACTCTGAAGCGAAGCCGCCCCCTGCGGGGGATTCACGCTCTACTCTGTGCAGAAAAACGCATCTGTCCATCTTCTTTGCAGCGCTTCCTTCCAGCCTGGACGTACAATGACTGCATACCATCCAGGTGAAAGGATCGAAGAGCGATGAAGAACCGGTTTCTTCTGGTGTGCCTGCTCCTGCTGGGCAGCTTGGTTTGCCGCGCGCAATCGAACAGTGTTGCCGGGGAGTGGCGCGGAATCTGGATCGACCCTACGGGGTATGCATTTACAGCCACCATCACGCTGGAGACGGGGCCCGGCTGCAAGGCCTGCGCGCCCGCCGGCGAGGGCTCAATTCGTGGCGCCATTGTCTGGACATTGCGCAAAGTTCCCGCCAGCGCCGCTCCCGAAGAGGCCGCCAAAGTGGGCATGACCGCTACCGAGTTTGTCAAAGGCGAACGCAAAGGCGATGGGTTGCTGGTGTTGAACGGCTACAAAAAGGATGATCCCAACAGCATCTTCAGCTTGGATAGATATCGGCTTGCCGTCTCGGATGATGGCCTGATCATGGGTGGCATCACCTTCAATAACGGCACTTGGACCGGGCAACTGAACGCCTTGCGCGCGCAGAACTGACTCAATACCGGTTGATCATCGCAGGCGGCGGTGGGCCGTTTCTGCCGTTGAGCAGCCAATCCAGCGGCGCTTTCAAATCTCCCTCGCGCGCCTCGCCTTCAATGCGAGCAATGATCTCGCCCTGTTCATCCAGGATCATCGTGGCGGGGAGTTCGTTGCCCAATCCTGAACGGTCCAGAGAATCCAAATCCGCGCCCAGCCATACCTCAACCGCGAGGGGATTGTGGTTTAGAAACTGATCCACTTTTACGCGATTCTCCAGCTCGTCCGCGGAAGCTGCGATAAAGCGGATATTCTTTCCCTTGAACTGTTGGCTCAGCCGCGAGAGCAACGGCAGCTCCTCCCGGCATGGCACGCACCATGTCGCCCAGAAGTTGATCACCACGATACTGCCGCGTAACTCCGAAAGCTTATGTGTATGCCCAGCCAGATCCCTTAATTCAAGATTGGGAGCGCGCTTGGCCTGCGCCGATGAAATCAGAAAGCAGAAGGCGAGAGCCGTTCGTGCCCATGCGGATATCTTCATGGATTATTCCTTGTTGAAAAACCAGTTGCAAATTCCCAGGTTCCAATCTGCGGAACCTGGGAATGGAAGCATCATCGATAATGTCTGAAACATACCTCTCCAACTTAGAAGCGATGTGTCCAGCTTGCCAGCCAAACATACTGCGCAAAGGCGGCGTCTCCATGGGCGTCATAAACTGAGTCGGGATAGCTGACCGTTCGATCACGGTGAATGGCCTTGTAAACGCCCGCAGAGAGTGTGTTGGATCCTCGCCCGTACTGACCTCCAGGTCCGGCGGTCACTGCGAATCCGGGTCTGCGGAAGCCATCATTGCTGTTGGGAAAGAGATTGTAGGCGGGCACGCCCTCATCCCGTGGTCCAAAGGTCGCGCTCAGTCCTTTGATGCGATGCACCGGAAAGGCAACGCCCGCTTCCAAAAGATATTGGTCGGAGATGGCAACATAGTTATCCAGCGGGGTCTTGGTGGAAAGAGTGGCTCCTCGTTGCACGCCGTTGGTGCCACCCTGCGTGGCTATGTAATCCCCATCCGTATAGAAGGTCAGGTTTTTTCCAATGCGCCGGAATCCCATCCATTGCATCACCAATCCCCAACCTCCATTGCCGGGCTGAATCGAGTAATCCACGGGCGCTGTCACTTCCACAGCGGCTCCAGTTCCGGTGGTGTTGGTGTCCACCGTATTCTCCACATCGTCGTTGCCGGTGGGCATCAGCAGTCCAAGGCCAACGGAGAAGTTGTCGCGCGGTGCGTGCTCTGGATTCCGAATCCAGTAATTGGCGCCGATGATGGTGTCTCCAAGGCCGGTGGACTGGTACTCGATGGGTGAATTCTGACTTTTGCGCGAGGCAAAGAGCCACGGCATATCGATCTCAAAGCTGACCTTCGGCGTCCATTGATAAGTCAGATTCGTGGTAATCAGATTGATCCTGTTTTCCACCTGAGTCTTGTCCTGTGCCCGGTACTCCTGGTAGGTATCGCCGACATAATGCTGGTAAGAGAATTGGTGGCGCTCGCCAATCGTAATTTGAAAGTGCCCCGGCTCCAGGGTTCCTCCTTGGCCTGTAGGCAATGCATTCTGTTCCGGCGACCGCGCCAGAATGCAGCCCTGCGCCACAAGTTGACCTGCGGATAACAAGAGTAGAGTGACCATGGCTAAAAGCGACAGAAATACTGCCGCCGTGCTTCGCTTTTTTACTTCGCTTTGATTTCTGGCATGACTTCTTGATGAAATGCTTTGCATCTCTGGTGACCTCAAATGAAAGATTTGCGTGCAGGGACAAATAAGGTGATCAGGCGGCGCGAAGGGGATCGGGCGCTTGAGCGCAATCCGCCTGAATTCATTCTTTTCGTCTACTGTTAGCTAAACTAACGTTCAATGGAAACCTGCACATCAGTCCTTGTGTGGAGAATTTACTGCTTCATTCGGTGCAGACCGCAAGCTTCTTCTGCGCCTTTCCATCGGTCTCTTTGCCAGTTCTGCCGTCCAGGCTGTTAGAATTTCCGCATGGAAACCATCCAATACAATCTTCCGCAAAACCGCATTCCTCTTGCCTGGTACAACCTTGCCGCCGACCTGCCCAAGCCGATGGCTCCGCCGTTGCACCCCGGCACGCTTCAACCGATTGGGCCTGATGATCTGGCACCGCTTTTTCCGATGAGCCTGATTATGCAGGAGGTCAGCCAGGAGCGGGAGATTGAGATTCCCGCCGAGGTCAGGCAGTTGTACGCGCAGTGGCGTCCCTCGACGCTCTTCCGCGCCCGCCGACTGGAGAAGGCGCTGGATACGCCCGCGCATATCTATTACAAGTACGAGGGCGGAAGCCCGGCCGGCTCGCACAAGCTGAACACCGCCCTGCCGCAGGCCTATTACAACAAGCTGGAAGGCACCAAGCATCTGTCGACCGAGACCGGAGCCGGCCAGTGGGGCTCGGCGCTGTCGATGGCCTGCGCGTTTTTCGGCCTGGATTGCAAGGTCTATATGGTGCGCGTCAGCTACGATCAGAAGCCTTATCGCCGCGCGCTGATGGAGGTCTTCGGCGCCACCTGCATCGCCAGCCCGAGCGATACGACCGACTCCGGCCGCGCCATTCTTGCCGCCCATCCGGACTCCAACGGCTCGCTGGGCATCGCCATCTCCGAGGCCGTGGAAGTGGCCGCCAAGGATCCCGACACCAAATACGCGCTGGGCAGCGTGCTCAATCATGTTCTGCTGCATCAGACGGTGATCGGCCTGGAAGCCATCGAGGGGATGGCCATGGCCAACGATGAGCCGGATGTGGTGATAGCCTGCGCCGGCGGTGGATCGAACTTTGCCGGACTGGCGCTGCCGTATGTGGGCCGCAACCTCAAGGGCCAAAGCAAGGCACGCATCGTCGCCGTCGAGCCGGCCGCCTGCCCCAGCCTGACACGCGGCCACTTCGCCTATGACTTCGGCGATACCGGCCATCTGACGCCGCTGGTCAAGATGCACACCCTCGGCTCCACATTCATTCCGCCCGGCATCCACGCCGGAGGATTGCGCTATCACGGCATGGGACCGCTGGTCTCGCACGTTATGGACCTGGGCCTGATCGAAGCCACCAGCGTGCAGCAACTGGACGCCTTCGCCGCCGGAATTCAGTTTGCCCGCTCCGAGGGCATCATTCCCGCGCCGGAGTCCAACCATGCCGTCGCCGCGGCCATCAGCGAGGCGCTTCAAGCCAAAGCGGAAGGCAAGGCGAAGACGATCCTCTTTGGCCTCAGCGGCCACGGTCACTTCGATATGGCCTCTTACATCGCCTACCAAGCCGGCAAGCTCGAAAACTACGAGTACCCGGAGGAAGAGATCGCCATGGCTCTTGCCGGGTTGCCGTCGGTGGGGTAGGTCTTCATTTGGGGCAGGTGCCCTATCCTGTCGCGTACTAGCCACCCCAGCGCACAAAGATCGTGCGTAAGGAACCTCGTTTGGCGAAAGGGCGGGTGACCATATCCCGGTCAAAGCGTAATTTTCAAGATCAGCGGACGCAGGCAAACAGCATTCGCCCAAAACTTTTCAAATCGAGAGGAACGCAGTCTTCGTCCGGTCCGAGACGGATGATCCGCGAGAATGTTGTATTCGCTTCAAGCCAGTGATGGATGTAGTCGACATCCCATTCAACAGGCAATTGTCCGGGATATTCCCGACTTTCGGCAGTATCAAAGAACAGGACATGACCCGTGGCGGAATCCAGTAATTGAATCAACTCTTCCGCACTGGCGTTCAGATTTTTCAAAATATAATGATGCAGAAGGCTGAAACAAGTGATGACATCGTATTTGCATGGAAGCGCGCGAAGAAATGTTACAGCATCGGCGCGATGCACCTGTTCATGATTCAGGCCATACATCATCATTCCCACCGAAATTGCATTTGGGTCGCGCTCCACGCCCTCAGCTCGAAAGCCGGCCTTTGTCATGGCGGAAACAAACCACCCATAACTGCTGGCCACATCAAGGCAGCTTTGAGCGGCAGGGGGCATCAAGCCTTCAGCGCGCAGAAAAGCCTCAATTTTAGCCTGCCTGTCCGAGCAGCGCCTGACCACGGTCCACTGTGCTACTTCCGGTGAATCAATCGGCTGATATAACTCCTTCCGTCCTTTCAGCCATAAGACCTCACGTAATAAATCCTGCAAGGGGGTGGTAACCGCGGGGTGCAGGATGAGGCCGGAAACCTTTTTGACGCCAGAGGCGTAGGCCTTGGCCAGCCGGTGATGGCCCTCGCAAACCTGATAATAAGTCGAATCCTTGATTGGATAAACGGAAATATACTCATATGGGTTCCGAATATAACCGTCAATTTCGGGATAATCCTCGGCTGCATCAACATTTTGATAGGAACGAACGAAACGCATTGCGCCTCTTCGAATCTGAGAAGGCAAGACCGCATCAAAGTAATTACCGAATAACTCGATATTTCTCACTGCGCTTTGATAATACTCTGTAGTTTCAAAAACTCCCTCATCCCAAAGGTGCTGGCCGAGAACATCGAACTGCTGAAGAAGTTTGACATGCGGCCATTGTGAGATGTGCTGTGACGGCAAGCGAAGATCGCCGATCAAGCGGGCGAAGGAAGCTGCTCTCACGCCGCCGTCGCCGCCGCGCAGGCAGGCATCGACTGGAATGGACGTCAGCTTCAATTTCAAAGCAACTCCCCTGGTGGCTTCTCTGTAATTCAATATCTGCTTGCGAATCTCGTCCGATAGCAGAAGATGATACATCTTCAATATTCTGGAAATAACCGAACCATTCTTACTGGGCAGCGGATAACTCCGATACCTGATTGGGCTGCCGCGCTCGGGACGGACGAGCAGCGCCACAGCCTCTTCAGCAATTTGGGAGATTGGCTGGGGCATCATTCCAGTCAGTTGCTTGAGCCGGGTGTAGTCCTCAGGTTCAAGCACGCGCAGCAGGTAAACAAGAAAGAAAAGAACAAAGAATGCCGCACTCCCGCCCCATAGAACAGCTTTTAGAGGCGTCAGGCGCGCAGCCACAAAATGCGCGGTCAATGATGCCAGCGTGCTGATAAAAACCAGCTTGGCAACCAGCATCCAGGGAAGTTTCACTTGGTAGAGGCGGGCAGAGATGATCCACAGAATGGCGACGGCCATGAACTGACCGGCGCCATTGCCGATGCAGGCACCCACCGCGCCGTGCATGGGAATGAAATACCAGGCCACGCCAATATCGATTACTCCCGCAAAGGCCGTGGCGCCGATAACATAACGCTGCCGCTCCATGCTCTCAAGCAGATTCTGAGCGGGCATGAGAAATGCCTTGAATACGCAGAGCAGAGGCGCCAGTGCCACGACCATTGCCGCGCCGGCAAATTTATCGCCATAGACAACCAGCAAGGCGGAGGCGGCGAGCGAGGCGGCGATGAAGTGCAGAGGGATGGACATCAGCGCAATATAGCGAAAGGTTGATGCGGCCAGATCGGGCAGTTTCGACTTATCTCTTCCATATTGCGCAAAGATGGTGGCGCCGGCGGCCGAACCGAAGATAGTCGCGACGAGCAGCAACATCTCGGCCATGGTGAATGCCACGGAATAGAAGGACACCTGACTTTTGTCGGCATTGAAATACTCAAGCAAAAGAACTTCCGAGCGGCCCCAAACCACCATTGCCACCGCTGTGCTGATAAGGTTCTGTCCTGCGAATGGCGCCATCCGGCGGGCCAGTCCGGGCGGATGCGGATGAGTGGTCTTCCAGGCCAGCACGCGCATCGTGGTGGGGAAGAAGCGAACAAGAAAATCGACCAGGCGCATGGCCAGCAGCGCCTTGCCGACTCCAATCACGCCCCAATTTAAAAAGACAGTGGCGAAAATAAGGGATAAATAAGTTAAATTGGAAAGAATGGAAGCAGGGACATTGGAGAAAAAATCTTCCGCGGCTTGATTGGCCTGCGAAGAGATGGAGTTGACCATGGCCGGCCAGATGCTGAGTACAATCAATGCCGAAGCAAGTTTGTAATCACCGGTGGCGGATTTCAACACCCAGAACAGCAGGCCGCCGGAGGCCAAAGTGGCCAGCAGCACCTGAATCGCCAGGGTGCGCCAGTAGATATATCTTGCCGTTCCACGGTCGCCCATGCCGATAAACTCGGCCATGTATTTCTTGGTGGTGGCGGGAATGCCGAATCCGCCTAGTCCGCTGGCCATCGCGGCAATTTGGGAGACGAAGATAATGTAACTATTCTTATTGGGCCCGAGATAGCGATTGATGAGAATCGAGGCAATTAACGCAACAATGGAGTTGTTGATATTTTCGATGCTGAACCATCCGGAGTTCCGGGCGATGATTCTGGTATTTGAATTTGCATCAGGCATAGGGAAGGCGACTCGGAATCAAAGGTGAAGCGCATTACGGCGCGGATTTCCAAAGAAACCATGAGCCGGCGGTGAAGAATCATCGCCGGCTCGCGGTTCAGCTAAAGCCTTTATCCTTTTCCTTGCAGCGCGGCCTGCGCATCCTTGGCGGTTTGCGAATTGGGATCGAGGGAGACGGCTTTCTTCAGGTGCAGCGCGGCGTTGTTTTTATCCATCAGCTTGCTGTAGACCATCCCCAGGTGATATTGCATCGATGCGTTGTTGGGATTCTTCTTGAGCGCCTCTTCCAGCAGGTCGCGGGCGTAGCCGTAGGTTCCCTTGTAGTAGTAGGCCCAGGCCAGCGTATCGGCGGAGTTGGGCGAATCGGGCATGCCGCGGCGCGCCGTCTGGGCCAAGGTTAGCGCCACATCCACATTTCCGCCATTCTTTAGCATCATGTAGGCAAGATTGTTGGCTGCCATGGGCTGATCCGGCTTGATTTGAAGAGCCTTCTTGTAATAATCTTCGGCTTTTTTCTCATCTCCGGCCGATTCCTCCATAGATCCCAAAATGGCCAGTGCGCCGGCATTGCCTGGATGGTCGTTGGACCATTTCTGCCAGGCGCCGATGGCGCTGGAGACCTGGCCGCGCTGCACCTGAAGCTGCGCGTAGAGGGTTGTAGCCTCGGTGTCGTCGGGATTCAGTTCAATAGCCTTTTGCGCGGAAGACATGGCCTGATCCAGGTTTTTATTTTGCAAATAGAGCAGCGTCAGCATATCGTAGAACCCGCTATTCCTGGGGCTCTTGGCGATTTGCGCGTTGAGCCGGTTCATGGCCTGCGCAGGCTGTTTTTTCAGGAAATAGCCATTGATCAACCCGCGCATGGCTCCCAGGGAATTCGGGTCATATTGCAGAGCCTGCTCGAAGAGTGATTCGCTTTCCGGGTATTTCTTCTGAGAAAAGCGGATTTCACCCAGCATGAGATAGGCTTGCGCGTTTCGCGGAGCGACGTTGATGGCTGTCTTGAGGTCAGCCTCGGCTTTATCCTCTGATTTGTGGCTTAAATCCACCGCAGCCCGCCAGAGATAGGCAGCGGGAAAGCGCGGATTGGCGGCAATTGTCTTCTCCGCAATTTCGGAGAGCTGATTGAAATCGGCGCGCTGAATGGCCATGCGGGCCAACTCCTCCTGCGCGTCCACATCGCGTGGATTCAGTTGGACCGCCTGCTGAAAGCTCTTCTCGGCCAAATTGGAATCGCCTTTGGCCAGAGCGGCTTTTCCCAGCCAGAATTGAACGAAAGCATCCTTAGGCGCGTTGTTCACCGCGCTCTGCAGAGCCATGACGGCGTCATTCGCCTTGCCATTATTGAGCAGGACAATTCCGTTCAACACAGCCACCTGGGGATCCTTGGCATGATTCTTCATCAGCTCGGCGATGACTGTCTGGGCTGTGGCAATGTCTTTGGTTTGCAAAAGAATATGCACATATCCGAGTTGAACGGAGAGGTTCTTGGGATATTTTTTTGCCAGGCTGGCAAACTCCGCCTTGGCCTTGTCCGGCTGTCCCGATCCTACATAATAGTCAGCGAGGATGCGCACGCCCTGCGGGTTGTCGGCCAGATCGTTGGATGTCTGGCGAAGCACCTGCTCAGCCCTAGGCGGATCGCCTTCGCGAAGAATGACTTGAACCAGGGATTCCCGCGCGCTGAGACTCTTTGGGTCAGTGGCGACGGCGCTCCAGCAGGTATGCTCGGCATCCTGCAAGCGGTTGTTTCTGATATAGAAGGCAGCCAGAAGGAGCTTGGCATTGACGGATTTCTGATCCAGCTCAATGGACTTCTTCAATTCGGCTTCGACAGAAGCTCCTTGGCTTGCATCCCCAGCTTCCAGCAAGGCCAGAGTCTCGTGCAGCGCAGCCTCATTCGGGGCCAATTCGAGGGCGCGATGAATTTCGGCCAGGGCAACGTCTTTTTGTCCACGGCGGGCGGCAATGCGAGAGAGCAAGGCGTGCGCGTCGGCGTTGTTGGGCTGGGCGCTCAGGACAGCCGAAACCTGCGTCTGGGCATCATCGAGTTTATTTCCGGCCAGGAGCATATTACCGAGATCAAGCCGCGCCTTGATGTTTCCAGGTTGCAGTGTGACGGTCCTCTGGAGTTCGCCGTAACCGGCGTTGAATGCGCCCATGTGAAGATAGGTTTGGGCCAGGGCATAATGCGCATCGGCGAAGTTTTTGTCAATCTTCAAGGCATTGGAAAACTGAATAGCCGCCTCTTTATCCTTGCCCTTGGCGGCATAATTCTGCCCGCTTTCCAGGTACTTGTGCTTGCGGACGTTGGGGTCGCGAAAGCACCCGGAGAGAAGAGCCGCCAAAACAAACAGCGTAACGATTCCAAGAGCGGCGTGGGGATGACGCGCTCTCCTCATTGCGCAGAAGCCGGAGATTTCAACCATCATATTCATCCTTTCAGGCTGCCGACTGAAGCTATGGAAGCATCTTCCATAGCGGCGCAGCCTATCAAAGCCATTTTCCCGACCTTAGTCAGGAATGAAACGCGAGAGCAGGGGCGTCAACTGCCGAGTGAATGCTTCGGCGCGCTCTCTTGCCGCCGCGGTGTCTTCGCCGGAAGCCATGGGCGTAATGACGCGCACCAGAGCTCCATCGGTGCGATTGAGGCGAATGGCATCAACGACCGTATAGATTTTCGCCGCATACTCGCTGGCAACGCTGCGCCCGTGCGCCTGATACCAGTAAATGACAAATTGCCTGATCCCACTATTCGAAATGATATATTCCCCAACCCGGTGAGATTTTCCGGCCGCGTCGATCAGGTCCACGGTATTGGAAGATTCAAAGACCCAACCGGCCCCCGGCAGACAATTTTTAGGCGAATGAGGAGTTTGCCCGGTGCGCTGGGTGGGGAAATAGCCGATAAAAAGGCTGACCGGCGGCGAGTGCTTGTCCTGAAGATAGATGCGAGAGAGAAAGTCTCCGGCGCCGAGAACGTCGCGGGTCTCCTGATCGATCGGCAGATCGCTTCCGGTCCACGTCGCCAGTTCCAGCGGAAGCTGCGAGAGAGGCTGACTGGGTGGATTTTGATCCACATGGGCGCGCAGATGCAGCATCAAGGCTGCGCCGGTCAGCAGCAGGACAACCGTCCAGTATCGAAGGTTCTTCATCTCAGCCGCCTCTTGATTGGAATCAGGCTCATGGCGCGATGAAGAATATAGAGACACGCCAGCGAAACCAGGAAGATGACCCATCCTGAAAACTCATGAAAAAAGCCCATCGCCTTGTCGGGGTCCCAGTATTGCACGCACAGGCCCGTGCCCAGGATGCGCACCGCGTTGGCGGCAATGGCAATGGGAATACTGGCTAGCGCAATCACCAACCGCCTTCGATTGGACTTCTCCATGAAGTAACCGTAGAAGACCGCGAGAGTGAAGAGGCTCATCAGGGAGCGGATGCCGCTGCATGCCTCGGCCACCTCCAGGCTCATCAAGGGAAGTCGAATGACGTTGCCCTCGCGCAGGACCGGAACACCGAAGAGAGGCAGCAGACCGCTGGCCATCTTGGAGGCCAAAATCTGGAGCGGAAAGGTAATTTGATTGAAGATGATGGCCGGAATCGGGATGGCCAGCAAGAGAACCAGCAAGGCAAAGCGCAGCTCCTTCAACAGTTGCCAGCCACCAAAGGTGAGCGTCAACCCGGCAAGAAGAATGAGCAGCGAAATTCGAGAGAGAAAAAGTTCGGAGCCAAAGACGCCTAAAAGTAAAACGATCAGCCCCAGAACAATCACGGCAATCCCGCTCCAAACCGGAGCCAGGACAATGCCGCGCAGGGTTTGTCTCTTCTCCCAGATCAGGAATGCGGCAAACAGCGGCACCAGAAAGCCATGAGAATTATTCTGATTTTGCCAGTCGAAAAAGAGTTTCCAAAGCACGTGGTCATAAACCACGAGCAAAAGCAGGCAGATCAACGCCGCGCCCAGGGCGGATTGGATGTCGCCAAAGAGCGGAAGGCCGGATGTTCTGGCCGGAGTTCGCACGACTTGTACTTCATTATCCGTGTTGAAATCCTCGCTGAAAGGGTTCTTTCCACTCTACACTAGCAATCTGCCTGCCGGAAATGGGAGAGAGTTTCCTTGACAAAACTCCAATCACGTTACCTGTAGAGGCGGGTACATCCGAGGTCTTGGAAGCTAGGCCTGAGATACCCAACTATAATAATAAATTGAGATGAGGGCCACCCACCCTTAAATCCATTGTCTCCATCGGCGACCGAATCGAGAAGGCCCAATGGAAATCACCGGCATTTACTCTTGAAGGAGGCGACGTGGGCTCCTTTATCCAGATGGAACGGTAACTGATCTCCGAGGTGCTTTCTTCGGCCGAGGGCAATCTCAATTGCGCCGCGGCGGAGCCGGGAATCAGCGACAAGGTGTTGTTCGACAAGCTCAAGCGGATCGAGGCGGAACGAGAGTCTGCCGCAGGCAAGAATGGAGTCGCATGATGAAACCGGGATGTTATTTATGGGTACTGTTGCTGTCGGCATTTATCTCTTTTGCGCAGGAGAAGCCGCCTGCCGCCCAGCCGACGGCTCCGGCCACGACGTCGGCGTCGAGCGGGGAGAAGCCGGCGTCGCAGGATGCTGTTTTGTCGGCGGTGCAGGCTGCCGTCCAGTCGGCCAAGCGGAATGAAGCCAGGCAGAGCGCCGAGGAGGCCGCGGCGTGGGCGGCGCGGGAAACCGCAAAACCTTCGCTGGACAACAATAATTATGTCATTGGGGAGTTGGATTCGATTTCCGTGGTGGTTTGGCGGGAAGAGGGACTGACCGATAAAAGCGTGCTGGTCCGGTCCGACGGCATGATTACGCTGCCGCTGGTGGGCGACATCAAAGCCTCCGGCCAGACACCGATGCAGTTGGCTGGGGTAATTTCGGAAAAGCTGAAGAAATTTGTTCAAGACCCCAGTGTCACGGTGTCCGTGAATCAGATGAACAGCAAGAGAGTGTTTCTGATCGGCGAAGTGGGGAAAGCGGGACCGGTCCAGATGACCCCCGGAATGACTTTGTTGGAGGCGATCGGAAGCGCCGGCGGGCTCACTCAGTTTGCCAACACCCGGAAGATGTACATTTTACGCGTGGCGGGCGGCAAACAGCAGAAGATTCCCGTCGAATACAAGCAGGCACTGAAGGGCGACCATTCGCTCAATCTCACATTAAATCCGGGGGACACGATTGTCGTTCCTTAAGGCTGCCCGCATGAAGCCGAGTTTGATCCCGATGGCGATTCTTTTGCTTGCCAGCGCCGCGATCCAGGCGCAACAAGAGCCCGGTGCTGCCGGTGCTGCCGGAGCTGCTGGTGCGGCCGGAGCTGCTGGTGCGGCCGGAGCTGCTGGTGCGGCCGGAGCTGCCGGAGCAAACAACCAGGCGGCTGGGGGCACGCTGCACTATGACCTGCGCTATGCGCAGACTACGCGCATTGGCGACAATCAGGCCACGCAGCAGGAAAGCTACGCATCGGGAGATGCAAGTTACGCGGGCGTCAGCATGCGTCTTCCATTCAGCGCGCAGTATGGCGGCGGGTACGGATGGGCGTTGGCTGGAGCAAGCCAGCCGGGGGATTTTTTTCAGCATCTTTTGCTTTCGCAAGGTATTGTCCAGCGCGCCTGGAGCCTGACGGCCAGTGAGAATGTGATGTACACCTTCGAGACTCCGACGACGGGTTTTTCGGGGGTTGCGGGCACCGGGGAGCCCCTTGGCGGGACTGCTTCGGCCAACCCGACGGACCAGACAATTCTGACGGAAAATGTGCGCACACTGGACAACCTGACCTCGGCCTCGGCGGACGTTCGGCTTGATTATGCAACCAGGTTGAACTTCGGCGGCACGGTGGGAGAGTTGCTTTACGTGGATAGCAACGGCCAGAACACGGACACTTATACAGCGAATGGGGGCATCACACGCCGGTTGGACGGGCGCAACTCGATTTCGGGTGAGTATTCATTCTCCCGGTTTACTTATGGCGAAGGCTCTGCCTCCACACTCGGTGTTTTGCGAATCAACTACAGCCAGGCCAATTCCTTGCAGGCCAGTTTCAAACGTCACTGGACGCGGAGATTCAGCATCGCAGGGTCGGTTGGACCGCAATGGATATCGAGTTCAGACAGCGCCCTTCTGCCCTCTTCCACGCGATTCGCCGTCAGCGCTTCCGCACAGGAAGCGTTTAAGCAGGGAAGCGCGAGCCTCTTTTATACCCATGGCGTCACCGGCGGGGCGGGCTATTTGACGGGCGCCGAAAATGACACATTGAGCGGAAATTATTCGCGCGCGATCGGCAGAAATCTGAATGTTGGCGTGACCGGTTCCTTTTTGCGCACAGCGAGCTTGACCGCCAGTGGCGCCATTCATTCGGAATACGGCGGAGTTCAGGCCTCGCGCGGGCTGGGAAGGTTCTTTAGCGTTTTTGCCAATTACACGGTCATGAATCAAAGCTCAAGTCTATTGACATCAAATCTTTTGAATGAACCGAACATTCTGAACACCCTGACACAGGTGTTCGGTTTCGGTATCGGATACACGCCGCGGGAACTGCGCATCAAGAAGTAATCGAAGAAGGAGGCCTATGCTCGGGCATCGTGAACTGACCTTGCAGGACTATATGGGGATATTGAAGCGGAGATGCTGGCTGATACTGGCCTCTTCGATCATTTGCCTGGCGATTGGCCTGATCGTTTGCCATTTTATCCCTCCGCGGTATCTTTCCAGGACGCTGGTGCTGATTGAAGAGCAGAAAGTTCCAGAAGATTTTGTGAAGCCGGTGGTGAATGAAGATTTGAATTCGCGTTTGGCGTCGATGAAGGAACAGATTCTAAGCCGTTCGCGCATCGAGCCGATCATTACGCAGTTCAGCCTTTACCCCAAAGTCAGCAATATGGACGATAAGGTGGATCTGACCCAGAAGGCGATTGGAATCATTCCTATACCGAGCGGTCCGGCCTCGCACGGGATGCCCGGGTTTTCTATCACCTTCACGGCCTCGGATGCGCGCACCGCGCAGTTAGTGTGTGGACAGATCACGTCCATGTTTGTCAGCGAGAATCTGAGCGCGCGGGAGCAGTCGGCGGAGGGCACGACCGATTTTCTCAAACAGCAGTTGGAAGATGCAAAGAGGAACCTGGATGAGCAGGATGGCAAGCTGGCAGATTTTCAGCGCAGGAATCTGGGCAAGCTGCCGGAGCAGGAATCAGGAAATGCCAACACACTTCAGGCACTGTCGGTCCGGCTGGACGCGGCCACGCAGGCGGTAAGCCGGCAGCAGCAGGATGAAAGCTTTCTTGAAGCGATGGTCGCCGAACAGTCACAAGGCTCCTCTCGCGTTGATCCGGCCACTGGAGCCACGACGGGTTCGCTTCAGGCGCAGCTCAAGATGGCGCGCGAACAAGAAAAGGAATTAGAGGCGCGCTACACGCCGGACCATCCGGATGTGGTTGCCAGCAAGCGCCGGATCGCCAATCTGGAGGCGGAGATGGCGCATGAGGCAACCTCTCCGGTTAAAGATGAGACGGCCGTCAGCTCCAGCGACTCGCCGCAGTTGAAGCAGCTCAAGTTGCAGCTTCGCGCCATCAAGCTGTCGGTGGCCGAGGCCAAGCAGGAGCAGGCTGCGATTGAGCAGCAGGTGAAAAGCTACGAGGCTAAAATCGAAGCCAGTCCACTGGTGGAGGAAGAGTACAAAGCGATTACCCGCGACCATGAGACAGCGCTGCAGTTCTATAACACGCTGCTTGCCAAGATGAACGATTCCAGCATGGCCACGGCCCTGGAACATCGCCAGCAAGGCGAGCAGTTCCGGGTGATGGACGCTCCCAATCTTCCTGAAGAGCCCACTTTTCCCAATCAGCGCCTCTTTGGCGGCGGGGGCTTGGCCGCGGGTCTTTTGCTGGGCGTGCTGTTTGCGGGGCTGCTGGAATATCGCGACACCTCGCTGCGCAACGAAGGGGACATCTGGGCATTTACCAAATTGCCCACACTGGCCATTGTCTCGTACATCAAAATCCTGGAGCAGCCGTCATCGACGAGTCTTGGCGGCCGAGTGAAAAAGTTGATCCTCCGAAGGCCCAAACCCATGGAGAGCGCCCGCGCATAGCAATGTACAAAACCTACTTTGGCCTTCGCGCCCAGCCTTTCGGAGCCACACCCGATCCGCGGTTTCTCTTTTTGAGGCCGCAGATACGAGAAGCGCTGACCTGTCTGCAATACGGCATCTCGGCGCGCAAGGGATTTGTGGTGATGACCGGAGAGGTGGGAACGGGGAAGACCACGCTGCTCAAGGCGGCTTTGGGAACATTTGCCAAAGAGGGCATCGCGACCTCTTTTCTCTTCAATCCGCGTCTGGATCCGCTGGACTTTCTGGAGTTTATTCTCACCGATTTTGGCATTCCGCCCAGAACGCGCACCAAGTCCAGCATGCTTTTACAGCTGAACAGCTGGCTGGTGGAACGTTATCGCGCGCATCAACTGTGTGTGATTGCAATCGACGAAGCGCAAAACCTCTCCGGGGAACTGCTGGAAGAGGTTCGTATGCTCACGAATCTTGAAACCAGCTCGGAAAAGCTGGTGCAGATCATTCTGTCGGGCCAGCCTGAACTGGAAGAGATGCTGCTTGACTCAAAGCAGCGCCAGTTGCGCCAGCGCATTTCCTACTGGTGCAAGACCAGACCGCTGACGGGCGAGGAGACGCGGGATTACATTGCCGAGAGACTGCGCATCGCCGGAGCCACGCAACCGACGTTTCTGCCCGAGGCAACCGATCTTGTTTATCATTACAGTCAGGGGATTCCCCGCGTGATCAATCTGGTCTGCGAAAACTCTTTGCTCCATGCTTATGCCGAACAGGTCAACCCGATTCCGGAGTATATTGTGGAAGCGGTTGGTTTGGAACTCAATCTGGTTGAGCACCCTTTCACCATCTCGGTTCCGGCCATGCAGTCTTTGATGAACCGCAAAAAGCAAGACCAGATATTCAACCCCACAGCGTCCGCAACCGAAGGGGCGCCTTGCTCGAAGGAACGTGAAATATGAGCCGTATTTTCGATGCGTTACAAAGAGCGTCAGCTGACAGGGACCCATCTCCAGACTCAGGCGGGTCAGGATTCCTGCACCCATTAGCCTCGCCGGAGGAAATGGACCTTCCTCCGGCCGAGGATGAAATTCTCTCCGAACTGATTGTCCGGCATCCGTGGAAGCCTTTGCTCAACTCCCTGCCAACGCTGGGAGAGCGCGGAGAAAGCATCGAGCAGTTTCGTGGACTGCGCACCCAACTCTATCAGTATCGTGATCAGGCCCCGCTCAAGACGGTTTTGATTAGCAGCGGACTGCCCGCGGAGGGAAAGACATTTGTGGCGGCCAATTTGGCTGTCAGTCTGGCGCGCAACAACAATAATTCCGTTCTGCTGATTGATGGCGATCTGCGCAAACCGGCGATTCACACCCTTCTAGGCGCTCCCTATCTGCCGGGACTGGCGGAGTATCTTGCTGGATCGGCGCGGGTGAGTGAGATTCTGCAGCGCAACCAGAACTCGCGCATTTATGTGGCGGGTCAGACGTGGCAGATACCTGATCTGACGTTGATTGCCTCGGGAGAAGGAGGAGACCACTCAGCTGAGCTCGTGGCCAACCGCCGTTTTGAGGAGCTGATTACAACGGTATTGCCCCACTTTGACTGGATCATCATCGATTCGCCGCCGGCCTTGGCGGTGGCGGACGCCATCGATTTGGCGCGCGCCGCCGATGCGGTTCTGCTGGTGGCGCGCGCCGCGCAAACGCCCTTCGATGTCGCACAGCGCGCACAGGCGGCTTTCGTCAACTCCCGCCTGCTCGGTTTTGTGTTGAATGCCGTCAAGGAAGCTCCTCGCAGCGGCGGTTATTACTATTATGGGAAGCGGGATGCCGGGAGCGGATCACCGGATAGAAAGGGATAAAGGGCGCCAAGGATGATCAGGCTTTTTAATGTTTATTATCCGACACGCACATTGGTGCTGCTGTGCTGCGAAGTGCTGCTGGTGGCCGGCTCATTCCTGTTGGCCTCGGTCTTCCTGGTGCAGGACACGTTTATTGCCCTGTTTTATGAAAACGGATTGCTCAAAGTGGCCGGCGTCACTGGCTTGACGATGCTGCTTACATATTACTTTGATCTGTATGGGCCAAGGCGCACCTCGGCAGGCTGGGAGATTTACTTTCGCCTTTTGCTCGTTCTGAGCTTTCTATCCTTTCTTCTGGCCGGTTTGGTATTTTTCTTTCCCGATCTGGATATCGGTCCCAACGTGCTGGCTGCAGGGGTTTTCATTCTGGCCGTATTTCTTTTCTTTTGGCGTTGGGCCTATGAGTGGATTCTTGCTTTTCCCATCTTTCGCGAGCGAGTGTATGTTTTGGGTTGTGGCGCGCGGGCGCGTTCCGTGGTCCAATTGCTGCGTGAAAGCCGCGGCGCCGGCATGGAAGTCATCGGGTGGAAGGATGAAGTTGAGCCGCATGGCGGACCGGATCGCTTCGCCGAAGAGTTGCGCTCCTTTTGCCAACCCAAGCCGGGCATTGACCGGATCATTGTTGCCATGGAAGACCGCCGCGAGGCAATGCCGGTGCGCGAACTTCTTGACCTGCGCGTGTTGGGCGTGCTGATTGAAAATGCCAGCACTCTGCAGGAACGGCTCAGCGGCAAACTGCCACTGGACGGACTGAATCCGAGCACGCTGATCTTCTCCGATGGCTTCCGCATGAGCCCTTCGCAGCAGCTTTTTCGGCGGCTGCTCTCATTTGTCGTCTCTTTGACGGCTCTTCTGATTTGCCTTCCATTTATCCCGTTGATTATTCTTGCGGTTCGCCTTTCTTCGCCGGGGCCGATCTTTTTCACGCAGACACGGGTTGGCCAGCGTGGTCAGCTGTTCACCGCATTCAAATTCCGAACGATGCGCGAGGATGCGGAAGCGCAGGGCGCGGTCTGGGCCTCCAAGAACGATCCGCGGGTTACCCCGATTGGCGGATTGATGCGCAAGACGCGCCTGGATGAAATTCCGCAACTATGGAATGTTTTGCGTGGCGAGATGGCATTTGTGGGCCCTCGTCCCGAGCGCCCGGAATTTGTGCAATGGCTTAGCCAGGAGATTCCCTACTATGACCTGCGCCACTTGATCCGCCCCGGAATTACCGGCTGGGCTCAGGTGCGCTACCGGTACGGCGCCAGCCTGAAAGAAACCAGGCACAAACTTGAATACGACCTTTATTACATCAAGCATCAGTCCATCGGCCTCGATTTGCTGATCATGTTTGAGACCATCAAGACCATCATTCTGCGCAGGGGGGCTCAGTGAGATCAGTCTTCTGGCTCTCTCTGCTGGGCGTCTTGTACACCTATCTGGGCTATCCGGCCCTTATCTGGCTGCTGGCACGCCTGCGCCCGCGTCCGTGGATCACTCGCTCGATCGATCCCAGTGTGAGCATCGTACTGGCCGTTCATAACGGCGCTTTGCAACTGACGCGCAAGATTCAGCATCTCGCCGGACTGGACTATCCCAACATCCAGGAGATCATTGTTGTTTCGGATGGCTCGACGGACGGCACGGCTGAGTTGCTCGCGCAGGAGCCGCATCCGCGCGTGAAGCCGATCATTCTGCCGGAGCAGCGCGGCAAGGCGGCCGCGGTGAATGCTGGCATGGCCGAGGCATCCGCGGAGGTGATCCTATTCGTCGATATGCGACCGGAGATTGCTCCCGGCGCAATTCAGCATTTGGTCAGCAACTTTGCCGATCCAAGCGTCGGCTGCGTAGCCGGCGAATTGATTTTGCGCGAGGACGGCCACGACCGGACATCGGCGGCGGTCAGCAGTCTTTATTGGCGGTACGAAAAGTGGATACGGAGCAATGAATCGATCTTTGCCTCACCCGTTGGCGTGTATGGGGGCTTTTATGCCATCCGCCGCACGCTAGCCGTTCCGCAGCCCGAGGGAATGATTCTGGACGATATGTTTCAGCCGCTTGCGATTATTCGCCAGGGTTACCGTTCGGTCCTTGATGCGCAAGCCTACGTCTATGACACCTGGCCGGCGAAGATTGAAAAAGAGTTTCAACGCAAAGTCCGCACACTGGCGGGCAACTTTCAGCTATTTCAGATTGCACCCTGGACGCTGTCGCCGCGGAATCCTGTTTTTTTTCAACTGGTCTCGCACAAGGTGACGCGCCTGATTGTGCCCTATCTGATGATTCTCCTGCTGCTCTCCACGCTGGCGCTCTCCGGCGCATCGCCTCTTTACTTGGCATTCGCGCTTCTGCAGATTCTGTGCTGGAGCCTGGCGGCGGCCTCTTTGTATTGCAAGATTCCCCTCCTGCATCGCATTGCGTCTCCGGCCGGCGCGATGCTTGTGCTTCTGGCAGCCGCCGTCGCAGGGCTCTACAAATTTCTTTTTACGCGCGGCGCACTATGGAAGATTTGGAAGACCGGCAACTCATCCTCCGAAGTTGCTCTGCCTTGACAGCGGCGACTTCCAGGATGCAATTCCGTTTGGCGTTTAAGACAGGTGTAGAATTCTCTTGAAGATCTCACGTTTGTGAGAGGAGCCTCTGATCATCATGTCACAAAGGAAAACCCTGGCAATCTCCCTGCTCGGCATTGCGGTCATCCTGTCGGGATACATCCTTCACAATCACATCGTCAAAGTGAAAGCGGCCAAGCTGGAACATCGTATGCCGCCCGTCAATTATTTTCCGCCGCAATCCATCTGGACCCAGGAGATCAGCCACGCTCCCGTTGATCCGCAGTCTGCCACGATCATTGACTGGCTCAAGGACGCCGGCGGCTGGGGAAACAATAACAGGATGCAGGTGGATTTCTCCCTCCGGGTCAATCAGGCGGATGAGAGTTCGCGCGTCGTTCCCTTTCAAAAAGGTCCAAATTTTTATGGCGTGGATTCCGACCTGCCCGCGGCTGTCCCACTGCCCGCTCACGGAGGCATCGAAGGGGAGCCAGGTTATCAATGCCCTGCCGAAAATGGTGATTGCCATTTGATTATCGTTGACCGTCCCCATGGCAAGCTCTACGAAGCCTATCAGGCGGATTCCGAGGGGGATGTTCTTTCAGCCAATTTTATAGCGGTTTGGGATCTGAATCGGGTGTATCCGCCCTCCGGTCGCGGCGATCAGTGCACCAGCGCTGACGCCGGCGGCCTTCCCATCGCCCCGCTTCTCTTCAATGCCGATGAAATCGCTGCCGGAAGCATCAATCACGCCATTCGTTTCACCCTTCCCAATCCGCGTATTCGCGCGCACGTTTTTGTGCATCCGGCCACACATGCCGGCGCTCCGCGCGGACCGGTTACCGCGCCGCCCATGGGCGCACGCTTCCGCCTGAAAGCCTCCTATGATCTGACGAAACTGACGCCCGCCGCGCAGGTGGTCGCAAGAGCCATGCAAAAATACGGCATGTTTCTTTCAGACGGCGGCAATATCGCGCTGACCGCGCAGAGCGATCAGGATACGAAAGCAAAGTATGCGGAGATGGATTTTGAATCGCACGATCTTCAGGATCTGAAGGTTACCGACTTTGAAGTGATCGAGATGGGAACGCCCATCCGATTGACCGATGAGTGCGTGCGAAATCCGTAAACCAGGCGATGGCTCTCACGGTTATTTTATCCGGGGTTGGATTTTCATTTTTGCCGCACGGGTGCGGTTCTATTGCGCGCGGCGCGAAAACAACCGCACAGGCGGCATGGAAATGTCAGGACGGAGATTGGGCATTTTTTGCGCGCCTAGCCCGAAGTGTATTCCGATATAAGTCCATATAGGCATCCGCCATGGTTTTCAAGGCAAAGCGCGATCGGAAAGCCTCTTCGGCATGAAAAGAGAATTGCGCTCGCTCCGCCTTGTTGTTGGCCAGCCGCAAAATTGCCGCTGCCATTTCGGAAGGATTGTCTGGCGGAACAATGATTCCGCCTTGCGCCAGCCGCACAACCTCCGCCATTCCTCCCACGCCGGTCACGATTGCCGGCAGCCCGAGCGAGAAAGCTTGCAGCAGAGAGATGGGCAAGCCCTCGGAGGTCGAGGACATGATAAATGCGTCGGCCGCGGAGAAGAACGGAGCCACATCGATTTGCTGGCCCCAGAAGGTCACTTGAGATGTGATGCCCAACTGCGCGGAGAGCTTTTCCAGATCACTTCGCGTGCTGCCGTCGCCCACCATCCACAGCCGCAAATCGGGAAGTGAGACGAGCGCTTGGCTTAAGGCACGCAACAGCAACGCATGGTTTTTTACAGGTTCAAGGCGTCCCACATACACCAGAGTAAAACCGCTTTTGGAGGGCCATTGTTCCTGTCCGGCGCGTGCCAAGGGGACGGCGCCGTTGTGCACGCATCGAATTTTGTGCGTTGGAATGCTGTGCAGGCTCTTGAGGTTGTTCGCCGTCGCCTCGCAGATGCCGACGACCCAGTCGCAACAGCTTGCCGCGAAGAAGTACTTCATTTCTCTGACACAGTCATGGGGCGGCGCCACCAGGCTGTGCCGGGTGGAAACAATGCTGGGCACGCCGGCCATACGCGCGGATATTCCCGCATAAATGGAAGGCGTCGGGTTGTGAAGATGGACCACATCGGGCTGCAGATCTTTGAAGATTCTGTAGAAATTGCGCGCCGAATGAATAAGTCCGGAACCACAATGCGCGCGCACAGCGAAACCCTCTTTCTGCAGTTTTTCGCCCAGAGGGCCAAGCGTTAGAAGAGCGAAGACGCTGGGGTCATGGCTGTCATCCCGTTGCTGACGGCAGAGTTGCGCGACGAGGGTTTCAGCGCCGCCAATCTCCATACTGTCCACGATGTGTGCAATCTTCATAGAAGTTGTCCAAAGCTCCGGTCAATTCTCTGTCACCAAGAAGAGTAACTTCTCTTTATCTCAGACTAAGTCAATGCATGAAATTCACAGTACGCAGGAGGATGTACATCAGCAGCACCAGCGCGGCGGCCAAGGCAGCGGCATAGAGCGCAGTTCGAACCAGCGGAAGGCGCGGAGGAACCATGCCGCGGCTGAGCGCCATTTCGTAAACCACCGCAACCATGCCTCCCAGGAAAAAAAGAGTCAGAACATAGGCGCGGGAGAGAAACCATCCCGTCACGAAAAACCCGGTGAGCGAAAGCACAAGTAAACGTCCAAGGCGGTTGACTTCCGCCTTGTCGATGATCTCGCGGCTCCCCCTCAACAACGGGAAGGGCTCTTCCACGGAGGCACCAGGTTCGCTTTCACTCACCTTTTTGGGCGAGGCGAGCAGCAGTGCATCCCGCATCGTAGGGAACAAGAACATACACCAGAAAAACAATCCAAACGAACCAAGTTCCGCTGCGCATACGACCAGGGAGTTATGAGCAGTATGGCCGCATCCATCGCAATTATCCACAAATTTGCCTATCCCAACTCCAAACAAGGGATGAGTCTTCAGAATCTGCAAGCCATCGCTCCAAAGTGTCGTGCGATCAGATCCTGCTTCGGCGGAAATCTCCCGGCCTCCTGAAAAATGCAACGCCATGGACGCGGCGAAGAAGCCAACCCCAATGACCAGTGCAGGCACCGTGCCGATGCGGCGTCGCGTCGCAACAATAACGATCGCGACCAACGCCAGCAGAGCTCCGCGCGAATGCGTCAAATACGTGCCGAAGAGCATCAGACTCACCGGCAGGAGTACAAATGCGGCATTCCGGAGGTTTTTTTTGGGCCGCCAAAGAATGAAGATTAACGGGATCGAGCTCACCAGCACCTGGCCAAAGTCATTCGGATCATCAATCTCCCCCAGTCCCTTCAGCCGGTAAAACAAGGTTCCTGTTTCGTTTTTCATGGTCATCAGATAGGAATGCCGGGCGTATTCAGGGTTTTGAAAGGCGTCATCGGGAACTCCGCGCATCAGTTCGCCGTAGCCGTGGGCAATGATGAACAGGCAGATAAACAAAAGCGTCAGAACAAGAATCTGAAGTCGATTCCTGGTCTTGCAATGCAAACAAACCAGGAAGAAAGCGAAGGTGCAAGGAAGGAAACCCAAAAATGCTTCCAGGGCTCCGCTCACCCAATGCATCGCAACCAAAATGGACATCGCGGTGGCAATCGCGAATCCAATCAGCGCAAGAGTCTGCGGTGTCTTCCAAATGATTGATCCCTGCAGGCTGGGAAGGGAAGTCAGGGTTAAAAGAAAGGCAAGGATCAACTCAACCCGATACTCGGCCAGCGGTCCGAAGATCGTGGCCGGCGTGAGGTAGTACGTCACGATATAGAGAAGACTAAGAAAGAAACCCATGGGAAGTAACCAACACTCGATAAGAACCCTGGTGATTGGCGCTGAAATCCGCGCCGCCTTTCAACCAAAAACGCGCAAAAATGAAGAACGCTGAAACTGAAAGAAGTATGTTGCAGCGTTTTGAACAAATGGAGCATAATGAAAGCTGCTTACGCCCAGTGCATTCGGCACTTCAGTTAATGATTCCATGGTACATCTTCTGCTATGAACCAGGTTGAACGCCTACGCGTTATACAGGATGCTCTCTCCCAGCAGGACTTTGTGAGCCTGGAGGATCTTTGCGCGGCTCTGGGAGCCTCTCGCGCTACGGTGCGCCGCGATTTGATCCAATTGGAGAGCAGCCACGCGATTCGCCGCGTGCATGGCGGGGCCATGTCCACCACCTCGCGCGAAGAGGCGCTCGACTTCCGGCGGCTGGCGGTCAGTTGCCAGCAGGAGAAGACGCGCATTGGGCGGGCGGCGGC
>CAZXVX010000023.1:0-31092 GCA_964644105.1 uncultured Occallatibacter sp. | reverse complement strand
ACAGCATGGGCCTGGAGCGCCGCGGCTTCAGCCCGGAGCGCATCCGGCTGATTCAAAAAGCCTTCCGCCTGCTGCTCGTCTCCAAGCTGAACACCACGCAAGCCCTCGAAAAGATGCGCGAGCTGGAGGGCGATGACGTGGCTCTGCTGGTCAGCTTCATCGAACGCAGTCAGCGCGGGGTGATTAAGTAGAACACCTTTCGCCGACTCGTATGTTTTAGGAATCTCGGATGTTGTCGATGTTTTGAAAGGGCACGACTTTAGTCGTGCCGCAAATGCAGCAATACTAGTACGGGCTTTAGCCCCTGAGGGATAGCCCGCTTCTGGTTGAATAATTGCGGAGGGTCCATGCGTTTTCACAGATGTTTGTTGTTTGCCCTGCTAGTCTCCGGAATTTTCTCTTCTTTGTGTGCTCAGGAGATTCTCTCTGTAGATCAACAAACACTCGATCAACATGTAGACCACCGCGTTGCTCCTCTCTATCCGCCGATTGCCAAGGCCGCACGGATTCAGGGCGCTGTCGTCATCCAGATTCAAGTCGGCACAACTGGAAAAGTTGAGTCGATGAAAGTAGTGAGCGGTCCCGCGATGCTACAACAAGCCGCAATGGATTCCCTCAAACAATGGAGCTTTCATCCATTCGAAAAAGACGGCAGGCAGGTTCCCGCCGGCGGCAGGGTCTCCATTGAATTTAGCTTGGGAAAAGGCGGGCCAACTCCTCAAGAAGAAGAGATCGCTCGAAGATATTTTCCGCTTTCCGATCAGTGCAGGAAGGCTGTATCAGCAAAAACAGATTATCCAGCAGCGGCAGCCGTATGCAAACAAGCAGCAGAGACAGCAAATGAGTTTGCACCGGATGTGCGCTTCATCGAAAGGCGATCTGCATTCGTTTATGCAGCCACGGCCTCTGCAAATAATCGTGATTTGACAAGCGCGTTGGCCTGGGCGGTAAAAGCGATGGAAGTAGCCAAACTAGGTCACGACGATGATTCTGGGAACAATGCAGTGTACTCGACCAAAGGAACAGTTGAAGGCATGATGGGCAACTTGGCCGCTTCGGATCAAGATTTGACCGTAGCTGAAGATTACGAGCGAAAGGGGATCGCCCATATGGAGATAGATTCGCCCGAAATGGCTAAATATTACGCAAGTGTTCTCGCTCAGGATCTGCGCTTTCACGCTCAGGTACTCAAGGGACTGAACCGCCCTGACGAAGCACAAAAGAAGCTGGATGAAGCAGCGAAATACAACTGATTAATGCAGGCTAGTGAAAGTTGTAGTAACGCTATGAACTGGGATGTAGTTTCAGTAAAACCGGTTTCGCCGCTGGAGCTGTCTGTTTTATTCATGGACGGCACGGAGGGCAAGGTGCGCTTTGAATCCAGTCACTTCAGCGGAGTCTTCGAAGCGTTGAAGAAGCCGGAGATTTTTCGACAGGCGCGGATTGAAGAGGGTGCGGTTACCTGGCCCGGCGAGATCGACCTTGCTCCGGACGCGATGTACCGCGAGATCAAACGCGCTGGCGAATGGGTTCTGCGATGAAACTTGGCCTTATCGCCGGCAACGGCCGCTTTCCCTTCCTGCTGCTGGACGCGGCGCGGGCGCAGGGGCTTGCGGTCGTGGTCGCCGCCATCCGCGAGGAGACCGACCCGGAGATTGACCGGCGCGCTGCCGAGGACGACCGCATCACCGTCTACTGGCTCTCGCTCGGCGAGCTTTCCCGGCTAATCGAGACCTTTCGCAAGGAAGGCGTCTCCAAGGCCGTGATGGCCGGGCAAGTCAAGCATAAACAGATTTTTTCAAGCATCCGTCCCGATTGGCGGCTGGCCAAACTGTTGCTGAACCTGCGCACGCGCAATACCGATATGCTGCTGGGCGCGGTGGCTAAAGTGCTGGGCGACGAGGGCATTGAATTGATTAGCTCGACCGCCTTCCTGGAGCCGCTGCTGGCCGTCGAGGGCGTTCTGACCCCGCGCGCGCCCGACGAAGAAGAACGCAAAAACATCGACTATGGGCTGAGTGTCGCCCGCGCCGTGGCAGGTTTTGATATTGGCCAGACGGTCGTCGTTGCCGCGCAGGCTTGCGTTGCCGTTGAGGCGATGGAGGGGACCGACGCCGCCATTGAGCGCGCTGGATTGCTGATGTCGTCTTTAGAAGAAGATGCTTCGACCCTTGAGCGCCGCCTGACGGTCGTTAAGATTGCCAAGCCGAATCAGGATATGCGCTTCGATGTGCCGGTAATTGGCGAGGCGACGATTGAGGCGATGATCCGAGCTGGCGCTAGTTGCCTTTCTGTCGAGGCCGGACGGACGCTGATCTTTGACCGCCAGACGCTGATTCAAAGGGCTGCTGAGGCCGGCATTGCGATTGTTGCAACGCCTCGCTGAGTAAAATGCGTGGACCGGGAGGTCCACGCGACAGCCGGTCTGGAGACCGGCGCTACTACTTGCGAATACAATTTGCGTTACGATTTGCCGATAGGCTCAATCCAGGCGCGGCGTGCCCCGGCGCAAATATGCGCCCACTCCGCCGCAGACCGCGACAATCACCAGCGCCAATCCGAAGTAGTACGCCATCGGGTGAATCCACCCTGGCGACCAAGTCAGATCCTGTCCAACCCACAGCAGCAGAACCGTCGCCATCACCGCAAACTGCCCGGCGATCACCAGCAGCGTATGACCCAGTTCGCGCCGTTTATCCAGCGCCTCCACCTCGTCCGGGCTCAGGTTGCGCTCTTCAGGGGGAAGCAGCAAATTCACCATCCTGATTTCTCCAATCTATCTGATTCGATTCAAACACAACCCGGACGATTCTACCCTTCGCAAAAAAATTAAGCCATTGCCTCCCGGCTCAACGCCTCAAAGGTCAGCTTGTTCGTGAGCCGGTCCACGCCGATGCGCACATGGGACCCATGCAGCACCTCGCCATTCAGAATCTTGATCGCCAGCGGATCCTGAATCATGCGCTGCAAGGCCCGCTTCAACGGTCGCGCTCCGTAGGCCGCGTCGGAGCCAGCGGCGAGTATCAGTTGCCGCGCCGGTGCGGTCAGCTCCAAAGAAATCTGCCGCTCCTCCAGCATCTTGCCTACCTCGGCCAGCCGTAGATCCAGAATCTGGCTCAACTGCGCCGCGCCCAGCGGCTTGAAGATCACCGTATCGTCCACACGATTTAAGAACTCCGGCCTGAAGTGCTCGCGCAGCACGCGCATCACCGACTCGCTGGCCATCTCATAGTCGTGCTCCGTCTTCAGCGTGTCGCCAATCAGCAGATTCGCGCCCAAGTTCGAGGTCATAATCAGCACGGTGTTCTTGAAGTCCACCGTCCGCCCCTTGGCGTCGGTCAGCCGCCCGTCGTCCATCACCTGCAACAGAATATTGAAGACATCCGGGTGCGCCTTCTCGATCTCGTCGAATAAAATTACCGCGTAGGGCCTGCGCCGCACAGCTTCGGTCAGTTGGCCACCCTCGTCGTAGCCCACGTATCCCGGCGGCGCGCCGATCAGCCGCGCCACGGCGTGCTTCTCCATGTACTCGCTCATGTCGATGCGCACCATGGCCTGCTCGTCGTCGAACATGAACTCGGCCAGCGCCCGCGCCGTCTCCGTCTTGCCCACGCCGGTCGGTCCTAGAAAGATGAAGCTGCCGATGGGCCGCTTCGGGTCGGACAAGCCCGCCCGCGAGCGGCGGATCGCATTGGCGACGATGGCCAGTGCCGCGTCTTGTCCAATCACCCGTTCGCGCAACCGAGTTTCCATCGCAACCAGTTTCTTTACTTCACCTTCCAACATTCGCGAGACAGGAATTCCGGTCCATTTGCTGACAATTCCGGCGATGTCTTCCTCGTCCACCTCGTCCTTGAGCATCCGCGCCACGCCTGTGTTTCCATCCTGCGCGGCGCTCAGTTGCTTCAATTCGGCGTCCAGCTTCGGCAGTTCGCCGTATTGAATCTGCGCGGCGCGCTCAAGCAGGCCTTTGCGCGTCTGCTCTTCCATCTCAAATCGCAGCGCTTCGATCTTCTTTTTTACCTCGTTGATGCGGTTGCTTGCCTCGCGCTCTTTGGTCCAGCGTGCCCGGAGCGCGGTGATCCGTTCCTTCAGCGTGCCCAGTTCTCGCTCCACCGCAACCCGCCGCTCGCGGCTGTTCGCATCCGTTTCGCGTTTCAGCGCCGCCCGTTCAATCTCGAGCGAAGTCGCCTCGCGCTCCAACTGGTCGATCTCCGTCGGCACCGAGCCGATCTGGATCGCCAGGCTCGCCGCCGCCTCGTCCACCAGGTCGATGGCCTTGTCAGGCAGAAAGCGGTCGCTGATGTAGCGATGCGAGAGCGTCGCCGCGGCCACAATCGCCGCATCTTTAATGCGCACATTATGATGCGCCTCGTAGCGCTCCTTCAGCCCGCGCAAAATCGCAATCGTGTCCTCGACATTCGGCTCGCCGACGTAGACAATCTGGAAGCGCCGCTCCAGCGCCGTATCTTTCTCAATATACTTGCGATACTCGTTCAACGTGGTTGCGCCGATGGCTCGCAGCTCGCCCCTCGCCAAGGCCGGTTTGAGCATATTGCTGGCGTCGATGGCCCCCTCGGCCGCGCCAGCCCCAACGAGCGTATGAAGCTCGTCGATGAAGAGCACAATCTCGCCGTTCGACTCTTCAATCTCCTTGAGCACAGCCTTGAGCCGTTCTTCGAACTCGCCGCGGAACTTCGCCCCGGCCAGCATCGAACCCAGGTCCAGCGAGATAACTCGTTTGTCCTTCAGACTTTCCGGCACATCGCCGCTCATGATCCGCCGCGCCAAGCCCTCGACAATCGCCGTCTTGCCCACGCCGGGTTCGCCAATCAGGACCGGATTGTTCTTCGTCCGCCGGCTCAGCACCTGAATCACGCGGCGAATCTCCTCGTCGCGCCCAATCACCGGGTCGAGCTTGCCGCGCCGGGCTAACTCGGTCAAATCCTTGGCGTATTTTTCCAGCGCCTGAAATTTGCCTTCGGGATTTTGATCCGTCACCCGCTGCGTCCCGCGCACCGCCGTCAGCGCCTTCAGAATTGCCTCATGCGTCGCGCCCAAAGACACCAGCGCCTCTCGCGCCGGTTCGCCCTTGGCGTGCGCCGCGCCCAGTAATAAATGTTCAGTGGAAACGTATTCGTCTTTGAAGTTCGTGGCCTCGCGGAAGGCCTGGTCGAGGACTTTATTGAGCGCCGCGCTCACACCCGGCTGGCTCGCAGCACCCGCCACGCGAGGCAGCTTCTCCTCGATCTGGTGCAGCTCATGCTCCAGCCGCTCGGTCGGCACGCCGATCTTCTCCAGCACCGAAGGAATCACCCCCTCGCGGTCCTCAATCAGCGCCAGCAGCAGGTGCACCGGCAGAACCTCCGGGTTGCCCAGTTCCGTAGCCCGCGCTCCAGCCTGCTCCATCGCAGCTTGCGACTTGACCGTTAACTTCTCCCAACGAATTGCCATTCTTCCTCCAGCTATCAGCTATCAGCTTTCAGCTATCAGCCTTGCGCCTGGAATGGCTGAAAGCTGATAGCTGAAGGCTGAAAGCTGTATTTACGCCGCCACCTTGATCTCGATCAGCTTGGGCTGGGCTTCGGCCTTCTTCTTCAGCTCCAGCTTGAGCACACCCGCATTGTAGCTGGCCGAGACGTTCTCTGTATCGACCGTATTGGGCAGCGTGAAGGCGCGATAGAAGCTACCGTAGCGCCGCTCGATGCGATGGAAGTTCTCTTCCTTCTCTTCGGCCTCGAATTTGCGCTCGCCCTTGACGGTCAGCGTGTGGTTCTCGACGCGCACATCGAGGTCCTTCTGGTCGATGCCGGGAACCTCGAGCTTGAGCACGACCTTCTGCGGGTCTTCATAGATGTCCACCGCCGGCACAAAGCTGGAGGCGGCCACCGGATCGTCCCCTCCGCCGTTCATATCCCGAAAGAGCGAGTTGACGCGATTCTGCAATGCTACGACTTCACGATATGGATCCCAACGAGTAATTGCCATTTGAGTGTTCCTCCTTGATCTTTTGATGTGGGGCCGGAAGATGAGTCCGAACCACTCACATAATCTAATAAAACTATAGCACAAACAATTCACAAAATGTGCGCAAAAAACACTCACATTTTTAATTTTTTTATCTCTTTATCTTTCAAGCAATTGCACCCGTGATTCCCAGGGCAATCGCATTTGGATTCGACGTTTTGAGACGGATCGATTTTGAAAGGGCACGGCTTTAGCCGCCGAGGGAAGGTTTTCAACTTCACCAATCGTCCCTCAGGGGCTAAAGCCCAGAATGTCTTGCATCCTTTGCGGCACAGCTAAAGCCGTGCCCTTTCAAAACGATTACCACCAATCCAAATGCGATTGCCCTGCCATGATTCCCCTCCCAACGGAATTCAGCCCTGCAAAGGCGTATTCTGGGACCGGATTCTATTGGGGGGAAAATGCTGTCGAACTTGGAAGGTTTGAAACCCTGCGCAAGCTTGCGGAAATGCATGATTGCGCTGGCCACAGTTTTGCTGGGAAGTGTTTCGCTCTGGGCGCATCCTGAAAAGGGTACGCCGGCTCCGCCTTTGGATTCTTTGCAACTGCTGCAAGCTCCCGCCGGTGCGCGGACTGACTGGGCGAGCCTGAAGGGCAAGGTCGTGGTGCTGGAGTTCTGGGCCACATGGTGTTCTCCTTGCGTGGCCAGCCTGCCGCATATCAATCAGCTTGTGGAGTCGCTTGACCCGGCCAGGTTTCAATTCATCTCCATTGACGACGAAGACCCCAAGGACGTGCAGAGATTTCTGACCAAGAAGAAGATGGCCGGATGGGTTGGCGTGGAACCCTCTGGCGGGATCATCGCATGGTATGGGATCAAGTCCAGGCCAACGAGCATTATCATTGACGGCGACGGAAAGATTGTCGCGGCAACGGAGATTGATTCGGTGAGCGTTGCCGACTTGCAGGCTGTGGCGGAGGGCAAGAGCGTCGCCTTCAAGCCAGTTTCGGAGCCCACCTCGCTGGACTGCGCATCCGCGGCGAGCAGCGCGGTGCAGCCATTGTTTTCTATTTCCTTCAGCAAGGCCGCGCCCGATGCAAAAGCATCCCAAGTCAACCATTCGCCGACCGGCACGGATTTTCTCGGGGATGGCGCAGACGGCTTTATGACCAATCTCTTTGACCCGTTCGAGAATCGGTATGTAGTGAATGAGCCGTTGCCGGATGGGCACTATGACCTGCGCGTGAATTTTGTTGACGTGCCAAATTCCGTGATGGTTGCGGCTGTTCAGCAAGCTGTGCTCTCCGGAATGCATTTGCAGATTCAACCGAAGACCGTCACCAAGAATGCGTACATACTCTGGGCGACCGAGGCAAGCAAAACGCTACTCAGTCCCTCCGCTTCCACCCACAAAGTGAAGCGAGGCTACTGGCATGGAATTTACATCTTGATGAACGGGACGATGGACGATCTTGCCTACATTCTGGCAACAGGATTGGAGAATCCGGTCATCAACCAGACCGGCATCGAGGGCGCCTTTGATGCGCGTTTCACCATTGCGGGAAATGATATCGCCACGCTGAATGCCGTTCTCAAAGAGAAGCTGGGTTTGGAACTGGTCCAAGGGTTTCAACCCATGACGATGACCGTGCTTGAGGTGAGCAAGTCCACGCCGTAGGAGAGTGGCTGCCCGCGCTGCGCCTCAAATTTGGAGGAGCGCATCCCGGTCCGAATCTGCGATGATGGATTCGAGGTATGGTGAGGGGAAAAAGATGCACCAACGCCGCTTGACTGCCGTCTCGATTGGAATTGTGCTCCTGGCTTCAATGACCCCCGGAATTGTTTTTGCCGATCCGGCGCCCTTTGATCTGGCCGGTCCCAAGCTGGAAGTGAAGGTTTTGCATGACGGCAAAACGCTGCCGATCTCTCAGGTTCCCAACCTTTCCGAGGGCGATCAACTCACTATCAAAGCCGATCTTCCCGTCGGCCAGTCCGCGCATTATCTTCTGGTTGCCGCGTTTTTGCGGGGCGCGACCAATCCGCCGCCGGAGAACTGGTTCTTCTCGGCGGAGACCTGGAATCACAAGGGCAGCGATGGCTTGAAGATTACCGTTCCCAAGGACGCTCAGCAGGTGCTTGTCTTTCTTGCTCCCGAGACTGGTGGAGACTTCAAAACGCTAATTGGCGCGGTTCGCGGTCGTCCCGGCGCCTTTGTCCGCGCCTCGCAAGATCTCAACCAGGCCACCTTGGACCGTTCCCGGTTAAAGGTCTATCTCTCCGCCATCCAAGAGGTCAGCCAAAAGGATTTCGAGCATCTGTCGACTGCCTCGCCGCTTTTGGCGCGCAGCCTTTCCATCAAGTTCGATGCGGAGTGCTTGCAGAAAATCCCTCAGTTGCAGGCTCCCTGTCTGATGCAAGGGCAAGACGCGCTTGTTTTGAATGACGGCCACAGCACTTCGATGGTCCAGGCGCTTACATCGGGCGCTTCGATGGATCTTGTCGCGCAGTTGAGCAATTCTCCGATTGGCGGTTTTGGCTACTACAGTCCGTATATTGCCTCGGTGGTGGATATGGCGCGCATTCTGGATTCCTTCCATACCGCGCAATACCAGTACATTCCCGCGTTAGTTACCGAGCAGGACGACAAGCTTTCACTGGAACTCAACACCGCGCCTTCGTTTCACAACCCCAAGTCGGTCCTGGTGGTTGCGCTGCCAGCGGTTGAACCGCCGCAGATGCCGCCGCTCCATCCTGTTGATCCGAAAGAGGTTTATTGCGCGGAGAAGACTGAGCTGGTGCTTCCAACCGAGGGCGCGCCGCTGGTCTTTTCCACCGGCTATGCCCATGATATGGTGCTGCGCCTGAAGGGAAAGAACGGAAAAACCGTTGACCTTCCGGTGAAAGCGGATGCGGAAAAAGGAGGGTTTGTGGCCAACACGGCAGGACTGAGTCCCGCCAACTTTGGCGATGCGCTGGACGGTTCCCTTCACGGCTACTGGGGCTTTGAAGCGTACAACGGGCCGGAGTTCCGCCTGGAGAATACGCATCCGCAGCATTGGCAATTAGTGGACGAAGATCAACAGGCATTGATCGCCGGCCGCGACGACCTTGTGCATCTGGAGACCGAAGATGCGGCTTGTGTGGACAGCATCCTGCTGCAGAAGCCTACCGGGGAAACCGTGAAAGCGGAGTGGAAATCAACCGGCGCGAATCAGGTGGCGGTCACGGTGCCGCTTAAGAAAATCAAGCCGGGTCCATTCAATCTGCTGGTCAAGCAATATGGCAGCAAAGATCCTGATACCGTTCCGCTGCAAGCCTATCTTTCAGGGGGCCATCTGGACAGCTTTACTCTTCATGCCGGTGATGTGTTTGGCGTGCTGAAAGGAAGCCATCTCGACGAGGTCAAGGAACTCACGCTGAATGGAATCAGCTTCCAGCCCAAGCCCGGCGCAAGCGCTGAGGATGCCGATGAAGTTTCCTTGTCCGCGGCCGACGCCAAAGCGGCCAACGGCTTGAAGGAAGGCGACGCTTTGCCCGCCAAGATCGCTCTCAAAGATGGCCGCATTCTCCATCTGGATGTCACGATAGCTTCGCCGCGCCCCAGGATCTTGTTGATCGGCAAGAGCATTCAACCCTCGGCGACGAGCGCGGCAAGCAATATCCAGCTTTCTGATCCGGATGAGCTCGCGCAAAATGCGCTGCTGACATTTTCGATCCATGCGCAGCTTCCGGCCGCTTTCACGGGCGAAGAAAAGGTTGAAGTGGCTACCGTTCAAGGCACAAACATGACCACGCTGACCGCTGCCAATGGCCTGACTCTGGAGGATTCCCAGGTCGCCTTGGCCACATTGGACACGGGCAAAGCATTTGCATCCTTCGCCTCCGGCCCTATGCACTTCCGCATCATTGAAAATGGGATGGCAAGCGACTGGCAGCCACTTGCGACGCTGGTTCGCCTGCCAACATTTGACAGTCTGAAATGCCCAGACTCGCCCGATCAGCCCTGCAAGCTTACGGGAGGCAAACTTTATCTGGTGGATTCGATCTCCAATAACCCGCAATTTGATCATTCCGTGCAGGTTCCAGTGGGTTTTCCCGGTTACGCCATGACGGTTCCTCATCCGGTAGCCGGAGAGCTCTATCTAAAATTGCATGACAATCCATCGGTTGTGAACACGGTATTGTTTCCGGCAGAAGTGAAGCCGCCCGTGCTTGCTTCAACGCCCGTAACCAACGCCGCGCCGCCTGAAACGCCTCCTTCCGCGGTGAGTACGCGGCCGGAACCTGCGGTACCACCGTCAACGGTTCCCTCAACCTCGGGGCAAACAACACCTGCTCCGGCAGCCAAACCGGATTCTGTTTCGCCTACTGCTCCGGCGCAACAGGTGATCAAGGGAGGATCCGCGGCCAGCGGCGTGCCTTCGGCGGATGCGCCGGCGAATACGGCTGCCAAGGAGCCGAAGTAGGACCGGAGGTTTAGAGCGGAATCAGAATCGCTGCGCCCTATGGGGTTCAGTGGAATGCACTTACGCGCGGTAGCGTGCTGGCGAGCCATCGCAGCTTTTATCGCATGCGCGGATTCACCCAGCGATAGACGACATCGGTGAGCAGGTTGACCAGCACATAGGTCAAGCCGATGGAGAGCAGACAGCCCTGCACCAGCGCATAGTCGCGGTTGGAGATGGCGCTGACCGACAGGCGTCCAAGCCCCGGCCAACTAAAGATCGTCTCGGTGACGATGGCTCCGGCCAGCAGCGCTCCGAATTGCAATCCGACGACGGTGATAATGGGAACCAGCGCATTGGGCAGCGCATGGCGGCAGACGACGGCCAACTCGCTGAGACCTTTGGCGCGCGCAGTTCGGATGTAATCCTGGCCCAGCTCTTCCAGCATCGCCGTGCGCACCATGCGCGTGAGAATTGCAGCCAGCGATGCGCCCATGGCGATGGACGGCAGGACAAGATAATGCCAGTCGATGGAGGCGCTTCCGCCGGAGTTTGCGCCTGAGACGGGCAGCCATCCAAGCTGGACTGAGAAGACCAGAATCAGCACAGGACCGAGCGCCAGTCCTGGAACGGAAAGTCCAATGAGACTGACGACGGAGAGCATTTGATCGAGCCATCGGCCGCGGCGTACAGCAGCCAGAATTCCGGCGGGCAGCGCCAGCAGCAGCCCAAAGATCAGCGCGGTCATGGTGAGGGCCAGCGTGTAGGGGTAGCGGGCGGCAATCAGGCTAACCACAGACTCATGCAGACGGATCGAGCTGCCCAAGTCGCCATGAAGCACGCCGTTCCAGTAGCGCAGATATTGCTGATGCAATGGCAGATCCAAAAAGTATTGGTGGCGCAAGGTCGAGAGATCGGCCGGTGTCGCGCCTTCGCCGAGCATCTGCTGGATGGGGTCGCCGGGAACCAGATGGATGAGCAGAAAGACCAGCGAGACCACCAGCCAGACGACCGGGAGGGTAAGCGCGAGGCGGGTGAGAATCTGCTTCATGGCGCTGACATCCCCATCAACTCTTTAGCTTCGCCGCCAGCGCTTTGGCGATTTGCATTCCATGGAGGCGGCCATTCTCGATAAAGATCTCATTGGTACGAGAACCGGCTACGATCACGCCCGCCAGATAGATGCCGGGCACATTGCTCTCCTTGGTCTCAGGGTCGCAGACCGGCAGGCGGTCTTGGCCCTCGGACTCTATGCCCAACCGCGAGAGAAAATCGAAGTCGGGGTGGTAGCCGGTCATGGCGAAGACGAAGTCGTTGGGAATGGTCTCACGGCCCTGGGGCGTCTGGATGACCACGGTGTCCGGGTTGATCTCCACCACCTCCGAATTGAAACAGGCGCGAACGTCTTTGCTCTTGATACGGTTCTCAATGTCCGGCCTGATCCAGTACTTGACGTGGCTGTGCATCTCCGCGGCACGATGGACAAGCGTGACGCGGGCGCCGCTGCGGTACAGCTCGAGCGCGGCGATGGCCGCCGAGTTCTTGCCGCCGATCACCACCACGTCCGTCCCGTAGTAGGGGTGGGGATCGAAGTAGTAATGGTGGACCTTGCTCAAGCACTCGCCGGGAATGTTCAAGTAATTGGGCAGATCATAATAGCCAGTGGCAATCACCAGCTTGCGGGCCTTGATCGCGCCGCTCCTGCCAAAGCGATCCAGCGTGTGCACGCTAAAGCCGCCATCGGAACCATTCACCCGCTCGACGCGTTGATAGGCGCGAACATCCAGCCGATAGAAGGCGGCCACGTGCCGGTAATACTGGAGCGCCTCATTGCGATTGGGCTTGGTGTTGGCGCAGGGAAAGGGAATGCCGCCAATCTCCAGCAGCTCGGGCGTGGTAAAGAAGGTCATGTGCGCGGGATAGTGAAAGAGAGAATTGCAGACGCAACCCTTGTCGACCACCACCACGCGCAAGCCCATCTTCTGCGCCTCAATGGCGCAAGAAAGGCCGGTAGGTCCAGCACCCACTACGAGAAGGTCAAAGATTTCATCCTGCGATGCCAAGGTTCCTAGCGCAGTGTCGTTCATATCTCTAGATTATGGCAACCCGGCGATTCTTGCTTGAATTCTCCTGGCGGTTTCAGATTGTGGGAAGAAATGGAAGAAAGAAGCAAGGTGGTTCTTGATCCTTCCTCATGGCGAAAAACGGTAGAGATGTGGTGAGTTGCGCGCAGGTACTACTGCCCGCGCTGCTGTTCAAATAAAATTCCAAGTGGTTGACTCCCATTCGGCCCGCAAACGAAACACACGCCGCACGACGATCAGCGGCTCGCCATGCCCGCCAGAACGCCACGCATATAAGCGATACTTGCGATCACACCCGGCATGGGATCCTCGCCATGAATCTCATATTCCAGATCAACAAATCCTTTGTATCCAATGACGTTCAACGCGCGGAATATCTCCGGCACGGGCATGATTCCTTCGCCCACAGCAACCTGGCTATCCTTTTGATGAAAATCCGTAAGGTCTTTCATGTGCATGTTGTAGAGGCGCGGACCCACCTCGTGAATCGCCTGCACTACATTGGTGCCCGCGCGCACGGTATGGCCAACGTCGATGCAGCAACCGATGCGCGGATCGATGCCTTTGAGCGACTTGAGCACGTCCAGCGGCGAGGGCCACAGTTTGTCCTCGGGGCCGTGATTGTGGATGGCGACGCGGATATCGTATTCCTGAACGAACTTTTCCAACCGGGGCAGCATCTCGGGGGTGGGATCGCCGGCGACGATCACGCCAACGCCGGCTCGCTTGCAATATTCGAATCTGGCGCGGATGTCGGCGTCCTCCCCTTTGGCAAAATAGATGGCGCCGGCGGCGTGCAGCTTGATGCCCGCGGCGGCGTAATCGGCCAGAGCATTGGCTTCTTCCCGCGCATCGGAGGGAAGATGATCTTTGACATCCTTGGCGTTCAGATCGGCAATGGAAAGCTGCTTGAGGAAGGCGATCATTTGCGCGCGATCAAACTGGCGAAAGGTATAGCTGGCGATGCCCAACTGAAAGGTGGCGGACTTGTTCTTGGCGGCAGGTGTTTGCGCGGGGGTGGATGCAGCACCGGAAGCTGCACAGACGGCAGCGGCAATTGCGCTTGATTGCAAAAAGTTGCGGCGAGAAAGTGTTGATTCCATTAAGAAAAACTCCATGAAAAATGCATGGGTAATCCGCGGGTGGTTGGCGGTTCACCGCCCGGATTTTAAATCCGCGGCTCCCAGCCTTTCTCGTAATCGCGGCCCCACAGCTTCATGGCTTGGTCGTCGTTCTGAATCTTGCCATCGGCGGTATCGAGATGCAGTTCGCGTCCCGTCTCCCAGGCGATGTTGGAAAGTTGCAGCATGGTAACGGCGACATTGCCCGTGGCAATGGGCGCGTGGAGCGATTCGCCGCGGCGAATGCCCGCGATCAAATTGGCGAAGTGCAGGTCGGTCATGGAGTCGCGCCCGATGGCGTCGGAGGAGGAAGCAGCCTTACCGGCGACAAATTCACCGGTCTTGTTACCTTGCAGATCGAAGCTCTCATAGCCGCCGCGATCCACCACTACCGTGCCGCTGGTTCCCATTACGGCAACGCCGCGATCACGGCCGTACACCTTCATTCCCTGGCAACTGCGGCCCTCCCAGGTAATCATTAGGTCGCCGTAATCGAAGCTGGTTTCCAGCGTGTCATAGAACTCCCAATCGTCCTTGAAGTGGTATCTTCCACCCGCCGCGGTGATGCGTTGCGGGTAACCGGCATCCAGCGCCCAGCGGGCGACATCCACCTCATGCGTGCCATTATTGAGAGTTTCACCGGTGCCGTAGCGGCGCAGCCAGTGCCAGTTGTAAGGATGAATGTTGTCTTTGTAGGGAGAGCGCGGCGCCGGACCTTGCCAAAGCTCCCAATCGAGCGTGGCGGGAACGGGAACCACTTTACCCACGCCCATTGACTTGCGCAAGTTGCAATACCAGGCGCGGGCAAAATAGGCGCGACCGATCAGGCCGTCGTGAATCTTGCTTACAATCTCGATGGTGTGCGGTGAGGAGCGCTGCTGCGAACCCATCTGCACCAGCTTGCCGTATTTGCGCTGCGCCTCGACCAGCATCGCCCCTTCGGCGGGATTGTGGCTGCAGGGCTTTTCAACGTAAACGTGCTTGCCGGCCTGCAATCCGGCGATGGCCATGGGCGCATGCCAATGCTCGGGTGTGGCAATCGTGATGACGTCCACATCCTTCAGTTGAAGCACCTCGCGGAAGTCTTTGTGCGTGGCTGGCCGGTAACCAAGTTCCTTTTCAGCGCTGTCGGCAAACCTTGCGAGAATCTTCGAGTCCACATCCACCACATGCGAGACGCGCGCCGCGGCCTGGTTGGCCTTCAACGAGGATAGATGCGCATAAGCACGTCCATTCAGTCCTATGACGGCAAAGTTCAAACGGTCGTTGGAGCCAAGAATCTGTCCATAGCTTTTGGCGCTGGAGGTGATCGCCAGCCCGGCTGTTCCCAACGCAAGTGTGTCTAGAAAATCGCGTCTCGTAATCATTCCATTCTCCCTTTGCACCGCGGTAAGGCTCTCCTCTCAGCGAAAGCCAGCCTCACAACGCAGCCGCATCCTGCAACGCCTGCTTCATCCCCGCCCAACTGACGCGAGAGGAGGCCTCTGGAGTGGCTTCGCCGTGCCAGTGCGTCTCGAGACTGACGGCGTTCTGGAATCCAGCTTGTTTGAGCGCGCGAAACTGCGCCGCCCAATCGATGTATCCCTTGCCCACCGGAGACCACTCGATTTTGCCCTCGGCATTCTTGACCGCATTCTTGCAATGGCAATGGTGAATGCGGTCTTTGGGAAGCAGCTCCCAGGCCGCGGGAAAGGCGTCCAGCTCCCCGATCATCACAGCGTTGGCCGGGTCCCAGTTGAGCGCCAAGTGCGGCGTTTGAATGGCATGGAGGGTGCGTGCGGCCTCGCGGCCAGTAGCGGTGTTGCAGGCGGGCTCGTTCTCCAGCAGCAGGAGCACGCCTTGCTTGGCGGCGATCTCAGCCGTCGCGCGCAACTTCTCGTCAATTGCCGCACGGTGCGGCGTCACGTCGTCCAGCCTCCAGAAATCGAAGCAGCGCACCTTGCCGGTGTTGAATTGTTTTGCCAGAGCGATGCAGCGTTCAAGCAGCTCATCTTGCTGTTTGAAGGTAGCTTCGGCCGCTCCATGCAGATCGGCCTTCGAACTGAACTTGGAAAGCGGAGCGCCGGGCCAGTTGGTTTTGAAGAGCGGGCTTGCAATATCCGTGACCTGCAAGCTGTACTTGGCCAGAATGCGCCTGGCTTCAGCGACTTGCGCCTCGGACAGTTCGGTAACATTTTTGCCCCACATGGAGCGAAGCTCAATCCAGCTCATGCCAAAATCGTGCGCGGCTACAAAGCAGGCGTGGTCGAAATCCTGCGCGATCTCGTCATTGATCACCGCGATCTTGAAGGTGGCGCTGGACAGAGAAGCCCAGGCACTCTTGGGCAGCGCCGCGCCGAGCGCTACAGCCGATCCAGCGGCAATAAGAAAATTGCGTCTTGAAAAAGCAGGCATGGTGTCACTCCACCTTGATCCGAGGTTCAAACAACCGCTTTCATCATAGCTCTTGAAACGGGCTGGCGGCCGGTGCATCGATCTCCCATTTCATCGATAAGCAGTTCTAAGGAGGAAATATTCATTGATGGGGCGATCATCGGTCAGCGCGACGGTTTGCGGCGCAAGCGCGATGATCTCCTCTATCTTCTTCTCATGATTGAGCAGCATGTTCAACTGCTGCTCGGGCGATTGGGCCGGACCCCATTCCATCATGTCGGCTACCGCGCCCGGCGGCATTCTTTGGAGCAGCTCTGCCGCGGTACGGACGGGGATGGGCCGCTCACTTGCCAGGAAGTGCCAGCCCTCGCCTTCGAGGCTGTGAAAGGCGCGCACATAGGGAAAGGAGTTCTTGAGGGCGCGCGCCACGGCAGACTGGGTGGAAAGGTCGGCCGAAGGCAGCCACTGCTGCAGAATTCCGCCGGGCTCCAACCGCCGTTTGGCCACGGTGTAGAAATCCTGCGAATAGAGCAGACTGGAACCGGCCGTTTGCACCGGCGGTGGAGGGTCGAGAATGATTGCGTCGTATTTTTCCGGATTGCGTTCGAGAAAGCGCCGCCCGTCGTCGATGACCACTTTGGCAAAGGGCAGGGCCATCACCCGTGGTGCATCGGCATGATAAAAGCTGAAGAGGCGCGGGACGCTGGGTACCAGTTCAACTGCTGTAGTGGGTACATTCCAAGTCGTGATTGAACGGAAGGTGGTTCCCATGCCGAAGCAAATGATCAAAGCGTGGCGCGGTGTGTGGTCGAGCTGGGCCAGCGTCAGGTGAGCCATCATCTTGGTGATCGGCGTCAGAACGGTCATTCCGATTCCATTCACCATCAGCCTTCGCTGCTTTCCCACGCCACAGGCGATCACCGTTGCGGATGAGTCTCGCATGACCTTCCGAACCGGAAAGATGGTCTCATAGTCCTGGGTCAACAGAAAGATGCACAGCGTGAGCGAAAGAATCCCGCCGGCTGCCATACGCTGAAAGATTCGGTAATTGCGCGCGCGCCGGAGGTCAAAAGCCATTGCGAACCAAGGCAAGGCAAGCAGCAGCATCGACCAGCGCTCGCCCAAAAGCGGCAGCAGCAAGAATCCGCAGAGCAAAGGACCGAGGATGCAGCCCGCCACGTTGACGGCATAGGCGTGGCCAGCCCGGTCAGGATCGCCGCCCGACCACCGGTCCACCAGCATCGGCGTCAGGAAACCGGTCATGGCGGAAAAGGGCATCACGCCCAGCAGCACCCGCGGCAACAGATCCAAAGTTAGGTGAGCGTCCGCGGTGAGCAGAGGCAGCGCTCCGAGAAGCGCCAGTGAAATCCAGGTGAGCCGGCTTTCCTGCTTGTGACCGAGGCTCCAGAAACGGTAAAAATGCGAGCCGGCAAATGTGGCCAGCAGGTAAGAGGCCAAAACCAAAGCAAAGGAATAGACCGCCTGACCGATATAGGGCGTAAAAAGCCGAATCCAGATCAACTCCATCCCCATTGTAATCAGTCCAGTAGCGAAGAGCAGAAGCAAGATTCGCTTTCTATTGTCCGCGGGACCATAGATATTTGCGGAACTGGTTGGGGAAAGCGGCTGAATGGGGCGCGATGCCAGGGAGAGCAGAAAGGCTGTTCCCGCAATCAGCATATTGAGCGCAGCGCCGATGCGCAGCGTCGCATGAAAGCCAAGCGGCTCGATGAGCAGCAGCGGCAGAATGGAGCCCATCACCGCGCCCAGGACATTGGCCAGATAGAGAAAGCTGAAGGAGCGGTTGTCGCTCTCTATTTGGCGGCAGCGAATGGCGAACATAGCCACCGGGATGGTTGCGCCCATGCAAGCGCAAAAGGGAATCATGGTGGCCGATAGCCACAATCCAGAGATCAGGTAATAGGATCCTGAGGAGATGGCCGTGTTGTCGGCCAAAGCCTCCAGCAATCGATGTCCCCAAACCAGTTCGGTGGGAACCACCAGAGCCGAGAGACCGATCATGAACTCAAGCAATCCGTATAGGCGCAGGGCATGAGAGCCAATCCGCTGTCGAAAGCGGCGTAAAAGCGCTCCGGCCAGCCAGGAGCCTAACCCGAGTCCAGCCATAAAGACCGAAAGAATAATGGAAGTTAGCGCGGTGGTGACGCCAAACTGCGCCATCGAAAGGCGCAGCCAAATCAGTTCACAAAGAATGCTGCAAAAGCCGGAGAGAAAAAAGAACCAAAAATACCAGGCCATGATTTGCCTTTCCGAAAAACTTTCGCATCGGCGCAAAAATCAAAGTTCGGGATAGCGCCCGCGCGCGCTCACTCCCGAAGGTGTATTCCGGATCTTTTTTGCCAGCGAAAAGAGACACGTTTAGATTAACCTAACCCGCTGCGGCGGAATCCAAAGCCATTCCAATTACAGAGGTTGGCGGGAGGTTTGCCTTTGGTGAGTCAAGTTGGATGGACAAGGCTTCGACTCCGGGACGAGGGGTACCACTCAAGCTCAAGCGAGCGAACCGCAAGCAACCGGCTACACCGCAAGTGGCACCGGATGGAGTATTCTGGAGGCGCATGACGAAGAGATTCGATCGCCTGGAGGCATAGCGATGAGCGGCGCGCGCTGGGGTGCGGGATTTACGGCGACGGGGCGCTTTGTGGCGGAGATCGAGGCTGCCGGCGCGGGCACGGGACCGCTCAGGTCCGGCTACGTGCTGGCGGGCGACGAAGGTTTTTTGCAGGATCGCTGCCGCAAGGCCGTGCTGAATGCCTTTGTGCCGGACGAGCTGCGCGACTTCTGTCTGTCCGACCTGGACCTGAGCAACTTTTCAATCTTCGAGGTTTTGGATCGCGCACAGTCGCCCTCGCTGATGGCTCCCTTTCAGGCGATCTTTGTGCGCAACGTGAAGCAGCTTTATACACGCGGGGCCAAGAAGGATGAGTTTGCCGCGCTCGACCGTTACTTCCGCTCGCCCAATCCGCAGGCGCTGGTCATCTTTATCGCCGACTTTGTGCATATTCCCTCGGACCTGCGGCGCATGGAGATGGACGACAAGAACCGCTTTGAGCGGCTGACCGAGACGCTGGGCCAGCACTGCGGCATGGTCGAGCTGGCACAGGTGAATGAAGAGGATGCGATGCGTTGGGTGACGGCCACCGCGCAGGAGCAGGGGGCGCGCGTGGAGACTGACGCGGCGCGCGAACTGGTGGATGCGCTGGGCGCGGATATGATGATGATCTCGTCAGAGCTGGAGAAGCTGCTGCTGTTTACGCAGGGGCGGGGCAAAATCACGCTGGGCGACGTTGAAACGATGGTGCTCTCTGCCAAGCAGCGCTCGCTTTACGAGCTGACCGACGCCATCAGCGCGCGCAACCGGGCGAAGGCATTGGCGCTGCTGCAAGGCTTGCTGAACAGCTCGGACGCCGGTGAGGACGCGGCGATCGGCCATCTGTTTATGCTGGCCAAGACCTTCCGCCAGATGCTGGTAATCCTGGAAAAGAATGTGCGTGATTCGCGGGCGATCTGGCAGGCGCTTTGGCAGGGCTTTCGTATGCCGCCCTTCGCTGCCGACGATCTGATCCGCCAGGCGCGGCGCTACAAGAGCCGGCGCGAGTTGACGCGGGCGTTGCGGCTGATTGCCCGCGCCGATCTGGAGCTGCGCTCCTCGCCGCCAGACAAGCGGCTGGTGCTGGAACGGCTGATCTATGAGCTGGCCTCGGAGCCTAGACCGGTGGCGCCGCTTTGGGCAGATGCGCAGTTATTGTTCGAGGGTTGAAAACCGCAAGACAGAGGACGAATATGCAAGACCCTAACGTATCTTTGCCGGAAGCCAAAGTCAGATCGGGCATTCTGAAGCACATTGGAAAGGCTGCTCAGGCCTTTTTGCCGACGCTACTCTGGATATTCATACTTTTCGCCAGTGCGGGACGCCTGGATTGGAAGCGGGGCTGGGCGGCTTGCGCGGTCTATGTGCTCAGTATCCTTGTCGCGGTGGCGCTGGCTCAACACTTTAGTCCGGGATTGATGCGTGCGCGCGCCAAGCCGAATTTCAAAGAGACACAAGGCTTCGACAAGCTGTTTTACTGGCTATTTCTTCCGCTCACCTATCTTCAATTGGTCGTTGCCGGGTTGGATGCTGTCCGCTTCCGCTGGTGTCCGTTGCCGCTTTGGTGTGTGCTGCCGGGGGTTTTGCTTCTTGGATCGGCGATGGGATTGATTGGCTGGGTGATGGCGGTGAATCGCTTTGCCGAAGCGACGGTTCGCATCCAGACGGAACGCAACCACGCAGTGATTTCAACGGGCCCCTATCGCATTGTGCGCCATCCGATGTACGTGGGCATGTTCTTGATCTATCCGGCGACGGCGCTCCTATTGGGCTCCGGATGGTCGCTGGTGGTTGCGGCTCTGATCCTGGTGTTGCTTGTCTGGCGGACGGCTCGCGAGGACAGCTTTCTCGTGCAGAATCTACCGGGCTATCCTGAATTCGCGGCACAAACACGTTTTCGCTTGATACCTGGACTCTGGTAGCCAAATTTATTTGAGGCAGTGCTCGCGGTACCAATGACCGAAGTTGACGTCGGCGTCCAGGATGTGCGGGATGAACCAATCGCGTATGAAGACGAGCGAGTGTTGATTGAGTTCAAAGCCGCGATTGAAGCGGGCGGTAAAGGCATCCAGTTGATCGAGCAGATGCTGATGCTTGAGGGCGTGCAGCGCCTTGCCGTTGTAGTTGAGGCTCGCCATCAAGAATTCTTCCGAGGCAAAATGAGCGCGCGTTTGCCCGGCAACCCTGTTCAGCAGCGAGCCGACTGATTCACGATCCTCATGACCGATTACCGCAAGATGCAGATCGTTGATCGCGTCAAACAAATCCTGGTGCTCGGTATCAAGAAGGCCCACGCCTGCACTGATCTTTTCGCTCCAGATCATCAGATCGTCATCGTGCAGCGGACGAAGTTGTTTTGTCGCCAGCGAATTGCCCAGAGCGGAGGCCGGGATTGGGGTTCCATTGACCATGACTTTCTCCAGCGTGCAGGTCAATGCACTCCATGTTCATTCAGCCAGGGACCGTACTCCTTGTCTACCTTTTGAATGTGATTCGTGAGCCAGTCGCGCAGGAAGTTGAGCAGGTGAAGATTGATCGTGATCTCGCCCTTTTCGAAGCGCGCAATGTAATCCTCGACCTGTTTGACCAGATCGCGATGCTTGGCTTTATGGGCATCCAGACCGGGATACTTGGCGGAGGCCATCATCGCCTCTTCCGCCGAGAAGTGGTTGCGCGTATAGTCAGCCAGTTTCTTGAGCAGCGGTCCGGTCAAGCTCTGCGCCTGGCCTTTCATCATCGCCCCGTGCAGTTCGTTAATGATGTCAAAAAGAACCTTGTGCTGGCCGTCGACAGCTTGCACTCCCACAGAGTAGTTTGGCCCAAAATTCATCAACGCCATATGCGTCCTCCAGATGAAAAGTTCCGACTGAAGAAAGTATCGGCAGTGGAGGCTAAAAGGATGAGCCGGATCGTAAGCCTGACCCTGGCAGAAAAACCTGCCTTCTCTTCTACTCGCTCAGCGCGGAAGCAAGCATGGCGGCTTCGTTCTCCAGTTGCGCATCCCAGTGTTTGGGCTGGTAGATGCAGCAAGGTTCCTGGGCCAGCGGGTCGCCGGTAAGAGCATAGGAGCGGGCGCGGGAGCCGCCGCAGATCTCTTTGTACTCGCAGGCGCCGCACTTGCCTTCGAGCTTGCTGGTGTCGCGCAAGGATTTGAAGATGGGGGCGTTGCGGTAGATCGAGGCCAGCGGGGTCTCACGCACGTTGCCGGCATGGATGGGCAGAAAGCCGCTGGGATAGACATTGCCGACATGCGAGACAAAGAGAAAGCCTTTGCCGTCGTTGACGCGGCGCGTCGCCCAACTGGCGGTGCGGGTTTGCGCGTCAGAAGTGGGCGCGCCGGGCTCGTAGGATTGAGCCGCACCGGGATGACCGTGGCCCATCCTGCGCTCCTCCAGATTATGTTGCAGGAGGTAGCGGCGATAGTGCATGGCTTCAGTGGTTTTGATCTGGAAGTTGACGCGGTGGGAGAGCTCGTAAATTTTGCCGAAGACCTGCTCGAACTCTTCGCCGCTGAGCAGGTCGCCGAGCTGGCCTCGGCCGACGGGAACCAGGAAGAAAACATTCCACATCACGATGGCCAGCCGTTCAAAAAGAGCGCAGAGCGAGTCCAGATCGTTGACGTTGTGGCGGCTGATGGTGGAGTGAACCTGGATGGGAATGCCGGCCTCATTGGCCCATTGGATCGCCTGAATGGTGCGGGCGTATGCGCCGGGCATGCCGCGGAAGGTGTCGTTGATCTCAGGAGTGGAACCGTCCAGCGAGATTCCCAGGCGAACCAGACCGGCATCCTTGAGCTTGAAGATGGCTTCGCGGGTGAGCAGTGGCGTGGCGCTGGGGGTGAGCGCAACCTGCACGCCTTTGTCAGCGGCATAGCGGATCAGTTCGAAGACGTCTTTGCGCTTCATCGGGTCGCCTCCGGTGAAGACGAAGATGGGAATGCCCATGGCGGCAATCTGATCGATGAGTGCCTTGCCCTCGGCGTTGGTCAGCTCGTCGGGATGCGGGATGGGCTGGGCGGCGGCGCGGCAGTGCTTGCAGGCCAGATCGCAGGACTGCGTGACCTCCCAGATAGCGAGGAAAGGGGTTTCGTCAAAGTTCAACGCGCCACGGGCGGGAATGTTGTGCATCGGTTGCATAGGACCTCCAGCGGAATCGGGGCAGGCGTGACGGGAAAGATGCAACGCCGGGGCGGCACTGACTTTCGTCATTATAGGAAACCAAGCCGCAGCCGATAAGATGATTTTCCCTGCGTGAAGGAATCACCATGAAAGCCAGCGACAGAGCGCCATAAAAACGAAGCCGGCAGCGAAGCGCCTCGATCCAGCTCCAGAAGAGCAGCTAAGATGCTCTGCTGGATGTGATATGGATCACTTTGTTGCGAAAACCAACGAACAGGGTTGTAACCGACGAACGAATTCCCAAAAAACGCGTCATTCTCTTTTCGCATGTCCGCTGCTGAATTTTTTACTTTTGATTCTGAGATCGGGTTTTCGGCACGCTGAACGCCTGAATTTGGATATGATTCCGAAACTGTTGATTTCATTCGATGTTGTATTACTGGCCAGGCTCAGATGAAGGCAGGTCCGGGCGGGTTCAATAGAGTACGAGGAGATTCCTATGGCCATCATCTTCAAGCCCGGTTGGAGCAAGCCCTCCACCGTTCTTTTTGCCGCAGAGTTACCGGTCAATGAAAAGGCTTTCAGCTTTGCATTGGCGCAAGCCGTGGAGTTCGGCGCAAAACTCATTCTTCTTCACGCGTATGAGTCGGTGGTGGTGACCACTTCCGTGGGGTCAGGCCTCCGTTCGTATGACAGTGTCGCCGCAGGCCGCCTTGAATTGGAACAACTGGCGCCATTGGTGGAGCGAGCGCATGAGGCGGGCATCGAATGTGAAGCGATCGTTCGACCGGGGTTGCCTGCTGAAGAGATCATCGAATATCTGCGTGTGCAAGAGAAGGACCGGGCGATAGACCGCGTGGTGATGGGCACGCACTCACCTGGACTGGTAGGTAAACTTCTGGTAGGGTCGGTAGCCGAGGCCGTGCTGCGCACCGCGCGGACACCGACCTGCGTGATTGGACCGCGGGTGGTGAGCGGCCGCTATCGCAACTTTGCCACGCGCACGATATTGTGTGGCGTCAGCCTGCATGAATCCAGCCCGGCGGTGGTTGCCTTTGCGGCAGAGCTGGCTTCGGAGCAAAACGCCCGGCTGATCTTGCAGCACGTGATCCGGCCTCAGGACCGGCAGGAGGTTCACTCCCGCCGGTCGATGGATGAGACTGAAGCTCAGATGCGCGAGCTGATTCCGGCGAGACTGGTGAGCAGCGTGGAAACGCAGACCATTGTTGTGCCGGGCGATCCATCCGAAGAGTTGCTTTACTGGAGCAGCGCGGAGCAGGCTGACTTGATCGTTCTGGGCGCGCAGGGTGCGTCGGCCTTTGCCGCGATCACTTGCCACGGGGCGGTCTACAAGGTGCTGGCGCAAGCGCACTGCCCGGTGATGACACTCTCGCCGGTCATTCTGACCTCAATGGGCGAGAAGAAAGAACTTGCGCGCCCTGGAGAGGTTTTTCTGGCAGGGGTATTTTAAGCCATAAGAGTTCAATCTCTTATAGCATCTCAACTGTTTTTGCAGTGTTGACTTCGTAGTATCCCACTCTTGCCGCCACGATAAAGGCGCGGCGAGGGTGGGAGATCGGGTTATTAAACATTCCGCGTAATATTCATTCGACCGAGCCTCTTGCAAAATTCCATGGAGATTGCGAGAGGCGTCAGGGCACGACTTTAGTCGTGCCGCTAGTTCAGCAAAAAGATCTTGGGCTTTAGCCGCTGCGTATCCTTGTTTCCTGTTATTTGCAATTCCGCAGCGGCTAAAGCCGGAATCGCAAAAGGCCGTTTTCGGCACGACTGAAGTCGTGCCCTGACGCTTAATGGCGAGCTGAAGACAATTTTGCAAGAGGTTCGACCTAAACCCATATTCCTCCATGGCCGACGTTGATACTTATGTCTCGCGTGCTTCATTTGCGACAGATTCTCTTTGCCTGACTCACGTATCGTTCAAACCAAGCCAGATCAAGGAGGGCGAATCGATGAAGCCACCCACCATTGAAGCGCCGGAGCTCACGGTGCATGGCCATTTTGGCCGATTCGCCGCCGCGGTCTCCGGGTGGCTGGGGTCAACGTGGGCATTTGCTGGTGCGGGCTTGGTGGTTGTGGCGTGGATCGCCACTGGACCACTCTTTCATTTCTCAAATAACTGGGCGATGGTGATCAGCACAGGAACGTCGATTGCGACCTTCCTGATGGTCTTCTTGATCCAGAACACGCAGAACCGCGATGCGCGCGCCATCCATTTGAAACTGAATGAATTGATTCGGGCCATGGACAAGGCGCGCAATCAGTTGATCGACATTGAAAAACTGAGCGATCTGGAGCTGGATGAGATGCAGTCTACTTACGAGAAGATCAAGACAAGCTGGACCGAGCGCCAGAAGCCAGGCTCTCGTGGCGCTCAGGAAAAATGAAAAGGATGCCGCAGTGTTCCATTTTGGCCAGCTTCCGCCTCCGCCGAGGCGCGACAGTAAGGGTAGAGGAGTGCAGATGAACAAAGACAAAGTGAAAGGCGCGGTTGACCAAGCCGTGGGCGGAGCAAAACGTCGTGTGGGAGGGTGGACCGGCAACGTAAACACTCAGGCCGAAGGCGTTGTGCAGGAGATCATAGGCAAAGTCGAAACCTCCAGGGGCAAGCTGAAGGATGCTGTACGCGAAGCATTGGACAGCACCACTGCACCGCATGAAGCTGAACCGAATCGCCACGCAATCAATACTGCGGAGAATCGCAACCTGCTGTAAAGCTCTGCGAAATTCAGCCGGTATCTGTTTGCAATAGAAAGGAACTCCATGAAAATTTGCGGAATTCTCATGCTCATTGCCGGATTATCGGTCATCCTTTATGGAAGGTTCTTCTATACGCCCCTGAACCAGGCTCCGGATATGGGGTTGATGCAAGTGGACGACACCGAGAATCAAGTGGTGAGCATTCCGCCGATTCTGGGTCTTGCCGGTATGGCGATCGGCGGCGGACTGATTTACTTCGGAAGAAAGCAGCGGGGTTAAGCCGGTTATTCCTCTGTGCGCAAGCGACGGCGCAAGCGAAGGAATGGCTTCTCAAGCAGGAAATAAGAACCCAGCGCCGCGGCGATGGCAAAGCACAGGTTCTGCGGGAAGGCGTTGACCCAAGCTCCTGAATTGCGGTTGAGAAACAATTGCTGCCACAGATAAATTGAATAACTGAGCAGTCCGACAAACGCCACCGGCCTCCAATTCAGGAAGCGGCCCATCCAATCGTGTGAATAGTAGACGCTGCGATGAATAAGGATCGCCAAGCTCACGTTGAGTATGGAAGTGCCGAAGACATTCACTACCGTGTAGCCCGAGTAGCGATTGATCAAAAGAACCAGCGCAATCAACCCAAATGAAAAAACGGGATGGAAGAGCCGCAGATACCATTTTTTTGTTTCCAGCCAGCCGCTGATTGTTGCCAGCAGGCATCCCGTGGCCAGTGTATCGGCAACCATGGGGAACAGTTCCAGCTCACCGTAGGGTGATTTGCGCAGAAGAAGCCATCCGGCGGCGCGCGCAACGGGTCCGAATAGAATCACTCCAGTGGCGACCCATCCCGCGCGGCGCGGCAGAATGAATACGAACGCGCAGGGCCAGATCAGATAAAACTGCTCTTCATTGGAGAGCGACCACAAATGGCCGACCTGCCAGGATCTGTCTGGAAGATAATTCATGGTGTAGGTAACCGCGTGCCAGATATCCGCGGGACGAAGGTGCACAATGCCAGCCATCCATAACAGCCATACACAGGCGATAAATGCATATGCGGCCGGAAAAAGGCGGAGCGCCCTGCGCGCATAAAAGAGTTTGAGAGAGACGCTTCCGCGCTTTTCAAATTCCAACAGCAGGAGGCGTGTGATCAAGAATCCTGAAATGACAAAAAAGACAACGACGCCCAGGTGGGCATAATCCCCAATGCCCAGATCGAGCTTTCCGAAATTCCGCGTTCCGCTGAGGTGACCGAGCAGAACCAGAGCAATTGAAATAGCTCGAAGGCCGTCGAGTGACGGCAAGTGGCCTGGGCGGGTGGGCATAAGGTGAGACGAGGACTCTCTTAAGTCGGCCAGCCTGCTCAAATCAACCTCATTCCATCTTCCGCTTGCAATTTTTAAATGCACTCACTTACAGATCATAGCGTAAAGATGATTGGAATTGCGCTGGAATCATCAGCCCTCTGCGGTTATACTGTCGGCATGGCGGCTGGCGTTGCGTTTGCCGCCGGAAGCGAGGTGCGTCTTCCGCAGGGACTCCGGTTCACTGACGTTCGACGTTCCGCCTTCGGAGACTTCCCGTTGGCGCGCGGTGGCTCGCGTGCTCCGAAGTCCCGCAGACGCCATAAGTTGCGCCCTCTTTCCTGCCTCGTGCGTCCTCTGCGGCTCTCCCCTGCCGCATCTCTCATCCGTGCCCATTTGCGCTCTTTGCTGGACGGAGTTTCCCGTTCAGAGCGGTGATCTGTGTGCGCGCTGCGGCGACGTGCTGAGCGCGCCGGTATTGGCTGGTCCTTCAAGCACCGGAGTCTGCCGGGCCTGCCGGCTGGCCACTCCGCCCTTTGTGCGCGCGGTGGCCTACGGACCTTATCAGGACCGCATGAAGGCAGCCATTCATGCGCTGAAGTATGACCGGTTGCACGCCGCCTCGCATGGTCTGGGCCGAATGTTGGCCGAGGCAATCAGCCAATTGGTCGGCCAGGCGCCCTCCGAGATGCTAGTGATTCCGGTGCCGCTGCATCGCTCGAAGTTTGCCGATCGCGGCTTCAACCAGGCGCGTTCGCTGGCTGCGGCGGCGTTGGCTGTTCTGCGCAAAACGCATCCTGAGTGGCGACTGACGCTGGCTTCCTCAACTCTGATGCGGCTGCGGGCCACCGAGAGCCAGGCCGGTCTGACCCAACACCAGCGCCGGCTGAATGTGCGCGGCGCTTTTACGGTCTCCAATTCCGAGGCAGTGCGGCTCAAGCACATCCTGCTGATTGACGACATTCTGACCACCGGCGCAACCGTGCGCGCCGCCTCTCAGGAACTGCTCCGCGCGGGAGCGGCTTCGGTTTGGGTGGCCACACTGGCACGTGCCGGCACTCTGCGCGACGGTCGCCGGGTTACTTCCTCGCTCTTCGACGGAATGGAGGGCAACACGAGACTGACCGGCGATGCGTCGGCCGAAAGACTGCAAGAAGAGCTTCAACTTTCATCGCACGGCCAACCATTTTTTTCATAAGGGGATCAAGGATGTCGCTGGGAAAAGCCATGATTCACGCGCGCAAGCAGAAATCCATCGCTCGGGCCACGGCCCTGGCCGGGGAACAAGCCACGACCCAGCCGACTCAAATCTTGCAGATGCCGGTGCTGGTGCTGAACGCCTCCTATGAGCCGATCAACATCTGCGGCGCGCGGCGGGCGCTGGTGCTGGTGCTCAAGGGCATTGCGCGCACCGAGGAGGAGCACGGGCTGACGCTTCACGCGCAGCGCAGCCGCATCCCCATGCCTTCGGTGATCCGGTTGCTGGAGTACCGTCGCATCCCGTACCAGTCGCGCGCCCTCTCGCGCAAAAATATTCTGCTGCGCGACCGCAACACCTGCCAGTATTGCGGCGAGGTGCTGCCTCCCGGCGATCTGACGCTGGATCACGTGATTCCGCGTTCGCGCGGCGGCAGTTCGACCTGGGAGAATCTGGTGGCCTGCTGCCCGGAGTGCAATCACCAAAAGGGCAACCGGCTGCTCAGCGAGATCGATGACATGGTGCTATTGCGCGAGCCGCGCGCCTTCTCGCTGCACACCAGCCGGCAGATCATGCGCATGCTGGGGCGGGGAGATGATCGCTGGCGGAAGTATTTGTTTTATTGAGGGAACAAGGGAAAGAGATTACGGAAGATATAGTAGCCCGTGATGAAAATAATGTTTTGAAAGGGCGCGACTGAAAACGCGGCCTACCTCCTTTAGAATCTTTGGGGGATTTCGGTCGCCCCTCCGGGGCTAGTACATGTGTCTCTGTATCCTACCCAGGGTTCCGCTGCGCTCCACCCTACCACCCCACGGACAAAGACCTGTCCGTGGGGACCCCGGCCCTGGGCTATTCTCATGTCGCCCCTCCGGGGCGAATGCCGCAGATGTGTTTTCATCCACTTGAGTGAGCCGAAGGCTCATGGAGACACGACTGAAGTCGTGCCCTGATACAAAACAGACTCGCTCGTGAGTTTTTCCGCAGGCTGTTAGGTCGTGCCCTTTCAAAACCTGGCCTTCATCACAGGCTGTTAAGCGTGTTCTCTATGCCGCTCGACATACTCGCGCAGGGCGGAGTTCATGCGGGTTTGGTAGCCTTGTCCCTGGCGCTGGAACCAGAAGAGGACATCGGCGTCCACGCGCAGCGAGAGCGGGCGCTTGACGTGGCGATAGAACCCACCGCGTACGGCGTTGCTCCAATCGGTGATGGGCGGCATTTCCGTTGTGTCGATCTTGCTTTCCGGCATGGAGGCCAAAATCTCCAGTTCGGCCTGCAACTCCGGCGTCAGCGGCTCCGGATTACCTCTCTTCATACTCTCGCCTCTCATGATTCTCCGCCTTTCGCGCGCTGATGATTCTTCCGGTTTCGTTCTCGGGCCAAGTGTGGACGACATATAGAACCACGGCTCCATTTACAGTAGGCGAACCAAGAGTTCTCCACCGTTCTTCATTGGGATACGGATCGGGAATCGAAATACAAAATGGGTCGCCAAGAGCGCGTTCTGCCAATTCAAAGCTGACTTTGTGCTTGGCAAGGTTAGTTTTCGCCTTAATGGGATCCCAGATCCAGCGCAATCCAACCTCCGTATATACTACATTGTATCTACAATCAACAGGCGCGTCAATGCAAGCTATCGGGCCCAGAGAGTGACGGAGGCCGGGTCGTTCTTCCAGCGGGTGACGCGATTGTTGCTGAAATAGATGATTGAGCCGCCATACTCGAACTGATCCTCGGTGAAGGCCGTCGGGGTTCCCTGGACCTTGATGACCTCGTCCTTGGTTGAGCCGACGGTAAAGAAATCCAGATAGGGATCGACATAGACGCGAGGCCAGAGCTTGACGCGCAAAGGCGATGTGGCGCGATCGATTCGCCAACTTACCACCGCGTCGTCTTTAAGAATCAACTCCGACCTTCCGTAGACGAGTTTGTTTTCAGAGGAAGCAGTTGGATTTCCTTCGAGAGCGATCACCTCGGCGCGCGTGGAACCTACGGTGATGTAAGGCTTGAGTTTGAACCCTTCCGCCGGAGCGTTATGCGTCGAGGCGGATTGATCGCCGTGGGCGGCGGTTCGGCTCTTTCCCGGCTGCGGGATTTTTGCATCTCCGGACGAGGTCGCTTCGCCGGTTGCGGTTGCCTGAGGCGTGGCGTCTTGCGCGCTGAAGGTTGCAGCCTGCGAGGTCGAGGGTAAAGTTTTTGCAAACTGCGAAGACGGTTGCGGGTCGATGGTGTCCAATACAAACGCAAGCAGCCCTATCAGAGGGTTTTTGTGTTTGATCTTTGCACCTGGACCCGTGGGCGAGCCCGCCGAAGAGTCCGAGGAAGAGTTTGAACTTGCTGAAGTCCATACCAACAGAAGGCAAGCGAGAACGGCAATCACAGCCAAAAATGCCAATGGAATCTTGTATTTCTGCCAAGACATCCCAGGCTTGGGAGTTGATTGCGAAGGCTCTTCGGCCGGAGCACCCACGGGAAGAACAGCAGTTGCCGGAGCCTGACTGGGCGGAGTCACCGGCGGCGCGGCAACATGGCCGAAGGCTGCACGCAAATCTGAGACCGGTTCAGGAACCGATGCAGCGGCGGCCAGCCGGGTGGAAAGATAGATTGGCCGTTTGGCCGTGACTCGATCCGTAGAGGTCAAAGTAAGAAACTCGAAGGCGGATTGAATGTCCTTCAGCTTGGCTTCAGCGGAGTCCTTTAGCTTTTGGTCGTCGGCAAAGTTCTCCGGCTGCCAAGCCTTGGAGAGCAGGCGATAGGTGCTCCTGATATCACTGTCCACAGCCTCCATTCCGAGGCCAAGGATGTGCAGAGCCTCGCAACGCGGGCAGAGTGTCGTCCCTTCCTCCGTGGATTGGCCGCATGAACAGAAAGCCATTTAGCCGTTTCACCTTCGATCTTTGTGGAATTTTTCCAACGGCCTCATTATAGAGGAATGGCGGCGTGTGGTGCGTGGTTAGCTTGGAATTCGTAGAATAGCCTTGTTGGCCTTTGGAGCTGAATGGCATTTACCGAACAATACGACGTGGTGGTGGTTGGCGCGGGGCACGCCGGATGCGAGGCGGCGATGGCGGCGGCGCGCATGGGCATGAAGACGGCGCTCATTACCATGAACCTGGATCTGATTGCGCAGATGAGCTGCAATCCGGCGATTGGCGGCG